>NZ_PGEX01000001.1:312702-625404 GCF_002797675.1 Hallerella succinigenes | reverse complement strand
ACATGTTGAGTTCTGGCGTGGCGAAACGTGTTGCGATTGCGCGTGCCTGGGCGATGGACCCGCGTCTTCTGCTGATGGATGAACCGACCGCAGGTCTTGACAATTACAACCGCAATACGCTTTTGCCGTTGATCGACAACATGCAGGCGTTGTTCAAAACGTCGATGATTCTTGTGACACATGACCTTTTGATATCGAGAGAGCTTGGCGCAGATCTTTGTTTTTTAGAAAATAAACGTTTGAGCAAGCGCATGAAATTTGAAGAATGGCTGGATTCCGATACGCCGATGGCGCATGAAATGTTCCGCAATTTGCGAGATTTTCAGTTGGATTCCTCCTTTTCGTAGCGAAAAAAGCGTATTTTTTTTAAGTCCTAAGGTGGACGTTTTGGATAAGGAGATTGCTGGTTGCTTAAACCGGTTCGGAAAATTAATTGGATGGATTTGTCTGGCCTCTTGGTCGGCGTTTTCATCACATTCTCCGTAATGGTCTTCTTGTTTGTATTGTATGCCCGAATGATGACTGCAGGGGTTATCGGTATCGAAGAATACAAGCTCTACAGTAATTTTGAGAAAGCCCACGGTTTGCATCCCGGAACGGATGTGCAAATCAGCGGCGTGAGCATTGGACATGTTTCCGACATGAAAATCGAAACGTCGGGAATGGTGCGCATGGAATTTACGATTCGAAAAGAATTCCAACCGTGGATTACGGACCGCGCTACGATCTTCGCCATTCGTGACCAGAACGTGATTTCGGAACGTGTGGTGAACGTGGATGTTCGCAAAGGTGAAGGCCGCATGCTGGAAGACGGCGAAACGATTACCGCAGGCAAATCACAGGATATTGAAACGGTGATCGAAACGCTGAATGAGGTGCTCGAACATGTGACCGTGCTGATCAATCAGGCCGATACGCTAGTCGCTTTGACGATGGATACGAATACGACCATCGGAGCCCTTCTCGGATCGAGAACGATTTACGAAAAGCTGAACCGCCAGTTGGACCGCTTGGATTACTTCTCTTACGAAGGCATCCAGCTGCTGGATATTTTGTCGGGAACTTTGCCGAGAATCCTTTACCGCACGGATTCGCTCACGACAAAGCTTTCGGCGATGAGTGTTGAAATGGAAGACACGCCGCAGAAGCTTGACAACGTATTCCTTTCGTTAGACGGCGTCTTTGGCCGTTTGAACGGAACGATGGATTCCCTCGGCAGGGTCGTGGGGAGCATGAATGGAATCGTCGCCCGTGGCGAAGAAACTTTGCAAAACGCGGATGACTTGATGGAAGGCATTTCGAACATGTGGATTATTCGCCGTTCGATGCCGAACCGTGACTCTGTTCCGTTTGTGGCGGAGGATACATGGTAATCCGTCGTATGTTGATGTCAAGTTTGCTTGTTGCCGTGTGCGCTTTTGCCTCGTCAGAATCCAAGGACCTTTCGTTCCGCGCAGACAAAGCAGTGCGAGCGGGGAAGTTCGCCAAGGCTTATGGTTTGTACGAACGCGCTTTGCTTTCGAGCCGTAAAGAATCGGATATTTCTTCGGAAGGGCGCATCTTGATTTCGATGGCGACGTTGCGGGCGCAGAGCCTGGACTTGGAGTTCGCCCAGGGTCTTCTTTTGCAGGTTCACAAGGCGGAACTGGATACGAATACTCTTGCCGCTTACTATCTCGCCTGGATGGAAATCTTCCTGGAACAGGAGAATTACGACAAGGTCATTGAACTTAAATATTCGATGTCCGTGGAATTCTTGAAAGAGATTCCGGACGCACTTCGTGGAAACATTCTCTGTGTCGCAGGAATCGCCTTTGCTGGCAAAGGTGACCGTGCGAATGCCCAAAAGTATTTAGAAGATGCGGATGATGCTTTGGACGGAGATGCTCCTGGCAAGCTCGCCTTTACCGCGGCCCGAATGGCAAACCTGTTGCAAGAATCAAAAGCGGATTCGCTTTACAATGTCGCCTTGCAAAGTTCGATAAATGCGGGTCGCCCCTTTATGTCGGCAACGATCCTTTATTACCGCGGTCTAAATGAAAAACGTTCTGACGTCGCTAAAGATTACTTTATACGCAGTGCGAACGCCTTTGAACTGATGGGACTTTCCCGCAATAAAGAAAGAGCCTCGCAGGCTGCGGGGCGTTAAATCTTTTTCTGAATTTCTGAAAGTTAGTTTGCGATAGTCGCAGTGTCGTTCGCTGTGGTCGTGTCAGGTTCTTTTGCAGAAGCGGAGTCGGCGGGTTCTTCCTTTTTGAAGGAGAGCAAACGTTGGTAGGCGTAATTCGGATCGATCGCATGTTCACTGAGCTTCTTCATGATAAAGGAAACTTCATTGACGATGTTTGTATCCGGTTCTCCCTTCCGATGCAGGGCGCGCAAAGTCTTTGGGGTAAAGCCCTTGATCAAGTCTTTGAATTGCGGATTGAGTGCGTCGTTGATGAGCATTTCAAGCGCCATTTCGGTCTGCATGGTGTTCAGCTCGAAGTTGCGGTAAATCGATTTGATGTGTGGCGGAATGGTCGTGTCTTTTGAAGTCGAGAAGTGCTTCATGATTTTTGCCGCTTCCGCATAATTGTGCGTGGGACTGTTTGCAAGACGCAGGGCGAAGTAAACCGCCAAACGCCAGTCATCCGGGTACACGCGCACGGCTCGGCGCATCACGATAAAGTCGGTTGTGTCCGGTTCGTCGTTGTTCGTGATACTGCCGACGACATTATACGGCGTGCGGAAAAGCGAATCCAGCTCGGTAGAAAGGTTGCCCACATGGGAAAGCCATGCGTAGGATGTCCCGTACAGGTAACTTTCACCGAGATCGATGATACCGCTAATCCAGAAAAGACCCGATGCGGTCACATTGTGACCCATGGCGAGAGCTTTCGCATATTCCGCCTTGGGCAGGAATTCTTCTTTTTGGGGTAGCTTGGGCAACGGCTCTGCATAATGGAATGCGAGAGCGACAATTGCACAAGAAAGAAGAATACACACAAGATGACGCATACTCAAATAATGTATTTAATCTGAGCGTTAACGGATCGCTTCGGCCAAAGATTCGATAGCATCGACGCAAGCAGAAGCGTATTCGGCTTCTTTGCCTGTGCGTTGCCAGGCGAAATTCAAGCCGCTCGAACTGTTGAGAACATGGAACTTGCGCTTGCCGCCACCGTTTGCGATAGCTTGCAAAACGGTCTTGGCATCGCCGCCCTGTCCACCCGGAACGCCCGGAATGGAAACGCCCGGAATAAGGAACGGAATTTCATGGTTTGCAGCGGCAAAGAATGCCGTGATGCGTTCCAGTTCTTCCGGGTGCGTTGCGCCGACGACGGCTCCGAGATTTCCATTGTCCCATTCGATCAGCTTTTTTGCCACCGAGAAGAATGCAGTGCTGCCTTCGACAGGAAGATCCTGAAAGTCCGCTGCACCCTTGTTGCTTGTGCGGAGAAGGGCGTAAACGCCGCCGTTTGCCGGGTGTTCAAGGAAGGGACCGACGGAATCCTTACCCATCCAAGGGCTAACAGTCACGGCGTCTGCACCGTAAACGTTGAAGGCGGCGTCCGCATAAGCGGCACTGGTTTTTCCAATGTCGCCGCGTTTGGCGTCCAGCACTACAGGAATGCCTTCGCCCTTGTAAGCGGCGATCAGATCGTGCAGAATCTGCATGCCCTGAATGCTGATACGTTCGTAATAGGCACTGTTCGGCTTTACCACGGCCGGTTTCACGTTACGCTTGGAGCATTCTTCCAAAATGTCCATGTAGAAGAATTTGATTTTTTCTTCTTCGGACTGGACTTCACCATGCTTGCGTTCCACAGGCATCAAGGAAAGCTTAGGATCCATACCGAGGCAAATCGGGTTGCCGCATTCCTGGATTCGAGCTTCAAGACAATCGGAGAATTTCATTAGAGGTCCTTCTGAATCTTTGCCATTTCGTAAGAGAGAATGCCGTGTGCGACGGAGACGTTCAGGGATTCGAGATCGCTGGACATCGGGATCTTCACGGTTTCATCGGAAATGTCGATCAAATGCTGGTCCGTACCTGCGCCTTCGTTGCCGACGAGGAATGCGACCTTGCGGAGCTTGCGCGGTTCGATTTCAGAGAGGCTCTGACGACCGTGTAAATCCGTAGCGATGATCGTGTAGCCGAACTTGTGCAGTTCGTTGATAGCGTCGATCAAGTCGCGGTCCTTTTCAAATGGAACGCGGAGGAACGTGCCCGAGGAGCCGCGGACGACCTTCGGGTTGAACGGGTTCACGGAACCCTTACCGACGATTACGCCCGAGGAATTGAAACCGAGGCTCGTGCGGAAAATTGCACCGAGGTTCCCCGGATCCTGCACGGCATCGACGAGAGTGACGATGCTGCGGCTCTTTTCATAATTCGGCTTTGTACTTGCGGAACGGCAAACGGCGAGAATGCCCTGCGTCGTCGTGGTCGAAGAAAGACGCTTGATCTGATCTTCGCTGATGACGTGAATGTCCACCTTGAGTTCGCGAGCCTTGTCGACAGACGGCTGGAGATTTTCGAGCGGGGTGAAGGTCTCTTCACCGAGGGAGTTCAAAACCGGAGCTCCGTTTTCGTCGAGATTCTTTGTGCCGGCGACATAAACTCCGATGATGACGTCAATGTGGTTCGTGAGAATTTCTTCCACGACGCGGACACCTTCAGCGAGGAACTTTCCTTCGCGTTCACGACCTTTTTCTGTGGTGAGGGCGAGAAGGCGGCGGAACCATGCCGGGTTTGTGCCTGCGGATTCCGGAGTGATGTCCGGAGCATCGGCAAAAGAAAGAACGGCTTCTTCGTCGCGGACGACTTCATCGTCGTCATAGAGCTTGCGTTCCGGCTTCTGACGGAAAATTGGACGGTTGGCTTTATCGTCGAACGGACGGCGTTCGCCGTCGCGGCTGAAGGATCTGCGGCTGTTGCGGTCGCCGAAGGAACGACGTTCACCACGATCCCCGTAGGAACGGCGTTCGCCGTCGCGGCTGAAGGATCTGCGGTCGTCGCGGTCGCCGAAGGAACGACGTTCGCCACGATCCCCGTAGGAACGGCGTTCGCCGTCGCGGCTGAAGGATCTGCGGTCGTCGCGGTCATCGAAAGAGCGTCGTTCGTTGCGTTCACCGTTAAACGGCTTTCGGGTACGTCCGCGGTCGCTAAACGGTCTGCGTTCTCGGTCGCCAAAAGATTTGCGATCCTGAAAACGACCGTATTCGCGGCGTTCACTGCGGGTTTCCTGTGCATCTGGATCCGGAGTTTCCGGACGGCGGCCAAAACCGTGGTCGGCTGGATTATCGCTCATGCCGAACTTGCCTTCGAAGGTCTGTTTGACTACGCGCTTGGGGAATTTGTTGTTTTCTTCTGTCATAGGTCTTTCAGTAGTTTGTTTGCAATGGACGTGCCGTCAATGCCAAGCATACGATACAAGTCCGGAATTTTACCGTGTTCCACAAATGCATCCGGTAAACCGAAGCGAATCAGTTTCTTGTCGTGGAAATCCATATCGGCGAGAAGTTCTGCGATTTCAGAACCGAATCCGCCGACGATGGAGTTGTTTTCCAACGTGACAATTGTGTGGTGCGATTGGAACAGGTTGCGGTAGCCTTCCTTGTCGAGCGGTTTCACAAATTTTGCGTCCACGAGCGTGGGGTTGAAACCGTGTTCGGCAAGAATCTTCGCCGTCTTTTCAAGCTCATGCAGCATAAAGCCAACGCCCAAAAGCAGAATGTCTTTACCTTGTTGCTTGATTTGGAATTTCCCGTATTCGACGGGTTCTACTTCTGCCTTGAGTTCAGACGCAAGCGCCGAACCGCGGGGGAAGCGGATCGCAACCGGACCCTGCATATCGATTGCAGCGGTCACCATATTGCGAAGTTCATTTTCGTCCGACGGAGCCATAATGGTAAGGCCCGGGATCGAACGCAAATAGGTAAGGTCGAGGGAGCCGTGGTGGGTAGGACCGTCGGCACCGACGAGGCCAGCGCGGTCAAGGACAAAGACGACATGCAAGTTCTGCAGAGCGACGTCGTGGATGATCTGGTCGTAGGCGCGTTGGAGGAAAGAAGAATAGATGGCGACAACCGGGACGAGTCCGCCGCAGGCAAGGCCGGCAGCGAAGGTCACCGCGTGTTCTTCGGCAATGCCTACGTCGATCACGCGATCAGGAAGTTCCTTTTGCATAATATCGAGACCGCAGCCACTCGGCATGGCGCCTGTAATACCCACGATCTTTTCGTTCTTCTTTGCAAGTTCAAGAATTGTCTTGCCGAAGATGCTTGTCAGAGAAGGGGTCGGGCTCTTTGGAGAAAGAGGCTTGCCGCTCTTCGGATCAAACGGAACGGAAGCGTGCCATTGGCTCGGGTTCGTTTCGGCGAACGACATGCCGCGGCCCTTTTCCGTCATCACCTGAATGAGGCATGGACCCGGAATGGATTTTACGCGTTCGAGAATCGAAATGAGTTCGCCCAAATCGTGACCGTCAATCGGTCCGAAGTAGCGAATGCCCAAGTCTTCAAAGAACTGGCCCGGGCGGATCGCATTCTTCACAGCCTTTTCCACGCTTTGGATAAGAGTGCGGAAGTGACGACCGATGATGCCCGGAATCTTTGCCATGACGCGGTCGATATCGGAACGGACCTTGTTGTACATCGGATCGGAAATGATGCGATTCAAGTACTTCGGGAAACCGCCGACGTTCGGAGCGATACTCATCTTGTTGTCGTTCAAGATGATTGTCATGTTCTGCTTGGAAAGTCCTGCGTTGTTCAGGGCTTCGAAAGCCATACCGCCGGTCATGGAGCCATCGCCTATCACGGCGACCACGCTGTTATGCTGGTGCTGTTTATCGCGGGCGACGGCAAAGCCAAGTGCGGCAGAAATCGATGTGGATGCGTGTCCAACGCCAAACGCGTCATAAGGGCTTTCGGAACGTTTCGGGAAGCCCGAAAGTCCGCCCTGCTGACGGAGAGTTTCAAAGCGATCAAAACGGCCCGTGAGCAACTTGTGCACGTAAGCCTGATGGCCGACATCCCAAACCAGAATGTCTTCTGGGGCGTTGAATACGTAGTGCAAGGCGAGCGTCAATTCGACGACACCGAGACTCGATGCCAAATGTCCACCGTGGGTAGCGACCTGAGTGATGATCTTTTCGCGAATTTGCGTCGCCAGATCATTCAGTTCGGTAATCGAGCAGCCTTTGATGTCTTTTGGCGATTTAACGTCCTTCAGTTGCATTACTTAACTCGTGTGATAATGAATGCGGCAATAGCCTTGAGAACGGAAGTATCTCCATGGAGACCTTCGAGCTGCTTCAAGGATTCTTCGTAAAGTTCCTGAGCCTTCTTGCGGGAATTGTCGAGGCCCACAAGAGCCGGATAGGTTGCCTTTCCGCTTGCGATGTCGGAACCGGCGTCCTTGCCGAGTTCTTCCGTAGTGGAAACGATGTCGAGGATATCGTCAACGATCTGGAAGGCGAGACCGATTGAACGGCCATAGGCTTCAACCTTTTGAATGTCGGATTCGGATGCCCCGGCGAGCTGAGCGCCAATCACAAGGGACGCTTCAATCAGAGCTGCGGTCTTGTGATAGTGGATGTAGTCCACGACTTCGAGAGAAACGTCTTTTCCTTCGCTGTCGATGTCCGTCATTTCTCCTCCGATCATGCCATAGGTGCCGAGCTTGTGGGCTAGGCTTTCCATGGCTTGCGGGTTGCCGGTCTTTGCAATCAGTTCAAAGGCGAGGACGCAAAGGGCATCGCCGCTCATGACGGCAGTCGCTTCACCGAACTGCTTGTGGGCGGTCGGCTTGCCTCGGCGCAAATCGTCGTTGTCGATACACGGCAGATCGTCGTGAATCAGCGAGAAGGTGTGCAAAAATTCAAGAGCGCTGGTTGCATACCAAATGCTATCTCCCTTGCCGCCGAAAAGTTCGAATGCGGCGCAGGCAAGGCCTGGACGCAGACGCTTGCCACCGGCGAATACGGAATAGCGCATTGCCTTGTGCAAGTTGCAAGGAATATCGGTTTCAGGGGGGAGATGCTCGTCGAATTTCTTTTCGGCGAGCGTAGCGATTTTCTCGAGATAATCGCGGGCGAGATCCGCTTCTTTTTGAAGATTTTGCATACTCCCAAAGATATTAATTATTGGCTTCGGGAAAAGGGAGTGTAATCAAAATGTGAGCCCGTAAACGGTGATATCGTCAAGGGAAATTTCTTGGCCGCTTGTCGCGAAGAAATGGACACGCGTAACGGTCTTTTTGACGCTTTCCCAACCTGTGGAAAGGGTATCGTCTTCTGGGAGCTGGAAGTCGGTCGGAGACACGCTAAAACGCGTCCAAGAACTCGTTAAAGGCAGGTCTTTGGTCCAGGCTTTGAGATTGTCGGAGGAAGTGCTTTCCCATCGCTCCAAGGCAAAACGGAGGTTTCCCGAACCTTTGGCGTAAAAGGTTACGGAATCCAAGTCGCTCATATCGATGCCTTCCGTGGAAATCCGGGTTCCAAAGATCACGTAGCCGCCGGGCTCTGTCGAAAAGTATCCGCTGAAAACATGACCATTTCGGTCGGAATTATCGACGACGGCATCCCAGTAATTGCTCAATAGGGTCGGGTAATTGATCTGGGCTGCGGTGTCCGCCGAGAAGTACCAGTTTTTAGCCGCGAAGGAGACGGAGTCCTCGAAATCTTCGAAAACCATCGAAACGAATTCCTTCGAAGAGGAACTGGAAAGTTCGCTTGAACTGGACGATTCAGCGGAGCTAGAAGACTTGGACTCTTCTGGGCTGGAAGAGCTTCCGGGATCTTCGGCACTGGAAGAGCTTCTGTCCGCAAGGTCCGTGTGAATCCAGGAGCATGTCTTGGACGTTTTCACGGTCAGGTTCGTATCGGCGACAACGGATTTCCGGTCTTCGGAAAGGGCAAAAATCTTGAGTTCGCCGGCAGGAAGTCCCGACAGTGTAAAGTTGCCCTCGGAATCGGTGCGCACGAGAATATCAAGACCGTAGACGCCGATCCAAGAGGTAAGAGTTTCACCGTTTCCATCGGCAAAGGTTCCCGAAACGGTTCCCGGAGCTTCGAGGGTAATTTCTCCCAGGTCCAACGTGTTCCCGCTATAGGAAATTTCTTCGGAATGGAGTTTTCCGCCTAACGCAATGGATAGACGGTATTTGCCCGTATCCAAATCTTCGAGGGTAAAGCCGCCGAGGCTATCCGTTTCATAATTCGGAACAACGACCGTTCCCGTGGTATCGTTCGAAATAAAGTCCGCTTTGTGCAGGGTAACGCCTGCATAGGAGGCAACCATGCCATCGGAAATCACCGTGGCAACGATACCGTTTGTCGTTTCGCTACCGGGACCTTTGGCTTGCGAACTGTCGCAGCCCCAAAGCCCGAGCAGTGGAATCGCTGCTGTTAAAAACCACTTACTCGCTCTCATCCTTCACCACCCTTTTTATCGAGCAATGCAATGGGGAACAGCTGAACGTTCAGCTGGTACACTGCATCGTCGTCCGTCCCTTCGTTGGACAGACGTAAAAGTTCTCTGCGAAATTCTTGAATGCGTTCGCGGACAAGTCCAATCATATTGCGGTTGAACGTCATCGTTGCCGTGCTGATATCACGCAGGGGAGGCTTGTGTCTCGAAAGAGACTGGCCTGCGAGTGCGATGGTATCTTCCTGAAAACGACGGACCGCTTCGGAACGCCAGTTCCCACCGGTGCTTACGAAGGTTTCGGTGACATACCAGAATCCTTCAGCATCGAGCTTGATCATCTTCAGGTCTTTTAACAGTTTAACGGCATCCTTCGCTTCGCGTACAGAAATCGCTGGGGTGCAGGATTCTGCGAGGCGCTTGTAACTTTCCTCGGTGTCGCGGAAAGCGTCTATGCCGAGAAGCGAACGGATTGCATTCGAATACCAATGTCTGTAAAATTCGAGTTCTTTCGCATCGAGGCGCTTAATGGAAACGCCTTTGATGGAGAGCATTTTTTCGTAATGGTCGAGAGCTTCCTTGTCGCTTTTCGCTCTTCCGAAAAGAACGAGTTCGGTCCAGTAGGCGGATTCCTTTTCGTTCAATCCGAAGAATTCGGCGGTCGGCTGAATATATTTGATGGAAAGTTGGATTTTTCCCTGGGCAACGCGTAAAAGGTTACCCGGATCGCCCCCGATTTTTGAAGCCATATACCGCCAGGATACAGCGCATCGCTCCTTCTTGTAATTTTCGAAAGCGTCGCGTAACCAGGCTCGGTAATCTGTGTAATCAAAAATTGGGTTCATGCTCTCAAAATAATTGGAAAAACGGACGATTCAAGGCTTTGGAGTTGGATGAACGTTGTAAAGATTTACAACGGAACCGTTTCTTTTAGGGCAGATAACTTAGCAAGAATAAAGCGTCCCAAGGAGAGCAGAGCTGTGCTGTAGAGGAAGTAAAGGAAGGTGGCAAGCCCGGAAATCGTCAAAGCGGAGTCCGGAAGCGGTGCAAATGGCAAAATTTTTGGGGTCAGGGTCAAAGTGACGATTGCCCCGATGACGAACGGGATTACGGCGATCATTGTCAAATCCGTCTTGTTCCCTTGGAGAACACAACAGGTGGATGTGATCGTGCGCACAATGAAAGAGGCGAGCATAAAGACGAGGGCGAAGAGCCAAATTTCAGGATCGAGGACGTATTCCGTCAAAAAAACGGCTCCGACGACATACGTGTTCATCATGGCGAGCCATTTGAATTTTTTCCGGGAAAAATCCGTCGTCGGCTTGGCGTAAAGGCCTCCGTAAGCAAAGACGAGAAGCGTCCCAAGCCAGTACAAGAGAACGCTGTAAAAACCTTCGATGGAAAGCAGCAGGGATGATTCGCCAATAAACGCCACCGCGTACGAAAGCGCTACGGCAAGAGCAATCAGAAGCGCGTCTCCGAGCAACAGGAGAATACGCTCCGAATTAAAGTGGAAAATAGACCTCAACTGCATAGTTTCAATCTAAACAAAAAAATCCCGAGCAGAACGCACGGGAGAATGCAGAATTGTTTTTTTACTAGAAGATTTTGAGATTTTGAATCTTGCCGCCCTTTTCGCAACGGGCTGTCAAATTGCAGTTCTTTTCCGGCACAAAGAAAAGAATCGCCTTTTCGAAATCCGTGTTGTCTTCGGGATTGGCGCACTGCCCGCGGAATTCAAGAGCGGAACCTTCTTTTGCAGCGACGCCTAGATATTGAACGTTGAATTCCTTTCCGTTCTTGGACTTTTCCTGGATAACCTTGTCTTCCATTAGGGTACGGGTCATCGAAATCAGGCAGGCTTCTTCCAAAGTCGAATCGATTTCGGCTGGCTTGTAAGACGGATTGACCGCCTGGACATCGCCTTCAAAGCCGTACCAGTTCACGGACAGCGGAATGAATTCGGGAATCTTCTTGGCGCAGCCGAAAAGGAATGCCAATGTCAAGAGAAGTAGAAATTTTTTCATAGTCAAATCTTTTTGATTGCGGCCGTTACGCTGTTTCTACCTCCGCGCTTCGAACTGTAGAGAGCCTTGTCCAAATGTTCGAAAACGATCTTCGGATCTTCATGCGGGAGCATTTCGGCAACGCCGAACGAGCAGGTGATCTGCTGTTGGGAAATCAGCTGAGTATTTTCCACGTTCACACGGAGCTTTTCGGCGAGGAACTGGGCGTTCTGCAGTGGCGTGTCGCTGCAGAGAATCACGAATTCTTCACCACCCCAACGCACAAGGGCATCGGTTGTACGGATGCGGCTACGGATGAGCTTAGAAAGGTTCACGAGCACTTCATCGCCAACGCTGTGGCCCCAAGTGTCGTTGATCTTCTTGAAGAAGTCAATGTCGAGCATGATGAACGAGAGGGCGCCTCCGCCGTTGTTCAAACGTTCCTGTTCGCGAGTCAGAACGCTCGTGAAACCGGCGCGGTTCAAGCAACCTGTAAGGGCGTCTTCCTTCGAAGCTTTTTCGTAGTCGGACTTTTCGACTTCAAGGACGACCAGGTTGTGTTCCAGTTCTTCGCGACGTTTTCGTTCCGTGTTGCGCTGAATGCTGTAATCACGCAGGCGAAGAATCAGGTAGAAGAGGAAGGAGAAGAACCAGAGAGCGATAAGAACGAACATCAACTTTTCGGCAGAAATGAGTTTCCCCTTAAATGTGATGCCCATGATTTCGAGAGTGCCGTAACCGAGAGGCGCGGCGGTTCCCGTCTGGATTTCAATTAACGGGATATTCGAAAGATCGACGCGGGCGTGGTGAGCGTTCACGTTGTGCTGAGAAACCCACCAACCGGCAACGCGGAATTCAATCGGAACGAAAACAGCGGGGTAGGTTTCTTCGAGCGGGAAGAATTCGAGCTCATTGAATTTCAGAGTCGACTGGTCTCCGGGTTTCGAAATGGAATCGTCCCAGGCGCGCAGGTAAAGACGCACTGAGCCTTCGCCACGCGGTTTCACCCAAATGTAAATGCTGTCGTAATGGGAAAGGTCCTTGCCGTGGCTCTTGCCGTCACCCAGATAAATCTGCATGTTGACGTAAGGGTAGGGATAACCTTCTCGCAGTTCGTAATCCATGACGATGGAAGAGTCCGTGCGGGTGAGTTCCAAAACGGAAGCTCCGCCGTCTACCGAGTCTGTCTGGCCTACAATGTATGGATAGGTGGCTGGCTGGATGGTGTAAATGTCGTCCATCCCATATTTATTCCAAAAAAGTGCAATCACTGTGACGGAAAGCAAGAATGCAATCATCAAGTTCAAGCGGAAAATGGACATTAATTTTAGCCAAATAACTTTCATAAGTTATATTTAAAATACATTAAATAGATTTTTTCTGAATCGAAATATCCTTAATTTTTAGATACAAAGATTCTGCCATCTGCTGATGACGCTGTAAGTTTGGATGAAAATCGAGCCCGGCATTGTGCGGAGTCTCTAAAAATAGGTGTGAAACGTCCCGGTTTCCACGGCTAAGTTCTTGGGTAAGAACGGTTTCCACCCTTTCCGGCAAATAGTTCACCGGGTAGACTTCGGTCGAAATCAGCACGAACTGCGGTCGCGTATAGTGCTCGCGAAGCTTGTCCAAAAAATCCGCATAGGCGCTATCAAAGGCTTTTGCCTCGGGATGCGGGCCTTCTCCCTGCCAATCGTTGATGCCGACGAACAGACAAACGACCTGTGGATCGAACTGTTTAAAGTTCCATAAGGGAGAACTTCCCAAGGGCGCTTCGCCACCGAGTGTGTATGCGTACAGTTTGGGAATCGTCCAGTTCGGCGCCATGCGCATGTAGTTTTGTACAAGGCCGCGTCCGCTGTAAGCATTGATTGCAAAGGACGCTCCGAGTTTTTGGGCGGTCAAAACGCCGTAGCTCTGGGAAGCGTCCGTCGTCGTAAAAGGGGTTCCCGTAATCGGATCGCGAGCTGCATTTCCAAAGCCTACCGTGTAAGAATCTCCGATGAATTCGATTTGCGAAATGCCGCTTTGGGAGTGAGCGCTCGTGCTTTGGGATTGGGAAACGGTCGGCGCCGGGGATGTGCTGTAAAGCGCAACACTTCCGTATTCCGATTCGGTCTTCTTCCAAATGCGAGCTGTATGAACGCCTGAAGAGAGACCTTCGGCGACGTGGTAGAGCTTGCGTTCGCGCGTCAAAAGCTCCGGAAGTTCGTTTCCGTCAATTTCGACTTTGAAACGGGCTTCTCCCTCCATTTCGAGATCGAGAGATTGGCCTTCAAAAGAAAAAGAAAAATTGGCGGCGGGGGCACAGGTCCTTGCCTTTTCGGAATCGAGAGCCCAGCGCCCTTCCCATATTATGTTTTGAAAATCCATCATGCGGAGAGCAATATAAAATCTATTTTGGGAATATGAAAAGAAAAACCTGGAAGAAGTTCCTTTATACGGCCCCGATCCTTTATGGAGTCGCGCTAGGCGTGGACTTGTGTCTGGGTGGCGCACCCGAGGTTCCGGAACCGGGATCGGCGGCGGATACGCTGACGATTGTAGATAAACGAATGGCGCACCTGGTTTACAATCTGCTCGATTCGAACGGAATGATTAGAGGGGCAGATCTTGTCCGGGGTGAAAAGCTTTTTATGCGGAATTGCCGCCCGTGTCACGGTGATGACGGAAGGCGTATGAACCTTTCGGGCGATATGTGGCATCCGCGGTACATTGGAACGACGGCCCATGACGAGGCTCCGACGTTCTGGTACATGATGAATTTTGGAGATTCCGTTCGAGGCATGTTACCGTATTACGACGAAATCCCTTTGGATGAAATGGTTGATATCGCGGGTTTTTCGCAGACTTTGCCACGGCATCCGTGGACTGCGGAAGAAGCTGCCGCGGCGATGAAGGAAGATTCCATTCTGGAAGAAAGACGAAAAAAGGCGAATCTTCAGTGATTCGCCTTGAATTCAAAACTGTGAAAATTTTAGTTCGGCATCATGTCCGAGAAATCGTGTTTCTTCGACTTGCTTTTGGACTGTTCCTTGGCGAGCTTGCGGTTGGTGACCGAACCGACCGTATAATAGCGACCGTCTTTATAGATAATCGCCGTGTAAATATTCAAGCTCTTGTGGTTTGTCCACTGCTTGTACAGGTTATGAACGCTGGGCTTGATGTCGGCTTCCTGAAGTTCCGTCGTACGAACCTTTTTGCCGTAACGATCGACAAACCGGTCGGACATGTATTCGAGAGCTTCGAAAACTTTGGGGAGACGGTCGACTTCCATACGGCCAGTGCGAACTTCAAAGGCGTAGAAGTGATCGTTCTTGTTGAAGAGGAAATCGACCTGCACCGGCAGTTCGTCCATCATGTACACAGGGATTACAACGCGGTCTGCTCCATCAGCGGAACCCAGCGGGTCGTATCCCAGCTTCATGATTTCTTCGATAACGCTTTCTCTGTTGAGTCCAAAGTTAATGCCAGCAAAGCCAGTCGAAGACTGTGCCCAAACCTGGATAGCCAACAAGGCGCAAACAATGAGAATTACTTTTTTCATCGTGTCTCTATAAGTAACCACACTGAGTAAAACATAGTAAACAAATGGAAAAATTTGAAAGGGTAAAGAACAAAAAGGGATGAAAATAGAGAAAAAAACGTTGAAGGGCCTTATATTGTTATATTTCGCCATATATGTCTAGCATTTACGGTAAATTATTTTCGGTTTCCACCTGGGGCGAATCCCATGGTGAAGCGGTTGGCGCCGTCATTGACGGTTGCCCTGCAGGACTTCCCCTTTCGGAAGAAGACATCCAGCAGGCGATGGATCGTCGCCGTCCGGGGCAAAATACCCTGGTGACGCCGCGAAAAGAAGCGGACAAAGTGCACATTCTTTCAGGTGTTTTCGAAGGAAAGACGACAGGAACACCGATTTGCCTCGCTGTTTGGAATGAAAATCAGCATTCCAAGGATTATACCGAGATGATGAACTGGTACAGACCGGGACATGCGGACCTGACTTACGATTTGAAGTACGGATTCCGCGATTACCGTGGCGGCGGTCGTGCTTCAGCGCGTGAAACGCTTGCCCGTGTAGCTGCCGGTGCTGTGGCAAGTAAAATTTTGAAACTCGCCTGTGGAACGGAAATTTTGAGTTGGGTCGAATCGGTGGGAACCGTGACCTCGAACGTGGATGCGTCGAAGGTGACCCTCGAAGCCGTGGAGGCGTCCCCGGTTCGCTGCCCAGATCCGGAAGCGAGCGAAAAAATGGCGAAGGCCGTGGCAGAAGCAAAGTTTGCGAAGGATTCGATCGGAGCGGTTTTGGCTTTGGATATTCGCAAACCTCCGGTTGCAGTCGGGGAACCTGTGTTTGATAAGGCTCAGGCGGTTCTCGGCGGGGCGCTTCTTAGCATTTCTGCCGTGAAGGGCTTTGAAATTGGTGAAGGTTTCCATGCCGCAGAATTGCACGGCTCGGAAAACAACGACGTTATCCGTTTTGAAGACGGCAAGTACCGCACCCTGACGAATCACGCGGGCGGTATTCTCGGCGGTATCACGAACGGCGAAACAATCCATTGCCGTATTGCTTTTAAGCCGACCGCGACGATTGCCCAGGAACAGGAGACGGCTGGCCGCGATCATCAAAACGGGACGCTTGCTGCCCGTGGACGTCACGATCCTTGCGTCGCTTTGCGCGCTCCGGTGATTGTGGAAAGCATGGCGGCTATCGCGCTTGTGAATCTGTTCCTCGAACAGCGCGCACGAAAGCTGTTCTAAAGAAACGCTTTTCAGTCTTGAAGGTATAAAAAAGCGGTCTAAAATGCAGACCGCTTTTCTATTTGAATTTTTTAGTGTCGACCAAAACGACGCGTCTTACGGAAAGGCTTGTCGTCGCGTTCGCGGAATGGACGTTCGCGGAAGTCCTTTTTGCCCTTGCGGCGGTCACCGCGGTTGCGGTCTCTGCGGCTCACGAAATCGCGGTTGCGCTTTCTGTCTCCAAAGGATTCGCGTTCGGTCGGCAAAGGCTTGTCGTCGGTCATGAGACGGAACTTCGAAGGATTGCCGCGGATGGTCATTTCTTCGAGGATCATCCTGAGTTCCGGGGCGAGACCTTCCGGCAGTTCCACGGTACTGAAACGGTCGAAAAGTTTAATGCGTCCGATTTCACCCGAAGAAATTCCGGATTCGCCGGCGATGGCGCCGACGATGTCTCGCGGGGAAACGTGATCACGACGTCCGACGCCCAAGTAGTAACGTTCGTAACCTTCTTCGACACCGTTGTCCTTTTCGACGCGTGGAGCGTGGTCCTTAGGACCGTTGCCGAACTTGTCTTCGCTTGCTTTGCGACGTTCTTCGCGGAGTGGAACCGATTTGATGTCCGGAAGATCCGTGGGGAAGAGCGGCTGACCAGCCTGGGCGAGCTTTGTTACAGCGGCTGCGATTTCAAGAGCCGGAATCCCCTTTTCTTCGACAAGGGCTTCCACCAGGTTGCGGAATTCTTCGAGAGCGCCTTCGGCGAGGGTGTCGAGAACCTTTTGCTTGAACATGGAAACGCGGCGTTCGCTGATCTGTTCGCCCGTCGGAATTTCCATCGGGTCGATCTTTTTGCGGGTTGCCTTTTCGATCATCTTCAGCATGCGACGTTCGCGCGGAGTGATGAAGAGGATGGCGTTCCCTTCGCGGCCTGCACGAGCAGTACGGCCAATGCGGTGCACGTAAGATTCGGTGTCGTAAGGCACGTCGTAGTTGATGACGTGAGATATGCGGTCCACATCGAGTCCGCGGGCTGCGACGTCCGTGGCGACGAGAATGTCGATCTTGCCTTCCTTCAAGCGGTTCACGGTGCGTTCACGGAGAGTCTGGGCGAGGTCGCCGCTTAAAGGAGCTGCGTTAAAGCCCCGGGCTTCCAAACGTTCGGAAACGTCGGAGGCGAGCTGTTTTGTGCGCACGAAGATAATCACACCGTCATAGGTTTCCCCTTCGAGAACGCGGGTGAGGGCTTCCATCTTCTGTTCGGAGCGAACGGTCAGGTAACGCTGACGGACCTTATCGACCGTAGCGGTTTTCGCTTCGATGCAAGCTTCTTCGTATTCGCCGAGGTAACGGTCGATGATCTTTCGAACGTTCGACGGCATCGTGGCGCTGAAGAGACCGCGCTGTGCACTTTGCGGAATTTTGGAAAGAATCTCTTCGACTTCGTCCATGAAGCCCATGTCGAGCATTTCATCGGCTTCGTCCAAGACGACCGCCTGGACATTTTCAAGGCTGATCGTTCCACGCTTCAGATGGTCGATCAATCGACCCGGCGTTGCCACCACGATCTGCGGGGTACGCTTCAAGGCGCGAAATTGAATGCCGATATCTTGTCCGCCGTAAACCGGAACAACATGGACATACGGCAGGGCGACTGCAAAATGCTGAACCGCTTCGGCAACCTGGACTGCCAGTTCGCGGGTCGGGGAAAGGACGAGCATGGAGGTTTCGCCCTTCTTGAATTGCAGGTGGGAGAGAAGCGGCAGCGTAAAGGCTGCAGTCTTACCTGTACCCGTTTGAGCTGTGCCGAGGAGATTTTTCCCCGAAAGAAAAATGGGGATAGCCTTTTCCTGGATGGGCGAGGGAGTTTCGTAGCCGGCATTTTTGACTCCTTCGAGAACTTCAGGAGAAAGTCCCAAATCGCTGAATTTTAACGCTTTTTCTGCGAAATCGGATGTTTCGGTTACACCATTTTCAGCGATAGTCAGTTCAGAATTGTTTTCATCTTGCATATTAGGGATGCAATATAGAAATTCGAACCTTTTTTTGAAAGCCCCTCGGTTTTTTGAAATTTTTTTATAAATTTGGTGACACCAACGGAGAGATGTCGGAGTTGGTCGATCGAGACGGTCTCGAAAACCGTAGACTCCTTCTAGGGGTCCGAGGGTTCGAATCCCTCTCTCTCCTCGCACAAAACGCCACCCATTCGGGTGGCGTTTTGTGTTTTAAGTCATTTCGATGTATTTCTTTCGGAATTCCGCTTCGGGGAGAGGCTTCGAAAAGAAATAGCCTTGGATGAGATCCGCCCCGGCGTTCTTCATCAAGGAAAGCGATTCTTCGGTTTCGACGCCTTCTGCGCACAAACGAATTTTTCCGTTCTTGCAAAGGTCTGCGACGAGTTTTAAAATGGCGCGGTGCTGTGGATGCTTCACAAAGTTCTGTGTCAGCTGAAGGTCCAGTTTTAGGATGTCCACAGGAATATCGCAAAGAACGATCAGCGAAGCGTAGCCTGTTCCGAAATCATCTAAGGCTGTCATCACGCCGTGGCGCTTGAATTCTTCAAAAAGCTCAGCGAATTCCTCCGTCGATTTCACACGGCAGGATTCCGTGAGTTCAAGGACAAGCGCGGAACCGGGCAGACTGTATTTTTTGAGCGTGTCAAAAACGAATTTCTTGAATCCGGGGACGTGGAATTGAATCGTGGAAACATTGACGTGAATTTGTTTGAAATCCGGATTGATCGTTTGCCATTCTTTAACGGTTTCCATCGCCTTTTCAATGACCCACGCTCCCACGGAGATGATGTCTTTTGAGGTTTCCAAGATAGGAATAAAATCCATGGGACTGACCATGCCGAGTTCCGGCGTGTGGAAACGGAGAAGCGCTTCGGCGGACTCGCAGATTTTTTCTTCCGAGTGGACGATGGGCTGGTAGAAAAGTTCAAAACCTTCAAAGTGGTTGCGGATGCTCTTTTTGATTGCTTCGCGCAACTGTGCCTGGCGAATGTTTTGCAGGTAAAGGTCGTCCGTGTAATAGACGAGTTCTCGGCTGTTGTTCTCCTTGGCGTATTCGACGCCGTAGAAAAGGTTTTGCTGCAAGCGGTCCACATCGACACCGTTGGAAGGGAAGATGGTCGCTGAGCAGACAAAATCCTGATTGATTTCGATGTTGTCTACTGTGACATGGCTCAAAACTTGACGGATCGCTTCAAACGCCGCTTGGATGTCGGACTTTTTGCACGACTTGATGATGACGGCAAAGTTTGAACCCTGCATTCGGAAAATGGAATCTTCCTTGGTGAGGGCTTGCTTGAGAAGCGTTCCCATCGTGTAAAGAAAACGGTCGCCAAAAGAATAGCTGTAATCGTCGATGATCCTTTTGAAGTTGATCAAGTCGAACATCAGGATCGCGCCACGGTCGTTTTTCTGCAAACGATTCTGTAAATTATCGCGGAACTCGTGGACGGTTCTCAAATTCGACACGGGGTCGATCTTGTTTCGGTAACCGAGAGGGCGTATAAAGCCCGCGGCGTGATCCGGATTCCCCTTTTCATCGTAGTAGATGTAGCTGCTGCAATGTAACCATTCGTATTTGCCTGTCGCAGTGAGAATCCGGTATTCAATATCGTGATGATTCCCATGACTGGACAAAACAGAATCGAAATAGCCGTGGAACAATTCCTTATCATCAGGGTGAATGCGGTTTTCCCAAAATTCACGAATGTTTTCGATGCACTCTTTTTCAAGCCCCAAATATTTTTGCGCAGATTTTGACCATACGGCAATATTTGCCTTCATGTCGCTTGCAAAAAAATATGCCGAGTCGGAGCTGTTGGATAACGCTTCGAACAAGTGCTTTTCATTGTCTTCAAAAATATGGACCATACCAATCCTAGACTTTCCTCATAGATAATATATGATGCAAATTTTTAAAAAGGGAAAGGTTTGAAAAAGAAGTCTTGGGAAAGATTGTGAAAACAAATGGAATCTTCCAAGTTGGAATAAAAGTTTTTTTGCGCAGAAAACAGAAAGCGACCGCATTTCGCAATCGTTTTCTGTTTGAATATTGGGTGGATTAGACGAGCTTCTGTCCAAAGACTTCGTTCCACGGAAGGCCCCACTTTCCGATTTCCGCCATAAACGGATCCGGGTCGAACTGTTCCATGTTGAAGACGCCTTCGCCCTTCCACTTGCCGGTGAGCATCATGGCGCCGCCGAGCATCACTGGCACGCCCGTGGTGTAGCTCACAGCCTGAGCCTTGACTTCCTTGAAGCATTCGGCGTGATCGCAGACGTTGTAAACGAAGTAAGTCTGCGGCTTGCCGTCTTTGGTTCCGGTGAGCTGGCAACCGATGCAGGTCTTGCCGGTGTAATTCTGCCCGAGCTGTCCTGGTTCCGGAAGAAGAGCTTTGAGGAATTCGAGCGGGATGATCTTTTGACCCTTGAAGTCCACTGGGTCAATGCGGGTCATGCCGACGTCTTCGAGAACGCGGAGGTGAGTCAAGTATTCCTGACCGAAGGTCATCCAGAAACGAGCCTGCTTGATTGGAATGTTCTTGACGAGAGATTCGATTTCTTCGTGCCAAAGGAGGTAGCTTTCGCGCGGACCGACCTGCGGATAGTCAACGCTTTTGTGCTCGGACATCGGCGGAATTTCGAAGTATTCGCCGTCCTTGTAGAATTTGCCCTTCTGCGTGACTTCGCGGATGTTGATTTCCGGGTTGAAGTTCGTTGCAAAGGCCTGGCCGTGGTTGCCCGCGTTGCAGTCGACGATGTCGAGGGTGTCGATTGTGTCAAAGTAGTGTTTCTTGGCGTAGGCGGTATAGACGTTCGTGACGCCCGGATCAAAACCCGATCCGAGGAGAGCCATAATGCCAGCCTTCTTGAAGCGGTCGTGGTATGCCCACTGCCAAGAGTATTCGAAGTGAGCCTTGTCCTTCGGTTCGTAGTTCGCCGCATCGAGGTAGTTCACGCCTTCGGCGAGGCAAGCATCCATAATGGCGAGATCCTGGTATGGAAGGGCCACGTTGATAACGAGTTCCGGTTTGAAATCGCGAATCAAAGCGGCGACTTCGGCTGGCTTGTCTGCGTCAACGGAAGCGGTATGGACCGGAATGTTCTTGATATCCTGTGCGATGGCGTCGCACTTCGACTTGGTACGGCTGGCGAGGAGAATTTCAGAATAGACTTCCGAGTTCTGGGCGCACTTGCGGACCACTACATTGGAAACGCCACCGGCGCCGATAATCAAAACCTTGGACATTTTTCACTCCATTGGAAAAAGTTTTGAAAACAAATATACTATTTTAAAAAATGGGATTATATAAGAGCTATGATGTTTCGTTGCTTTAAAAAAGTTTCTTGGGTTTGGTTTACACTCTGCATGTTTTTATGCGTGTCGTGTAATTCCGAACAGAAACAGGGTAATGAAGCACTGCGCATGGGTGATTACGACCGGGCCATTCAAAAGTTTTCCCAGGTTCTCGACGCAGATCCCGCCGACAGGGATGCCCGCTACGGAATCGCTCTCGCCTACTTTGGAAAAGCGGAAGCCTCCGAAAAAATCGGCCAACCGTCAATCGATCTGTGGATCAAGACCCAGACCGAATTCCGCATTCTGCAAAAGATAGACAGCACCGTCGCCCGCGCGATGCATTCCACGGCACTCTTCTATTTGGCGCGTGCCAAAGTGATGGAAAATTCGCAGGCGAAAGTTCTCGGTATGCTGGACGAATCGATTGAACTCGACAGCACGAACGACTTTAGCTTGAACCTAAAAGGGCTTGTACTGCAAGGGATGGGCGACGAAGAAGCCGCACAAAAAATATTTACCGATATCCTTTCGAAAAATCCGAATTTTGCCCCGGCCTATTCCAATTTGGGAAACCTTTATTGGGAACAGGGAAAAATCGAAGAGGCCTGGGATATTTGGTCCATGGGGTCGATTCAGTTTCCTAAAAACAGTCATTTAAAGCGTTGGACAAAGATTGCGGAAGACAGCTTGAAGTCGAATGTCCTTGAGGCAGAAGGGAAAAATCCATGATCGAAATGGAAAGGCGTTTGACCGGTTTTCGAAAGGTTCGAACCGGTGGGGAAGCGACTGTCTATCGCGCTTTGCTAGACGGGCAAACGCCGGTTGCCTTTAAGTGGTATTTGGAAGAACGAAAGGTCGATCCCGAAAAAGTCGAGCTTTATATTTCTCACGCTTTTGAAGGAACTTCCCGCCTTTATGGTGCCGGGAAATGGCAGGGGAAGCCTTATTTTGTTTCGGAATATATCCGTGGAACGTCCAGTGCGGAGCTCGCCCCGATTCCTCCGAAAAGAGCGATTCACATGATTCGGACTCTCTGCGCGACCCTTTCGACGATGTCGGAAGCGGGAGTCTTGCACGGGGATTTAGGACCGGATAATGTGATGGTCGATGCCGATGGAAATCCGGTGCTGATCGACTTTGGAATTCAGGGCTTAGGCACTCCGAAATTTTCCGCTCCGGAACGTTTTGAAGGCTCTGCGCCAACGGTCAAGAGCGAGATATTTAGTCTCGGAGCGCTCCTGTATTATTGGATTGCCGGGGAGCCTTTGTTCGCAGGAGATACTTTCAGTTCCATTGAACAGGCGGTCTTCCATGTGGATTCTTATGACGCATCCATGCTCTTGTACGGTCGCGGGAAACTGGCTGCGGAAGAACTCCGCGCCTTCCAAAATCTGTGGCACGGAATGCTTCGTCGGAACCCGGATCAACGTTTTGAAGATTTTGAAGAATTTGACGAATGCCTTGAAATTGCCGAAAATGAGCTGTCCCAGAACTATTTTGCAGGGGAACGAGAAAAGGAAGCGCTTTGGAAGGATGGTATTCGCCTTTCCATTCGAGAACGGGAGGCTGAAATTGACCGGTCTCCGGAAGAAGCATTCTTCTCTGTACCTTTAAAATTCGAAAAAACTGTAACCAAAAGTACCGAAACAAAAAATCCCGCTGGGAAGTTTTTACTCGGTGGTGCAGTTTTCCTGTTCGTTACCATTTTACTCGTTTTTATATTCTTTTTTAGGACCTATTCCCCGGATGTGGAAAACGTCGGAAAGTTAATGCTTGAAAATTCTCGCGCCCATCAATTGGGAAATGACGCAGAATCTTTGCAACCGGATTCTGTTGCCACTGTTCGGGGAATTATGACGGAAATGGAGAGCCTTTCCACGGATGCGCAATAACCGGTCAAAGGAGAAAGCATGAACCAAGAATTGATGCAGGCATCCTCGGAGCTGCTGGATACCCTTTCGCAATTACTCGACGAATCGACTCCGCAAGAACTTTTGCCGATGATTGCAAAAGTCGCATGCCAGGTTTTGGATGCGGACGCAGCTGTGCTTGAAATTCCGGCGGAGCTCGCAGATGAACCATTCCGTTTTGCCTATCCTACGTCGGTTGCAATTTCTTCGAGCGCCGTGCGCCGAGCACGTGAAGAAAAACGTGCGGTTCTTTGGAACCAGGCCGATGGCGACATAGCCGATATTTCGAAGTCGATTGTGAAGAACAAGCTCACGAGTATCATGGTCGCTCCTTTCCAGACTCCGACGACCGATATCGTTTCGGGCTTTTTGTACTTGCAGCGCGAATCGCGCAAGGATCCGTTCGGAGATTTCGAAAAGAAGCTCTTTGATAAGTTCGTCTCGGTTTCCGAAAAGATTGCTTTCTCCGCATACAACCGCCAGACCGACAAGGAATCTTTGGACGTGCTTCGCGGTGTAACCCGTAAAGGTTCGATCGTTTTTGCGTCCCAGGCGATGGCGGATATTATTTCCAAGGCAGAAAAGTTTGTGGCGCTCCCGGCGCCTGTGATTATTCGCGGTGAAACGGGTACGGGTAAAGAAGTTCTTGCCCGCTGGCTGCACAGCCAGAGTCCGCGCGCGGAAAAACCTTTTGTGGCGATCAACTGCGGAGCGATTCCAGAGAACCTGATCGAATCCATTTTGTTCGGTCATGTGAAGGGGTCTTTTACCGGTGCAATCGACACGCGCAAGGGCGTTTTTGAGGAAGCCGAAGGCGGTACGCTTTTCCTCGATGAAATCGGTGAACTTCCGTTGAACATGCAGGTAAAGCTTTTGCGAGTGCTGCAGGAACATCACATTACACGCGTCGGCGATAACCGTGAAATTCCGGTGAATGTGCGCATTATTTCGGCCACGCATGTGAACCTCGAAGAAGCGATGAAGGAACATCGTTTCCGTGAAGATCTTTATTACCGCATTCAGGTGATGTCGATCGACATTCCTCCTCTGCGTGAACGCGGTCAGGACGTTCTTTTGCTCGCCGAAGATTTTGCCAAGCGCTATGCTGCGGAATACGGACTTGGAAAGTTCCACTTCTCCCGTGCGGCGGAAAAGGTTTTGCTCGCCTATTCTTGGCCGGGTAACGTCCGTGAACTTGAAAACAAGGTGCAAAAGGCGCTCGCTCAGGCGGATCGTCGTATCATTCAGCCGAAGGATCTTGAACTCGATGTGCTTCGTGAACGCGTGAAGGAATCTCCGAGAACGCTCAAGGAAGCCCGTGAAATTTCGGACCGTGCCGTGATCGACGCAGCTCTGCGTGATTCGAACGGAAACCTGACTTTGGCCGCGACCATCTTGGGCATTGACCGTAAGGTGCTCCGTGAAATCATGGAACGTCTCGATATCAAAAAAGAAGATTACAAGAAGCCTTCGGGGAAAAATAAATCCGAAGACTGATTTTTTGATTATTTTTTAGGACGAACCTGGTTGAGGGCAATTTGAATTGGCATAATTATTGCGAGATGTAAGGTATGGTCATGAAGAATTTCTGCATATCCGTTCTGCTCGTCACAGCGTTAGGAGTCGCTGCGTATGCCCAGTCCATGCCCGAATCGCAGGTTTCTAGCCCTGTCGAAGAGTCGGTATCCTCGGACCGATCCTCTTTGGATGCGAAAAACGCCTCTTGGGAGCAGAAACGTGCAGAACGCCGTGCTGCGCGAGAAAAAATTCTCGCCAAACTGCGTGAAAGTTCCTCTCGGGAGAAGGCTTTCGTACGGGAATCGCTCTCGAAAAATCGGGGTGAAACGCCTCGAATGAGGGTTGAATTCCCGAAAAATGAAATGAAGTCTCCCCGCAATTTTGAAGGTGGTCCAGAAAAACGTCCTATGCGTGACGACCGCCGGATGATGGGCCCGGGGCGGGAGATGCCACCGCCGCCTCTTCCTGAGTATGGCGATCCTGATTAATTATTGATGCGGCGCGGGGGGTGGTTTCTCCTGTTGGGGTGCGTCCTGTTTTTTACAAACGGGGCGTTTGCGCATGCGGTGCAGGATTCCCTTTTTGAAAAGGCCTTGGACGCGGAAAGCGCAGGCGATGTCGTGCAGACGATCGCCCTTTTGGAACAGGCGAATAGCTACCAGGGAAAGTACAATGCCGAAATCCGCGAAATTTTGGATTCTTATTATGAAGCCCTGCAGATGAAGGATTCTTCCACAAGGGATTCTGCGGTTTCTTTTGCATCGGAAGACTCGGCGAAGAATCGGTTGAATTTCCTTTCGCGTGTAGAATTTATCGGAATTAAGTACGATGAATATGGGGATTCGCTCGGGGCGAATGAATATTCGGGCGAAGCTTATTTGCAAATCGGTGCGGAATATGAAATTCGAAGAGGAACCTTATCCCATTTTTTCATGGCGAGTTTTTCCACGGTCCAGTTTATGCGGGAAGACGGTACCGTTTTTGATACGAGCCGTTGGGCCTTTACGCCGAGTCTTGAATATACGGTCCAAGGGGATCGATTTGTGGCGAGCCTGGGCGGTGATGTGAATATTTCCGAGAGGGATGGCGCTGTGTTCGGAGTCAACCTGGCTGTGGAAAAGGATTTTTACGTTTTGGAGGATTACCGGGCTGGTGTGAGTGCTTTTGGCTATTTGAATGATCGTATTCGGACGCATGCGAAGATCGGTGGTTATTGGGAATACCGTCCGCAGTATGGATTCTGGACAAACCTTTCGCTTTCGGGACGTTTTGAACGCGATACTTCGGTCAGCGCCTACTTTTGGCATTCTACGGATACGGGATTCGGCGGTTTCTGGGAGTATGGGGCAGATTCTTCGATACCGGTTCTCGATTCGGTGCAGGAACGTTATTACTTGGGACGGAATGTAAAAATCGGTCCAGAAGTCCGCATGCAGATGGGTTTCCGTTTCAACAAGATGTTCTCTTTGGATTTTTTGGGTTACTTTTTCTGGTCGTACAATCCGTTTGAAGATGAGTGGATGACTTTTGTCGATGAAGTCGAAGGGCAGGCAGGTTGGGTAAATTTGACGTGGAACCGTGAAATTTTGCAGGGATCGGCACGTTTGCGCTTGAACTGGCATGGTGAACATTTTGGAACCTATCTTTCCGTTTGGACATATTTTCTCCGATATTTGGATTTGCCGAGCGGCCATCCAGAAATCTACGCCTATGCGTATATCCTCGGCGAAATAAGGCTTGGAGCGACTTTCCGCTTTTAAAAAACCATATTTTTTGACATTTGGCACGATATTTGCAATATGTTGGGCATGAAGAAGATGCTCCTTTATATCCTTGTAATGTGTGCGGCAGTATTTGCTAGCGAGGATGAAGGGGTTTCTTCTTTAGACTACAAACTTGCTAATCGTTCTGTCTCCGAGGATGAAATTGTGGATCGCGTCCGCGAGCTCTCTTCGGAATCCCGTTCGTCTTTGGTGGAAATGCGTATGAACCATCAGACGAATCGGATGGAACGCATGGAAGGACGCTTGGAATTCATGTGTGAAAATAAAATGATGAAAATTCGGGAAGACAAGTTCCGACCCAGGGAACAAGTGAAAATTTTCGATAAAGATTCTCAAAAATGAGGCTTGGAATCGCTTGAACATTTTTTTTGAAAAACATATTTTGATTGTACCCCAAACCAAACCCAAGGTCTCGCTCGTTCGAGCGAGGCTTTTTTGTTGCCGTTTGAACGGGTTTATGGGGGAATACGAGCGGTCTACTAGGTTGTTCAAAAGCGTTTTTTCTATTTTTTGCGCCGTATGTTTACGGGAATTGTTCAAGCAACTGGTGAAATCGTTTCTTTAGAGAATCGTGGTGATGCGCTTACGATGCGTATTCGCTCGCCGGGATTCTTTAAGGCGTGTAAACTGGGTGATAGCGTTGCCAATAACGGCGTATGTCTTTCAATCGAAAGCCGTACGGATGATGAGGCGACTTTTTGCATGATGCACCAAACTTTGGCGAACACTTCTTTTTCGAGTGCAAAAACTGGAGATTTGGTAAATCTGGAACTCGCTTGCCGTGCGGATTCTTACATGGGAGGCCATTTTGTGATGGGCCATGTGGATACAGCGGTCAAAGTCCTTTCGATAATCCCGCGTGAAACGGGTGGAGAAGTGGAACTTGAATTGCCGGAGAATTTAAGACGCTATGTAATTCGCCGCGGTTCGATTGCGTTGAATGGAATCAGCTTGACGGTTGCAGAAAAGAATGAGAAGTCGCTTCGCGTGGCAATCATTCCGGATACGCTTTCCCGTACGAATCTGCGTACATGGGAAGTCGGTACCGTGGTGAACGTGGAAGTGGATATGCTCGGCAAGTACATTGAAAATTATTTAGAGGAAAGAGACCGTGCTTAACACGATTGAAGAAGCCATCGAAGATTTTAAGAATGGCAAGTTTCTCGTTGTCGTGGACGATGAAGATCGTGAAAACGAAGGCGATTTCATTATTGCGGCAGAAAAGATCACCCCGGAAAAGGTGAACTTTATGTTGCATGAAGGGCGCGGAGTTCTCTGTTGCCCGCTGCCGATGGCCCGTTGCAAGGAACTCGGACTTTCCCGTCAGACTGTGGAAAACACTTCCGTTCTGGGCACACCGTTCACGATTATGGTGGATAAGATTGAAGGCTGCACCACGGGCGTCTCGGCTCACGATCGTGCTGCGACAATCCTCGCTCTTTCCGATCCGAATTCGAAACCGGGTGACTTTGGCCGTCCGGGTCACATCTCTCCGCTGTATGCGCAGGAAGAAGGCGTTCTCCGCCGCGCCGGTCACACGGAAGCTGCCGTGGACCTTGCAAAGCTTGCAGGTCTTCGCCCCGCCGCCGCTCTCATCGAAATCATGAATGAAGACGGTACCATGGCGCGCATGCCGCAACTGCAGGAAGTCGCGAAGAAGTTCAACCTGAAAATCATTTCGATCCGAGACTTGATCGCTTACCGCCTTCGCACCGAATCCTTTGTGCAACGCGTTGCCGCTCCGCATGTGCCGACCAAGTTTGGCGATTTCCACGCGATCGGTTTCCGTAGCAAGACAGATGGCTCGGAACATATCGCCTGGGTGACTGGTGAACTCGACTTCTCGAAGCCGGTCTATGTGCGTGTACACAGCGAATGCTTGACCGGCGATATCTTTGGCTCCCGTCGTTGTGATTGCGGGGCTCAGCTCGAAAGCGCAATGCGTTTTATCGGTGAACACGGCGGTGTCTTCCTTTACATGAGAAATCAGGAAGGCCGCGGTATAGGTCTTTGTAATAAGCTCCGTGCTTATGAACTCCAGGAACAGGGCCTCGACACGGTCGAAGCGAACCAGCGCCTTGGGTTTAAACCGGATTTGCGCGAATACGGCATTGGCGCTCAGATCTTGAAAGATCTCGGCGTTCGCCAGATGCGTCTTCTTACGAACAATCCTGCCAAGGTGACGGGTATCGAAGGCTACGGCCTCGAAATCGTGGAACGCGTCCCTATCGAAATTCCTCCGACCCCGGAAGATCGTTTTTACTTGCAGACGAAGAAAAAGAAGATGGGTCACATCTTGAACAATTTGGATAAATAAGGAACGATTCCATGATGACAGAAGTCCATACTTACAAGACAAGCCTGAACGGTGAGGGCATGCGCATCGCAATCGCAGTTGCCGATTTCAATACGACGGTGACCGCAGGTCTTCTTTCCGGAGCTGTTTCGAAGCTCGAAGCTCTGGGTGTGAATGCGAAGGATATTTCCGTTGCTCATGTGCCGGGAGCTTTTGAACTCACGGGCGTAGCAAAGCGCTTTGTGGATTCGAAGAAGTTTGACGCGGTGATCGTGCTTGGAGCCGTGATCCGTGGCGAAACTCCGCATTTCGACTGTGTGGTGAATGCGGCGACGAATGGAACGGCGGCTCTCGCTGCGAACGGACAGATTCCGGTGATCTTTGGCGTTCTGACGACGGATACGGTCGATCAGGCGATGTCCCGCTCCGGTCTCAAGGGCGGTAACAAGGGCGCTGACTGTGCCGAAAGTGCTGTGGAAATGGTGAATCTTTACAAGGAACTCGCATGAAGTCTATAAATAGAAGATCGGCTCGTGTGTTCGCCATGGAACTTCTTTATTCCATGGAAATCACGAAACAGCCGGTTGGCAATTGCGTTGAAGGCGTTTTGATGAGCATGAAGGAAGCTCTGAAGAAGGAACTTCCGGCAGAAATGAAATGCTATGGAATGTCTCTTGTGGACTTGATCCAGGAACACCGTGCAGAACTCGACACGATTATCGCGGGAAAGGCTCAAGGTTGGGATCTCGACCGCATGGCGACTATCGACAAGATTATTCTGAGCATCGCACTCACGGAACTTCAGTACCAGCCGGACGTTCCGGTGAAGGTGGTCTTCGAAGAAGCTGTGCAGATTGCGAATAAGTTTAGCACGGAAGATTCGTCTCGTTTCATCAACGGTATATTGAACCAGTATGCACGTGACAAGGGTATGCTTGCCAAGAACGAACGTGCGGAGGAGAACCAGTGAAGAATATCTCTGAAAATCTGTTGAAGTACTTGACCGCAGGTGTTGCTTTTATTGTGGCGCTTATCGTCTACGTTTCGACGATGGCTCCAACGGTGAGCTTCTGGGACTGCGGTGAATTCGTCGCCTGTGCAAACATCCTCGGTATTCCGCATCCTCCTGGAACTCCGTTCTTTGTGATGCTTTCCCGCGTGATGATAGTCCTTCTTCCATTTGTGGAAGAAATCGCAAAGCGCTTGAACTACATCTCGGTGGTAAGTTCCGCTCTTGCTGTTTTCATCACGTCGCTTTTCGCTTGGGACTTTTTGGCGAAGATTCTCTCTGCGGACAAGCTTGCAAGCAAGGTCTCTGCAGGTCTTCGCAAACTTTCGCTGGCTTCCGCTGGCCTCTGCGCCGGCTTGCTTTTGACCTTCAGCGATACCTTCTGGTTCAGCGCTGTCGAAGCGGAAGTTTACGGCTTTGCGATGTTCATCGTGATGCTCATTTCTTACCTCGCTCTCAAGTGGGTGGACCACAGGGATGATGCCTGGGGAAATCGCATACTCGTCTTTATCTGCTACATCGCATTCCTCGGCGTGGGTGCGCACCTTTACACGCTCCTCACGATTCCGGCTGTGTTCGTTTTGATGCTAATCGTGGAACCGAAAAAGATTTTGCCGCGTATCCCGGTTTGGGTGACGGGTGTTCTGCTTTGCTCGGTGATCTACTATGTGGCGGGCTTTATCGCCATCTCCTTGGTGACGGCGATCGTCCTTGCTGTTTTGTCTTTTGTGAAGACGAGCCATCTCGAATTCAACAAGAGCGTGCGTCTTTCCCTCGCTTTTGCGGTGGTCGCCATGCTCGGTTACAGCTCTCATCTTTACATTCCGATCCGTTCGGAATTGAATCCGGTGATTGATGAAAACGATCCGGAATTGAACTTTAAGGATGATCAGGGTAACCTTCAGCTCGGCAAGCTTTTTGAATCCGAAAACTGGACAGCTTTTAACGACTTCCTCGCTCGTAAACAGTATGGTTCCGAAGGCATGCTTTCCCGCGCTTTCCACCGTCGCGGTCAGGCTGCTCACCAGCTTCTTTCGTTCCCGAACATGGGTTACGGAGGATATCAGATTGCCCAGTATTTGCCGTTTAAGGTCGGTGGAGTTTCCTTTGGAAATGGAACGTATGCGTTCGATCCGTCTGAAAACGTTCCGCTCGAACGCTTCGGCTTTTTCTTCCCGACTCAGATGGCGTCGATGGGCGATAATGTCCCGGCTCAGCTCATCTGGTTCTTGATCTTTAACGGTGCGATTGTCGCCGTCTGCGTGTTCTCTTACCGCAGAAATAAGAAGCTCGGCATATACATGTCGCTGCTCTACGGAATATGCTCGATCGGTCTTCTCTTCTACATCAACTTTGCAGACGGTATGCGTATGGATTCTTCCCGCGATTACAAGTACTGGAAGTCCGCGATGGAATCGAATGTGCGGGATCTTGCTCAGGCGGGCATCCTTGTTCCTAGCGTTCCGGATCCGAACGATCTGATCGATATGCGTCAGAAAGTGGAACATGCAAAACTCGCACTGAACACGCTCCGCTACCGTAATGCAAATGCTTCGGAAATTTCCAAGGCAGAACAGAAGCTGAACAATCTCGAAAATTCGAACATTTGGATTTCCTGGAAAAAAATCGAAGCCGCCTATGCGAAGATGGGCCGTCGTGCTCCGTTCCCGGAAGCGGTTCACATTGAAGTCCGCGAACGTGACTACTTCTACACGCCGGCTTACATTTTTATGAGCCTTATCTTCGGTGTCGGTGTCGGCATTCTCGTGTATATGCTCGCGGCGAATGCGGCTGCTTTTGCAGCTCCGGTCGCTGTGGCGTTTGTGCTCATTTGCTCCGTGATTCCGGGCGTTTCGAACTATCACGAACACGACCGTTCTGGTCTTTGGGTGCCGTGGGATTACGCTTACAACCTTCTTATGAGCTGCCGTCCGAATGCAATTCTCTTTACGAATGGCGATAATGACACCTTCCCGCTCTGGTTTGCGCAGGAAGTCGCCGGTATCCGTAAGGACGTGCGCGTTGTGAACCTTTCTCTTGGTAACACGGATTGGTACATCAAGCAGATGCTCGATCATGAACCGATCATGAAGCTCAGCTATGATAAGGAAGGCATCGAAAAGTCGATGGCAATCGGTGATTTGAACGAACGCAATCCGGATCATTATGTGCAGACTTGGGTCGCTAAGGCTGATCGCGTGATTCCGGCACTTCAGGCGCGTATCGAAAGCATGAAGGATTCGACAGGTAACTTCAAGGCGGATGCCGATACGGCGAAACTCAAACAGTACATGGTCATGTACCAGGTTTACAGCGCCTTTAAGGAATGGCAGTCGAAGTCTCGTGCGGGCATTATGCTCACGCAGTACAAGCTCGTGATGGACCTTGCGATGAACAATATCGACCGTCCGCTCCACTTCTCGACGACTGTCGGCATGTCCAACTTTATGGGCCTTGAAAAGTACATGGTTCAGGAAGGCATGATCTACAACTTCATGCAGGGCGATACGACGGACCGTCGTTCTAACAATCGGGACTTTGACTTGGATCGTACGGCAAAGCTCGTTGACAGCGTTTACAAGTTCCGCGGTCTCGGGGATGGTACGGCTTACATCAATGGCGAAACGTCCCGTCTCCTTTCGAGCTACACATCTCTCTATTTGCAGATCGCTTTCCAGATCCGTGAAGAAGTGGAAGCTCTCCTCCGCGATGGTACACCTCTCACGCTTTCAAAGAAAAAGACGATCGATGAAAAGGTCAACTTCGCTCTTCGATTCCTCGACAGGGGTATTTATCAGTTCCCGGAAGAATGGCGCTGCTACTGGGCCGCGGCTTATATCCTGGAACTTGTTCGTGACAAGCAACGTGCTGCGGAATACCTCGACAAGGGCCTCGAAAATGTGCCGGCATACGACGAACAGGGCAGGGCTCGCCTCGAAGGGAACCGTCGCTCTGTGGAATTGATGCGGGAAACCCTCACGGTTGTCCCGGATTCGGCTTCGTCGGACTCTTCCGCAAACGATACGGTCGCTGTGGCTAACTAATCTGGTTTTAGGAAACACGTATGGATTTGAGTCTTGTAATTCCAGTCAAGGAAGAAGAAGAAAATCTTCCGGAACTGATGAAAGAAATTGTGGATGCCATCACTCCGACGGGCAAGTCGTTTGAAGTGATTGTCATCGATGATGGAAGTCGAGATCGTTCTTGGAATGTTTTGCTGGAACTTGCAAAACAGTATGATTTCCTTCGACTGTTCCGTTTCCAGTTCAACTGTGGAAAGGCAGATGCCCTTTCGCTCGGTTTCTCCAAGGCTCGTGGCGAATTGATCGCTACGCTTGATGGAGATTTGCAAGACGATCCGCGTGAAATTCCGAAGATGATGAAGATTCTCGACGAAGGCTATGACCTGGTGTCGGGTTGGAAGGTGCGTCGCCACGATCCGTGGCACAAGACTTGGCCTTCCAAGCTTTTCAATTTGACGGTTTCTGCGGTATGCGGCAAGCGTTTGCACGACTTCAACTGCGGCATTAAACTGTACCGCGCCTCGGTCGTCCGCTTCATCAATCTTTACGGGGATTTCCATCGCTTTATTCCGGTGATGGCAAAGTGGCAGGGCGCCCGTGTGACGGAAATGCCGGTGACGCATCGCGCCCGTGTGCATGGATCTTCTAAGTATGGCGTTTCTCGCTTGGTGTCGGGCTTCTTGGATTTGTTGACCCTTCTTTTCCTCAACAAGTTTGCGACAAAGCCGCTTCACTTTTTCGGCCTTTTTGGACTGCTCTTTTTTCTGTTCGGTGGTGCGGTCTTTGGATACTTCGGTTTTGAATGGTTGAAGACAGGAGCGCTGCATTTGCGTCCGCTGATCGTGGTGGGTGGCTTCTCGCTGCTCATGGGAATTCAGCTGTTCTCGATCGGTTTCTTGGCGGAACTCATGAGCCGTAACAAGGAGCAACGTTATCCGATAGCAGAAACTGTTCGTGATGCCGTTGAAACGGATTTGGAGGAGCGCGTATGAGTTATCCGAAGAGTCTTGTCATCATTCCGACGTATAACGAGAAAGAAAATATCACGCTCATCATTCCCGAAGTCTTGAGGCAGGATCCCTGCCTGGAAGTTTTGGTGGTGGACGACGGCTCGCCCGATGGAACAGGTGACATTGTGGAAGGACTTTCCAAGGAAAATGCAAAGATTCATCTTTTGCGTCGTCCGGGAAAGATGGGCCTTGGTACGGCTTACGTCACCGGTTTTAAGTGGGCTTTGGAAAACGGCTTTGAACGTGTCTTTGAAATGGATGCGGACTTTAGCCACAATCCGAATGACCTTCCGCGTTTTCTCGATGCCGCTGAAGATGCGGACCTTGTGCTGGGCAGCCGTTACAACGGAAAAAAGATCGGCGTTGTCAACTGGGACTGGAAACGTCTTTTGCTGAGTTACTTTGCAAACGTTTATACCCGCATCGTCACGGGCATTCCGGTAAAGGATGCGACGGGCGGTTTTAAGTGCTTTAGACGTTCGGCTCTCGAAGCTTTGGATCTTTCGGGCATGAAGAGTGACGGCTACTGTTTCCAGATCGAAACGACTTTTAAGATTTGGAAAAAGGGCCTTCGCGTCAAGGAAATTCCGATTGTCTTTACCGACCGTGTTCGCGGCGTTTCGAAGATGAGCGGTGGCATTATTTCTGAAGCATTCTTCTTGGTTTTGAAACTGCGTTTTAAGCGCTCCTGATTTTAGGGGAAGTCGATGAGTTCTCCGTTTTCTTGTTCTGTCATCATTGTAGCGTACAATTCCCGCGATTATATTCCGGCTTGTGTCGCTTCGGTTTCAGATGCTCTCGAAAATATCGATTCCGAAATTTTTGTCGTGGACAATGGTTCGTTTGTTCCGATTCTCGAAGAACAAAAAAAGGCGTTCCCGAATGTCCATTGGATTGTCAGTCAGGAAAATCTGGGCTTTGGCAAAGGCTGCAATTTAGCGGCCAAGCAGGCGACAAAGGAAATCCTTTTCTTCATCAATCCGGATACGGTGGTTTCGAAGGGAACTTTTCAGAGAACTCTTGCTTACATGGCTTCTAAAGCGGACGCAGGTGCCGTTGGCTGTAAAATTTTGAATGGGGACGGCACGTTGCAATGGGCTTGTCGCAGGTCGTTCCCTTCGCCTTTTGCCGCAATCTGTAAAACAATCGGCCTTTCGGCTCTTTTCCCCAAGAGTAAGATTTTTGCTTCGTACAACATGACCTATCTGGATCCGAATGTCGAGACGGAAGTGGATGCTGTCAGTGGATCTTTCCTTGGCGTGAAGCGAGAAATCTTTAACCAGCTGAACGGTTTCGATGAAGATTATTTCATGTACGGCGAAGACTTGGACATTTGCTTGCGCATTAAAAAGTCTGGATACCGTAACTACTATTATCCAGGGACGAGCATTCTTCATTTTAAGGGACAGAGCAGTAAAACGCGTCGCTTCCGTACGTTTGTGGACTTCTACATGGCTATGCTCATTTTCGCCAAGAAGCATCACAATTATCACATGCCGACTTTTATCATTGCGCTCGGCATTTTCTTTGCGGCGCTGATCGGCGTGTTCTCGAGACTCGTTCCGCAGTGGTGGAAGATGCTTGTGGATGTGGCAATCGTTGGGCTTTGTGTCCTGCTGTATTCGCTTGCAGCCCCGATCTCGTGTAAAGTAGCTGGCGTACTTGCTCTGTTTACTTGGCTTCCGCTTGCGCTTGCGGGGGATTACGTTTCTTCGAAACTCGACGGGTTTCGTTTGCTCAAATTCTTGCTCCCTTCTGCTGCGGCGGGAAGTGCCGTTTCCGTTTTACTTTTAGGCACCGAGGCATCGATTGTGGCGCCTGCAATCGGTGTGGTATTTGGCTGTATTTTTTGGCGACGTCTGCTTTTTTGGCTGGATTATTTTTATCAGATCTTTTCGGGAAAGGCAAAACGTTCCATTTTGCTCGGCGGATCGACCGATGCAATCGACTGCTGGTTTGACCGCTACCATTTGAAACCGGGTTTGAACCTGCTCGGCTGTGTTTCGAACGCTCCGGAAAAGGTGACGGAAGAAAATCGCGAACATTTGCTTGGCGGATTGCGGGATTTGCCGTCGATTTGCAAGCGGACCGGTTGCAAGGAATTGCTCGTCCTTTCGGATTCGAACGGTTTCCGGGAATCCTTTGACCAGGAATGGGTCAAATCGTTGGGAGTCTGTCCAAAGCTCTTGATTGGCACCGAAAACAACTCCGATTATGCCGTTGTGGACTTGAATTACTTCTATTGAGTCGTTCTGCGTAAAAAAAAGAAATTATTTTTATTTTGATAAAAAATAAAAAGGTGAATTATGGATTCTGAAATGCTGTCTCTTTTGTGCACTCCAGATACACGTGAACCCCTCGTGGAAGCGTCCGAAGAAATCCTTTCAAAGGTGAATGCGGAAATCGCTTTGGGAACTCTCAAGAATGTGGGCGGAGCTGCTGTTTCTGAAGCTTTGGAAGAAGCCCTCGTTTCTCAAGATGGCAAAAAGCTTTACCCGGTCAAGAATGGCATTCCGGTTCTTTTGATGGATGAAGCCATCGCACTGTAAAGAATTGAGGTAAATATGGCAACAACAGTAGATTCTCTTCGCAAGGCCATTGGCAAAAAGAAGCAGTCTCAGGCTTTTGCCTGGCTTGCCGATTTGATGCGCTTGAGCGGTGACTTGGACGGTGCCTTGCAGTGCGTAAGGTCCGGTCTTCAGGATTTTCCGGAAAGCGTTGAAGGCCACTTGGTCCTCTCGAAGATTTTGGAAGAAAAACAGGATCTCGATGGTGTAGTCGAAGCTTGCGAAGCTGTGTTGTCGCGTAATCCGTATTGCCTTTCTGCGTTGCGTCGCTTGGGCGATGTCTTTGCCACAAAAGGTGATAAAGGCAACCGAAACTACTATTATCAGTTGTTGCATGATTTAGATCCGCTGGATCCATTCTGGAAGGAAGAATATGCTCCGCAGATCGATATGGCATCGATGGCGCAGGATATGACTCTGGGTGCTGCGGGCGTTGCAACGGCCGCTACCGCAGAACAACCGTCTTTGGATGAAATTTTGAAGGATGAACCCCTGGATTTGGGCGGTGAATCCTTGTTTGAAAAGGCTTCGGAAACGATTGCACCGAAGGCTGAAGATGAAGTCTCAGTTGCCGTGGAAGAATCTCCGGTTGCAGAAGCTCCTGCCGATGAAACCGCTGCAGAAGGATCGCAAACTTCGGAAGATGATCCGTTCTCCGCTCTCGCAAGCCTGATACCTGCAGATGAAGAAAAGGATGCAGAAGTTTCCTTTGACGATTTGGAACACAGCTTGGACGATGCGATAGCGGGCTTTGCCCCGACCGATACGACCAAGGATCAGTTCCCGATGGACGAAATTGACGGCAACGATGTCAATTCTGCTTTGACCGGTATTTTTGGTGCTTCTGAAATGGAAGAATCGGCTCCTACAGCACCTGCTGTGAAAGAAGCTCCGGCGGTGGAAGAAAAGGCTCAGTCTTTGTCCGATGCCTTTGATGATATCTTCGGGGAAGACGAACTTCCGGAAGAATTTGTGCCATCGAAGCCAGCTGCTCCTGTTGCAGAAGCATCTCCGGCTGTTGCAGCAGCTCCGACCGCAGAACCTGCTGCAGAAGAGAATCCGACAACAAGCGACGTTCTGAATTTGGACGAAGCGCTTCCGACTCTCGAAGCCGCTTCAGCAACCAAGACGGAAGAGAGCCTCGAAACCTCAGTCGAAAGTTCGTTCGATACTTTGTTCGGCAAGGATGACGACGATCTTCCGCTGGAAGGAGGCTTTGAAAAGTCTTCCTCAGCAGACGTGGAACTTTCGAAGGCAGCATCTCCGGCTGTTGCAGCAGCTCCGACCGCAGAACCTGTAGCAGAAGAGAATCCGGCAACAGACGACGTTCTGAATTTAGACGAAGCGCTTCCGACTCTCGAAGCGGCTCCAGCAACCAAGACGGAAGAGAGCCTCGAAACCTCAGTCGAAAGTTCGTTCGATACTTTGTTCGGCAAGGATGACGACGATCTTCCGCTGGAAGGAGGCTTTGAAAAGTCTTCCTCAGCAGACGTGGAACTTTCGAAGGCAGCATCTCCGGCTGATGCAGAAGCACCGACCGCAGAACCTGTAGCAGAAGAGAATCCGGCCACAGGCGACGTTCTGAATTTAGACGAAGCGCTTCCGACTCTCGAAGCCGCTTCAGCAACCAAGACGGAAGAGAGCCTCGAAACCTCAGTCGAAAGTTCGTTCGATACTTTGTTCGGCAAGGATGACGACGATCTTCCGCTGGAAGGAGGCTTTGAAAAGTCTTCCTCTGCAGACGTGGAACTTCCGAAGGCAGAATCTCCGGCTGTTGCAGAAGCTCCGACCGCAGAACCTGCTGCAGAAGAGAATCCGGCCACAGGCGACGTTCTGAATTTGGACGAAGCGCTTCCGACTCTCGAAGCCGCTTCAGCAACCAAGACGGAAGAGAGCCTCGAAACCTCAGTCGAAAGTTCGTTCGATACTTTGTTCGGCAAGGATGACGACGATCTTCCGCTGGAAGGAGGCTTTGAAAAGTCTTCCACAGCAGACGAGGAACTTCCGAAGGCAGCATCTCCGGCTGATGCAGAAGCTCCGACCGCAGAACCTGTAGCAGAAGAGACTCTCGAAACTTCAGTCGAAAGTTCGTTCGATAATTTGTTCGGCAAGGATTCGGATGACGAACTCTCTTTGGACGAATTGAAGCTTGACGAGGACGTTCCGGCTGTGGAAGGCTCGGTGAATTCTTCCTTCGACAGCATTTTCGGTAAGGATTCGGACGACGCTCTCTTGGAAGATCCGACGACTAGTACGCGTACGCTCGCTGAAATTTATTTTGGCCAGGGCGTTTACGACGAAGCGATCAAGATCTACAAGGATTTGCTCCGTAAGGATTCGGACAACGCTGAATTGAAACAGCGTCTTGCTGAAATCGAAAAGATTCGTGACAACAAAAATTTGAATTAATTCCGTTACCACGGAGTGTTTCATGGGTGCATTGAAAATTGAACAGCTTTTGCGCTTGATGGCGCAGAAGAAGGCTTCCGACTTGCATATTCGCGTTGGAGTACCTCCGATTTACCGTATTAATGGTGAACTTGTCAAACTCGTCGATACGCCGATCGATGCGATGACGATGGATAGTTTTTTAATGGACATGATGAATCGCGATCAGATGACGCGATTTGAAAACAACAAGGAATGCGACTTTGCCGTGGGCGCCCGCGACATGGGCCGTTTCCGTGTGAACGTTTTCCGTCAACGTGGAACTTCCGCTATGGTGATCCGTCACATTAAGGCTACGATTCCGAAGTTTGAAGAATTGCAACTTCCGCCGGTGATTTTGGAACTCGCCGAACGCAAGCGTGGACTTGTACTCGTGACGGGTACGACTGGTTCTGGTAAGTCGACTTGCCTTGCTTCGATGATTGACCATTTGAACGACACGGTGGCCGATAACATCATTACGGTGGAAGACCCTGTCGAATACTTGCATAAAGATCGCAAGTCGATCATTTCCCAGCGTGAAATTGGTGTGGATACGAATTCTTATGCGAATGCATTGCGTTCCGCTCTGCGTCAGGACCCGGATGTTCTCCTGGTCGGTGAAATTCGTGACTTGGAAACGATGCAAATCGCTTTGACGGCTGCCGATACCGGTCACATGGTGTTCGCTACGATCCATACGACGAACGCAACCGAAACAATCGCCCGTGTGCTTTCCATGTATCCGCCGCATCAGCACGATGAAGTACGTTTGCTTTTGGGTGAATGCTTGGCGGGTATCATCAGCCTTCGCCTTTTGCCGACCGCAGACGGAACAAGTCGAGTGCCTGCTGCAGAAATCATGATCAATACGGCCGCAATCCGCGAATACATGATTGATAAGGATAAGACGAGCATGATCGAAACGGCCATCGCCGAAGGTCACATGCAATATCACAGCCAGACCTTTGACCAGTCCCTCTTGGATCTGTACAGCAACAATAAGATTACTTATGAAGTAGCACTGGCGGCTGCGACAAACCCGGATGACTTTGACCTGAAGGTGCGCGGTATTTCGGGAACATCGGACCGCGGATGGATGTAATATGAGAATTTATGTGGCGCAGATGGAAGTGGTTCCCGGAAATCCGGAGAAGAACTTTTCCACGATGCAAAAATTCATTGGCGAAGGCGTTCAAGCCTCTGCCGATTTAATTGTATTCCCGGAAATGTGTGTTCCGGGATATTTGCTTTCGGACCTTTGGGAAGAAAATTCCTTTGTCGAACGTTGCATTCAAGTGAATGAATCTGTCCGCGAACTTTCGAAGAATGTGGACATTCTTTTTGGCAGCGTGGCGAAGGAAGAAGAGAACGGTGAAAATGGCCGTTCCCTTCTTTATAATGCGGCTTATTACGCTTCGAAGGGAAATTTCAAGACTCTCGTCGACTGCCAGGGCATACAAAAGAAATTCTTGCCGAAGACGCTGCTTCCGAGTTACCGTGAATTTGAAGAACCGCGTTATTTCTCTGATTTGAGAAAGCTCGCTCAGACGAACGGAATACCGGTTTCGGAAATTCTCTGCCCGGTCGAAGTGAACGGTGTAAAGCTTGCCATTACGGTTTGCGAAGACGGTTGGGATTCTCTTTACAAGATCAAGCCGTTTGAAATTTTGCAGAAGAAGATTTCTTCGGGCGATTTGATGATCAATATTTCTTGTTCGCCGTATACGCAGGGCAAGGACAAGGCGCGTGACCGCGTCTTTGGCGCACATGCGAAGAATGCGAACGTGCCACTCCTTTATGTGAACGCAGTCGGTACGCAGAACAACGGCAAGAATATTTATGCGTTTGAAGGCGATTCGAGCGTTTATAATGCGATGGGCGAGAGCATTTTCTCGCTTCCGATTTTTGAAGAACACGGTACTTTGGTGAACTTTGAAAATGGAAAACTTTCGGTTTCGGAAGAGGAAGCTCCGCGTAAAACGGGAATCGCTGAAGTTCATCAGGCGCTCGTTTATATGATTCGTAAAAACCTTACGCGCTTTAGCATTCGTAAGATTGTGATTGGCGCTTCGGGCGGTATTGATAGCGCGGTAAGCGCGGTTTTGTATGCGGAAGCGATCGGCAGCGAAAACGTGTTCTTGGTGAACATGCCGACGCGCTTCAATTCGAACACGACGCGGAATGCGGCGAAGGACCTTGCCGATAATCTCGGCTGCCCGTACATGGTCGCTCCGATTGAAGAAGTGGCTGATGCTCTTCGAGCAAGCCTTGCGAAGGATTCTTTTGTCCGTAATGACACGCAGATGATTGTGGAAGGAATCCATTACGAAAATTTGCAGGCGCGTTTGCGCAGTGCCGCCTTCCTCGCGACGGTTGCAAGTGTCGTGGGAGCGGGCTTTACCTGCAACGGCAACAAGAGTGAAGTCACGGTCGGCTACTGCACGCTTTACGGCGATACGTCGGGCGTGATGTGCGCCTTGGGCGATCTTTGGAAAACGCAAGTGTATGAGCTTGCCCGTGAAATCAATTCCCAGAAGGTGGTTATTCCACAGGCTTCGATCGACATTCCTGCAAGTGCGGAACTTTCCGATGCGCAGAACGTGGATGAGGGCAAGGGGGATCCGATCATCTATCCGTATCACGATCGTCTTTTTGCTTTCTGGATGGAACGCTGGCAACGCAATTCCATTGCGGATTCGGAAGCTCTTCTTGAAAAGGGTATCTCGGAATACTGTAAGGAACTCGGCGTGGATGAGGCTTTCTTCCGTAGCAAGTTCCAGTCGAAGGAAGAAATTCTGAGCGATATGAAACGTTGGTGGAGCCGTTACAAGGGGATTGCCTTGGCCAAGCGTATTCAGATGCCGCCGATCCTTTCCGTTTCCCGCCGAGCTTTTGGCTTTGATTATCGAGAAGCTCAGCTCGGTTAATTCGGTAGAAATTGGAAAGGTAAGCGTCTCGCGGAGCGCCGCTTCGGGGGAAACGCCGTGCTGCTTCGGCAAGAAGTGCGGAAAGTCGTTTGGCGTATGGAGTGATTTTATGCAAAAAGAAGAAAAAATTGAAAGGATTTATAGAACAAGGTGGGGATAAATTGTTCTATATTTATGAGCGACTAACTTCCTCTTCAAAAGGACACTAAAATGGCAAAAGCTGCTAAAAATTCCAAGAAAAAGGTCGTCCTCGCTTACAGCGGTGGACTTGATACTTCCGTTATTATTCCTTGGCTCAAGGATAACTACGACTGCGAAGTGATTGCTTTCGCTGCAGACCTCGGCCAGGGTGACTTCCCGAGCGAAGCCGCTCTTGAAAAGAAGGCTCTTGCAACGGGCGCTTCCAAGTGCTACGTGCTCGACCTCCGCAAGGAATTCCTCGAAGATTACGTTTGGCCGACTGTTCGCGCTGGTGCGAAGTACGAAGGCACGTATCTCCTCGGCACGTCCTTTGCCCGTCCGCTCATCGCCAAGTATCAGGTGAAGATTGCTCAGATGGAAGGCGCTTATGCTGTGGCTCACGGTGCAACCGGTAAGGGCAACGACCAGGTTCGTTTCGAACTCACCTATGCCGCTCTCGACCCGTCCCTCGAAGTGATTGCTCCGTGGAAGGACCCGAAGTGGGAATTCAACGACCGCGAAGGCATGATCGACTACCTCGACGCTCACAAGATTCCGCACACCGGCATTTCTAAGACAAAGATCTATTCCGAAGACGGTAACCTCTGGCACCTCTCTCACGAAGGTGGCATTCTCGAAGAACCGGATAAGGAACACAAGTATGACATGTTGAAGCACACGAAGACCTATGAAAAGGCTCCGAACAAGGCTTCCTACGTCACGATTTCCTTCGACAAGGGCACTCCGGTCGCTCTCGATGGTAAAAAGATGGGTGCAGTGGAACTCCTCGAAAAGTTGAACAAGATCGCAGGCGAAAACGCTTGCGGCCTGATCGACATCGTCGAAGACCGTCTCGTCGGCCTCAAGAGCCGCGGCGTGTACGAAACTCCGGGTGGCACGCTCCTTTACAAGGCACACGAATGCTTGGAACAGCTTGTTCTCGATAAGGAAACGATGTTCGAAAAGCAGAAGATGGCTATGACCTATGCAAACCTCGTTTACAATGGTCAGTGGTTCACTCCGCTCCGCCAGGCTATGGATGCCTTCATCGCCGAAACCCAGAAGGTGGTTACCGGTGACGTGCGTCTCAAGCTCTACAAGGGCAATGTGATCCCGGCTGGCATGAAGAGCCCGTACAGCTTGTATGATCTTGGCCTCGGCAGCTTCTCCAACGTCGAAATGTATGACCAGAAGGACGCTATCGGTTTCATTCACTGCTTCGGCCTCCCGCTCAAGACGCGTGCTCTCTTGCTCGGCAAGAAGACGAATGTCGAATTCGGCACGGTCAACGTGAAGAAAAAGAAGTGATCGGACCCTTCCAATTTGGAATATGAAAGGCCTCGCTTTGACGAGGTCTTTTTTTATTTCTTAAGTAGTCTAAAAAAAACTTTATTTTATAAAAAAAATTATTGCAATTGCAAAAATTGGAAGCTATTTCATTGAAGTGTTAAAAAAGGAACCATCCACAATTACCAAGGAGATTGCATGGATAAGTTATCAACAGAAAAACTAGACCTCGGCCATGTCATCAAAATTACCTTAGCCGCTGCACTCGGCGGTTTCCTTTTTGGCTTCGATTCCTCCGTGATTAACGGTGCGAACGGAGCTCTCAAAGTCCATTTCGCTATGACGGATCATCAGTTGGGGCTTGCCGTTGCATTGTCTTTAATCGGTGCGGCTATCGGTGCCTACTTCGCGGGTCGTTTGGCGGATGCTTTCGGACGTATCAAATGTATGCTCGCCGCAGCAATCCTCTTCCTTGTGAGCGCAATCGGTTCGGGAATTCCGTTTGGAGTTACGGACTTTATCATGTGGCGCGTGATCGGTGGTGTGGGTGTCGGTATGGCGAGTATTATCGCTCCGATCTACATTGCGGAGACCGCTCCGGCGCATCTCCGTGGACGTCTAGGCTCTATGCAGCAGATGGCGATTGTGGTGGGTATCTTCATAGCGCTGCTCTCGAACTACTTGATCGTTCAGGTGGCCGGCTCTGCGAACAATCCGATTTTCGGAAGATTTAAGGCCTGGCAGTTAATGTTCTGGATTGAAATCATCCCGGCACTCATGTACGGCATTGCGGCTCTCCGACTTCCGGAATCGCCGAGATATTTGATTTCCCAGGGAAATATCGAAGAAGCAAAGGCTGTCTTTGCCAAGATCAAGCTGGATCGTTTGGATGAACACGTGGAAGCGATTCAGAAGTCCTTCAACAATGAAAAGCGCCACACTCTTTCGGATCTTCTTGAAACTCTCTCGAACGGAAAGAAGCGTGTCGCTCCGATTGTTTGGGTGGGCCTTGGCCTTGCCGTGTTGCAGCAGCTCGTCGGTATCAACGTGATTTTTTACTACGGCTCGATGCTCTGGCAGAGCGTTGGCTTTGGTGAAAGCGACGCCTTCCTTTCGAGCTTGATCAACAGTAGCATCAACATGGTGATGACCGTGGTGGCGATCCTCTTGATCGATAAGGTTGGCCGTAAGCCGCTTCTGTTGGTCGGTAGTATTGGGATGATGATTACATTGGGAACCTTGGCACTCTGCTTCCTGAATGCGAACCCGGATGGTTCCTTGGGCGGTGGCGCTGTGGTCGCTTTCGTTGCGGCAAACTTCTATGTGGCATTCTTTGCTGTCACATGGGGGCCGGTGATGTGGGTGATGCTCGGCGAAATGTTCAATAACCGTATTCGCGCTGTCGCCATCTCGATTTGCGGTCTTGCACAGTGGTTTGCGAACTTCCTCGTTTCCTGGTCGTTCCCGATTCTTACCGGCGATAACGGTATCGGCGTCGGACCGACTTACCTGCTTTACACCTTCTTTGCGGCGATCAGTATCTTCTTCGTTGCGAAGTTTGTGCGTGAAACGAATGGTAAGCACTTGGAAGAAATGTAAATCGTTTCGAATTCCTATTCAAAAGAAAAGTCCTCGAGAAATCGAGGGCTTTTTTGTAAGCTGTGGTACAAAAGAATCAGGTTTTCGTAAGTTTGTCATCGCGGTGGAAACAGCGGGGAATTTGGCCGAACCGTGAAATCCGAGCCCCTTTGCCTTTGCCACGGAAATGTACAGGCCAAGAATTCGACTTATCAAAAACTCCCGCCCCGAAGGGCGAGAGCTTTTAGGTGATGTGAGAGTGTTTAAGAAGAGAGAAATCTAACGAGAAAATTTTTGAATACAGTAATGACCTTCAGGATATTTACCGCGGATGGAGTTCCAGGTGGCTTTCCAATCGTTGCTTTGTGCTGTAAAGGTCCCGATCTTTTTTCCGCTTAAATCATAGATATTGAATGGAACTTCTTCTGTTTTTGGAATGGAATATCTTGGCTGGATGGCTTGTGTTTCTTCTGAAGAACTGGATTCCGCAGAACTCGAGGATTCGGCAGAGCTAGATGACAGAACGGGGGCACGGCTCGGCAAAAGGGTAAGCATTTTTTCCGCATAGCGCTTGCCTAAAAGTTGGTAACCTTCGTTGCTAAAGTGCAAGTTGTCGGAGCCTCCAGCGCAGCCTGCGGAGCTGACGACGTGCGCCGTTGCAATTTTATTCGGCAGAGCGTTGATTTGGCTGTTGGCGCCTGCGCATTGACCTCCCTGCAGAACTTCGCCTGCGATGAACGGCACCGTATCTGCGGAAAGTCCGAGATCCGTTAGCATATCTTCATAGACTTTTTTGACCGTATTGCCCCAGCTGTCGTTGTAGCCGTCGGTTTCACCCTGGTGAAAGAGAATGCCCTTGATGATGCCGACTTTTTGAGCTTCCTTGGCGAGGTCGATTATGCGACCGTAGGGATTACCGCCGTAGTCGGCCGCTTTGCTTTGAAGCCAACTTTCGGTCGTGGGAAGGTAAGAGGCGTATTGGTCTTTATCAAATAGTTGGATGCTTGTTCCGGCGACAGCAACGGGAATTACGCCGATTTTAATGCCAGGAAGGCTGTCTGCCATTGTCTTGCCGAAGTAGTCTGCGGGAGAGAGGCCCGTGTAGCAGTGAAAAAGCGGTGGAATTGCGACAGCCCATTCGCCGAGTGTTCTTCCCATGTTTTGACAAGTCATGGAGGCGAGAACCTGAAAGTTTTCATTCGGAATTTTATTGGATTCGATTACGGTCGCTTGGCCTTCCATATTCGACTGTCCAAAGGCGATGTAAATGTGAAAGTTGGGATCAGGCTCTGCAAAGGCGCTGATGACGGAAACAGCGAGAGCTGCTCCAAATAAAATTTTATTCATCCAATCTCTCCTTTTGCTCACAAATTATATCGGCAAAATTCAAAAGAGAGGTTTGTCAAAAAGATTCTGTTGTTAAATATTAAACAGCAAAAAACACCCCGAAATTGTGAGATGCAAAAAGGAAGTTCGGTGATGGGTTAGAACATCATCGAGTTCCGAATTAAGGGTGCTGTTGTCTTTGAGTGTAATAAAGGTTTTTGTGAATGTATTTTTTGTTATGCGGAGTTTTTTTAATTATCTTATCCTTCACAACAGAACGCTTAAAGCTATGCCCTTCTACACGACATATAAAGAATTTCTCGCCAAGACTTTTCCCGAATGGAAGCGCGTACGCAAATTGCCGTTGAACGGGGGAATGAGCTGTCCAAATTTGGACGGTTCTCGAGGAAAGGGCGGTTGCAGTTACTGCAACAATAAGTCTTTTAGCCCGGTCTGGGATAAGGCGGGTGTGGATGTGCAGGAGCAGATTGCGGAATTCTTGCCGCGGATTCGTTGCAAGTATAAAGATGCGGGAATCCTCGCCTATTTTCAGCCGTACACGAATACCTATGCGCCTATCGATCGGTTGCGTGAAATTTACGAGCCGGCTTTTGCTTCAGAAGAAGTCATCGGTGTAGCGATCGGGACGCGTCCGGACTGTGTTCCGTTTGATGTGATGGAACTTCTCGCTTATGAAAATACGCGAAAAAAAGTGATTCTTGAACTAGGGCTTCAGACGGCGAGCGATGTCACGTTAGAACGTGTCGGTCGCGGTCATACGGTTGCGGATTTTTTGGATGCTGTCAAACGGGCCCATGCGTCGGGATTGATTGTGACGTCGCACGTGATTCTTGGACTCCCCGGCGAAACGATGGAAGACTTTGAACGGACAGCAGAGACGATTAAAAGTTCGGGCGTGAGCGCTGTCAAAATTCACCCGTTGCACATTGTCCGCGGAACGCGCATGGCGGAAGAATTTGCACGTGGGGAATTTGAACTGCTTTCGTTCGAAGGTTACTGCAATGCCGTGGCGCGGTTCATTCAAATCGTGGGAATGCAAATCGCCATTGAACGCTTTAGTGGCGAAGCGCAGAACGAAACTCTCATCGCTCCGGATTGGAGCGGAAACCGCAGCAAGATCGTCGCTCGCGTCGAAGAACTATTACAGTCCAATCAGCCCGGTTAAACGACCGTCGCCGCTTTCCAACGTCCGCTCTTCCAGCGCCACAGATTTGCGCAGGAACGGTAGAATTCATCGCTCGCCATGCCGAGCCAAAGACCGATCAATCCAAGGTCCAGAACGAATGCGAGGAAGAGGGCGGTTCCCGCTCCGAGCGTCCACATCATCAAGCTTCCAAAAATCGCTGGGAATTTGGAATCGCCTGCGGCACGGAGAGAGCCTGTTAAAATCACGTTTGCCGATTTGAACGGTTGCAGTACGACATCGCACCAAAGGCATGCAGAGCCGAGGGCGATGACGTCGGGATTATCGGTGTAAAGGCTCAGCAAATGCGATCCTAAAAGGGCGACGATCAAAGCGATGACAAAACCTGCGGAACAGCTTGCGATCAATGATTGGTAAGTTCGACGGTTCGCTTTTTTGTAATCGTGTGCGCCAACAAGATGGGCGACAAGAATCTGGTTTCCATTGCCAAGGCCCACTCCCAAAATAATGGCGAACATCGCAAAGTTTGCGCTAAAGACTCTTGCTGTAACAGCCATGGTTCCAAGGTGCACGACCATTGCGGTAATAAACACTTGGAACAATTGAAAGCTCACCGGTTCTGCGGCAGCCGGGAGCCCGATTCGAATCCAGTCTCCGATCAATACGCGGGAACGCTTTATGTCGAGGCGTTTTGTTTTGTGGTGAATCTTGTATTTTAAAACTGCCCAAAGAACAGCGCTGGAAAATGCCCAGGAGAGAGCCGTTGCCAGGGCGACGCCTTCCACGTGCATTTTGGGAAGTCCAAACATGCCGTTCAAAAAGATGATGTTCAAAAGAATGTTGAATGCGATGGTGATGGAATTTCCGATCAGGTTCCAGATCGTGAGGCCGTGTGTCGCGATCATCGCAGTCAAGGTCGTTTGCAGAGCGCGGAAAACAAATCCAAAGCAGACAACCTGCATGAACTGCATTCCGAATTTTGCTGTATTGCCCGAAAGACCCATGGCGCTTACGATCCAACCGGAAGATGGGAATACGAGCATTGTCATTGCTATGCCGAGCAAGGCGCTTCCGATGATCACCATGGAAATGGTTGTTCGCGCATGGCTGTTGGCACTTGCTCCCATGAACTGCGAAGCAATACTGGCGCCTGCTTGTGAAAAGGCTTGAATCGCCATGAAGATCGTGCCGAGAATCGGCATTAAGGCGCCGACGCCCGCCGCTGCGCTTTCGCTTGTTCGCGAAAGGAACCAACTGTCCATCATCGGCTGGAAAACTCCAATTCCGAAGGTGATGATCAGAGGCCAGGAGAGACTTAAAATGCCACGGTCTTTGACGTTGTCTGCCATAGAGAAATTCCTCATCGCATATAATAGAAATTGGAGACTTCGCTTTGTAGAGGGGTATTGGTTCCTTTTGTAAACAAAAAACGCTCCACATGGGCGGAGCGTTTCAAGTGTTCAAACAAAGAAATCAGTCTTTGTAGAATTCCTTGACCTTGGCGATGACGTCTTCGAGTTTCACCATCGTCATTTCCTTTTCGGCACGCGGCTTCCATTCCACTTCGCCGTTAGCAAGACCCTTCTTGCCGAGAGCGATGCGGAGCGGAATGCCCCAGAGGTCTGCGTCCTTGAACTTCACGCCAGCGCGTTCGTCGCGGTCGTCCACGAGGACTTCGAAACCTGCATCGGTCAGTTCCTTTTCGAGTTTGTCCGCAATTTCGTTGTCCTTCGTGATGTTTACAATTTCCACCTGGAACGGTGCGATTGCCTTCGGCCAGATCGGTCCAAAGTCATCGTGGGAATTTTCCACGACAGATGCCATGAGTCGCCCCACGCCAATGCCGTAACAGCCCATGATGATCGGTTCGCTCTTGCCGTCCGGGGTGAGGTAAGTGGCGCCCATGCTTTCCGAGAATTTGGTACCGAGCTTGAAGATGTTTCCAAGTTCGATGCCACGGGTTTCGGAGAGCGGTTTTCCGCACTTCGGGCACTTGCAACCTTCTTCCGCTTCGGCGATGTCGGCGATTTGATAGCCGCTCATGTCGCGCTTCGGGTTGAAGTGAACGTAGTGGAAACCCTTTTCGTTTGCGCCGCAGACGAGGTCGTATGCGTTTTCGAGAGCCTGATCGACGATGACAATCGTGTCGTGTGCGCCGATCGGGCTTGCAAATCCCGGAACCATGCCGCACTTTTCAATGAGAGCCTCTTCTGCTGGGTAAAGTTCCTTCGCCTTGAGAAGGTTGTGAAGCTTGATTTCCGAAACGTCCAAGTCGCCAGGGATTACGCAGGTCACAAGCTTTCCGTTGAAGTCGAAGAACACGCACTTGGCGGTCTGTTCGCCCTTCACATTTAAGAACTTGCAAAGGTCTTCAATCGTCGAAGCGTTCGGTGTTGCAACTTTTTCGAGAGCGGCGTTGGCGTCGCCCTGGAACGGTTTGCGTTCGAAGGTTGCGATTTCACGGTTTGCCTGGTAGCCGCAGTGTTTGCAGAGAATCAGGTAGTCTTCGCCGTTCGGTGTGTCGAGCATGAATTCATGAGCGACTTTACCGCCCATAATGCCCGTATCCGACTGGACGATCACCGGTTCAATGCCGACCTTGCGGAAAATGTTCTGATAAGCCTTGTATTCCAGTTCGTAATGCTTGTCCAAATCTTCCTGGGAAGTGTGGAAACTGTAAGCGTCCTTCATCAAGAATTCGCGGACGCGGATAAGTCCGCCACGGGCGCGTGCTTCATCGCGGTACTTGGTCTTAAACTGGTAGAGCATGAACGGGAGCTGCTTGTAGCTCGAAACCACATAGCGCACAAGGTCCGTCATCGCTTCTTCGTGGGTCATCGCAAGAACCATGTTGTGGTTGTTGCGATCTTTGAAGCGGAGGAGTTCTTCGCCAATCGCCGTGTAACGACCCGATTCTCCCCAAAGTTCTGCTGTCTGCACAACCGGAAGATCGACTTCGATACCGTCGATGGAATTCATTTCCTCACGGATCAAGTTTTCAATTTTCTTGAGGACACGGAAGCCCATCGGGAGGTAACTATAGATACCGGTGGACAGAGGTTTAATATAACCGCCGCGCATGAGGAAGATGTGGCTCGGCATGGTGGCGTCGCTCGGCGTTTCGCGGAGCGTGGTATAAAAGAACTTAGAGAGCTTCATAGTAACCGAAAATTAGAAAATTTACTAGTTTATTTGCCAAATTGATATGCCAAGGAGGCATTAGAATGAAGTTACGCTCTATCGCGCTTGTTGCTGCGACGACCGCTCTTGTTGCTTGCAATACGCAGAAAACTGAAAATGTAAAAGTGGGTCTCAACGACAAGGACGAAGTAAAGATTGCTTACATGCTCGGCACCCAGTTCGGTATGCAGGTGCAGAACATTACCAAGAACCAGCTCGAATTCCCGCTGGATGAAGCGACCTTCTCCGCTGCCGTGGATGATGGCTACAAAATGGTCAAGGACACTGCGTTTAAGATCAAGTATTCTGACTCCGTGATGACGGGTATCGCCATGATGATGAATAGCCGTGCTCGCGCCTTCCAGGCTCTCAAGATGCCGCTCCCGCCGAAGAAGGACTCGACGGATACCGCAGCCGCTCCGAAGGCTCCGGAAAAGCCGGCTCCGCTGACCGCCGAACAGGCGAGCGACGCTTCCTACCTTCTTGGTGTTCAGTTCGGTGCGCAGATCGCTTCGCTTTCCGAACAGTCCGCTTTGGACCTCGACGTCGCTGCGTTCAAGCAGTCGATGAACGATGTCCGTGCAAATGCGGCCGACTCTTCGAAGAAGCTCCAGCTTCCGCAGGATACGTTGAATGCTCTGGGCACACGTCTGCGTGAAAAGATCATGGAACAGCGCAAGGCTGCGATCGAAAAGCAGAAGGAAGAAGAAAAGAAGCTCAAGGAATCTGTCGCTCCGCTCCGTGGCGATACGCTCTCTGACGGCACTCAGGCAAAGCTCAACTTCAAGGTGAAAGCGACGGGTATTTCCGTGTCTGCAGAAAACCTCGAAGCGTATGCCGGTAAGCCGCTTTTTGTGTTTTACTTCTCGACGACCTGCGGCCACTGCCGTCACGCAACGCCGGAAATCAAGGCTATCGCCAATGAATTCAAGGACAAGGGCATCAAGTCGATCGCTGTGGCAAGCGGAGGAAATAACAAACGCGACATCCGCAGCTACATGGAAGAATTCAAGCTCGAAGAAGCGGGCATGGATGTGTTCTTTGATGAAGCCCGTGAATTCGGTGAACTCTACAGCGACGGCTACGTTCCAAAGGCTTACATTGTCAAGGAAGACGGCTCTCTCAGCACGTTCAAGAGCTTCGAAGCCCAAAAGGATTCGATCAAGGCTGAACTCGCTAAGCTCGCCAAGTAATTTCTGAAAAGCGTAAAATAAAAGCTTCCCCAGTAGGGGAGGCTTTTTCATTTATAAATTTAGGGCATGAAGATTCTAGATCGTTTTCTCAAGTATGTAAGCTTTACGACGACCTCGGACGAAGCTTCTAACACTTGCCCGAGTACAGCGCAACAACTCGAATTCGGCAAATATCTTGCCGAAGAATTAAAAGAAATAGGACTCTTACGGGTCAAGATCGACGAACACGGCTACGTTTACGGGATGCTCCCGGCAACGGCTGGACATGAATCGGACGACGCGATAGGCTTTATCAGCCACATGGATACGGCTCCGGATTTTTCCGGTGTGAATCCCAAACCGCAGATTTTTGAAAACTATGATGGAAGCGATATCGTTCTCCAAGGAACGGGCGATGTATTGAAGGTTTCGGAATTTCCGGACCTCGTTACGTTAAAAGGCAGAACGCTAATCACGACGGATGGCACAACGCTCCTCGGCTCGGATGACAAGTCGGGAATTACGGCGATTGTGACGGCGATGGAACTCCTTGCCGAAAGCGATCGTAACGGGGAAGGAATTCCGCATGGCGATATCTGGGTAGGCTTTACGCCCGACGAAGAAATCGGTCGCGGTGCGGACCTCTTTGATTTGCAGTATTTCAAGGCGAAGTTCGCTTATACGGTGGATGGCAGCTATGAAGGTGAAGTCGCGTATGAAAACTTCAATGCGGCGACTGCGATTTTTAAAGTGCGCGGCAAGAGTGTTCACCCGGGTAATGCCAAGGGCATTATGAAGAACGCAAGCCTCATGGCTGCAGAAATCATAACGGCGCTCCCGAAGAATGAAACTCCGGCGATGACCGAAGGCAGGGAAGGCTTCTATCATTTGATCGATATGCGGGGAGATGTTTCCAGTGCAACGCTTACCTACATCGTCCGCGATCACGATCGTCAGATGTTTGAAAAGCGTTTGAAGTATCTGGAAAACCTTGCCGTTATCTTCAATTCTAAGTTCGGCGGTAATTCGGAAGATGCAATTCTTTCGCTAGAGATCGAGCCTTCCTACAGCAACATGATGCAGGTGATTGAACAGTATCCGCAGGTGCTTGAACGTGCCCGCAGGGCGATTCAAAAGGAAGGTCTTGAACCGGTGAGCAATCCTGTTCGCGGTGGTACGGACGGTGCAAGGCTCTCCTTGATGGGATTGCCCTGTCCGAACCTCGGCACGGGCGGCTATGCGTACCACGGTCCGTTTGAACATGTAACGGTGGAAGGCATTGAAACTGTTTCGCGAATCATTTTGAACATCGCAACTGCAGAATAGCTTTCCAATCAAAAATTAGAGCAAAAAACCCAGCTCGTTTGAACTGCGTTTTTTGCTTTCAAGTGAAAAGGATTAGGTCGGCGGGAAGAACAGATAGGCGATGGTAATCGCCGAAAGAATGCCCGCCAAGTCCGAAATCAAGCAGCAGGTAAGTGCGTGGCGCGTTTTGCGAACGCCCACCGATCCAAAATAAACCGCGAGCACGTAGAACGTGGTGTCGGTTGCGCCTTGGAACATACTGCTCAAGCGACCTGCAAAACTGTCTGCGCCAAAAGTCTTCATCGCATCGATCATCATGCCACGGGCACCGCCACCGCTGAGCGGCTTCATGATGGCCGTCGGAAGCGCCGGAACCACATCGTTACCGATGCCGAAAAGATTGAGCAGATAAGAGATGCCGTTCATGACCAGGTCCATTGCACCGCTCGCGCGGAAAACCGCCACGCCGACGAGAATGGCAATGAGGTAAGGAATGACCATGACTGCGGTATGGAAACCTTCTTTCGCTCCTTCAATAAAGGCTTCATAGGGGCGGATCTTTTTATAGACCGCAAGGCCCAGAAAGGCAACGATGACGCTAAAGAGAACGATCCCGCTAATAAAAAGGCTTGTCGTTCCGAGCGCTTCGGCTGTCAAACGGCTAAAGTAGGCGAGAAGTGCGATCACGCCTGCGCAAAGACCGCCTAGCCAAAGAAGCGTCACCGGATCCTTGAGCTTGATCTTTTGAAAGAAGCTGATCGCGATAATGCCTGCAATCGTGCTGAAGAAAGTCGCAAGAAGAATCGGAAGGAACACGTCGCTCGGGTTTGCGGCGCCCATCTGCGCACGGTAGGTCATGATGCTGACCGGGATGAGCGTCAAACCGCTTGCGTTCAAAACGAGAAAGAGAATTTGGGAATCGCTTGCAACGGACTTGTCTTCGTTCGGATTCAGCTCCTGCAACTGCTTCATGGCCTGTAAGCCCATCGGCGTTGCCGCATTGTCCAAACCGAGCATATTCGCGCTGATGTTCATGAGCATCGTGCCGATGACCGGATGATCCTTGGGAATCTCGGGAAAGAGACGGGTAAAGAGCGGCTGAACAATCTTTGCAAGAACTTGTATGGCTCCCGCTTTTTCCCCGATTTTCATAATGCCGAGCCAAAGGCTCAGAATGCCTGTGAGACCAATCGAGATTTCAAACGCCGTCTTGGACATATCGAATGCAGAAAGGATTGTCTTGTTGAAAATTCCCGAATCTCCAAAGGCAATCCATTGGACAAAGCACGCGATAAAAGCTCCAAAAAAGAAGATGAGCCAGATGGCATTCAAAACCATTTCTTAGCGTCTCCGGTTCGCCATTTCTTTCTTGAGGATATCCATCACAGCGCCGATTTCGGCCGGAGCCTTGAAAATCGGGTTTGCGAACTTGCTCTGAATGCCTTCGAGCTTCTGTTCGTGGTAGCCGACCTTGAATTCGGTGAACTTCAGACCGTGGGCGGTGCTGATGACAATCACTGCTTCTTCCTTGTCGATCTTGCCTGCGGCAACGAGCTTTTCAAGACCGCCGAGTGCGACGCCCGTGTGCGGGCAAGCGTAAAGACCGATGCGGTCTGCGCGGTGAGCGGCGTTTGCAAGTTCTTCTTCCGTCACGCTCACGACTATGCCGTTCGTATTCTGAATGGCGCGTACTGCCTTCGGATAGCTGACCGGGTTGCCGATCTGAATTGCGCTTGCGAGGGTCTTCTTGGCCTGAACCGGAACGAGCTTGTCGAAGCCGCGTTCGTAAGCCTGGTAGAACGGATTTGCGTGTTCCGCTTGAGCGACGACAATGCGAGGAATCTTATTGATGAGACCCATCGCTTTGCAGTCTTCAAAGCCCTTGGCGAGAGCGCTTACGTTACCGAGGTTGCCGCCCGGGATAATGACCACATCCGGAACCTTCCAGCCGAGTTCCTGGCAGATTTCCGGAGAAATCGTCTTTTGGCCTTCCACGCGGAGGCTGTTCATCGAGTTCGCGAGGTAAATGCGGTTATCCTTTGTGACTTCCTGCACAATCTTCATGCAGCCGTCAAAGTCCGTGTCGAGGGCAAGCACGATGCTGCCGTTCGAAATCGGCTGAATCAGCTGAGCGGTACTCGTCTTGCCTGCCGGGAGGAATACGATCGACGGAATGCCTGCTTTGGCGCAGTAAGCACTCAGAGCTGCAGAGGTGTCGCCGGTAGATGCGCAAGCGACCGCGTCGATTTCATGGATCTGCTTTTTAATTATGTGGTTCACCTGGCTTACGAGAACCGTCATGCCGAGGTCCTTAAAAGAGCCGGTGTGGGAATTGCCGCAAAGCTTGACCTTGAGGCTCTTGATGCCGAGTTCTTTGGCGAGCGGGGCTGCGTCAAAAAGCGGGCTCCAGCCTTCGCGCATCGTCACGATGTCTTCGACAGGCATTTCCGGGAGAACCATTTCACGCTTGCTCCAGATACCGCTCATGTCTTCCGGCTTAAAGCTCATGCGACGTTCGGCAAAGAGTTTCTTCCATTCTTCTGGGGAGCGTTCTGCGAGGGCTTCACGGTCGTGATGGACTTCGAGAAGGCTGTTATCGACCTTGCTGCGATAAATGACTTCGTCGAGCGGATAGGTATCAGTTCCATTGATGTTCTGGAAATATGCGTGGAAAGGTTTCATAATGGCCTCAGGGAGATGTCCCTAAAAAAGTTTTAACGGGCAAAATCTAGAAATCTTGCGAAAGAAGACTTTGTATATTTGCACGTGTAGTTTCCTTTTTTCGGAGTTTCCGTGAAGAAATTCAAGTTTTTCGTATTTGCCATCTTGCCGATGCTCTTGCTTGCATCGTGCATTTTTGACTCGGATGGAGACGCTTTGGTCACCTGGTTGGACGATCAGGGCTTTCCTTCGAACTATTTAGTGCAAACGGTCGAAATCAGCGACCTTGAACTCTCTTCGTATGAAGTGGGCTTTGACAGTACACCGCGTATCAATTATTACCAGGGTGTCGTCGGCGCGGTCAACGGCATGCAACACGATTGGGTCCTGGACATCGGTTTCCGCGATAAGAGCTTCTTTGCGCAGTATTCGGCAGACAGCTCGGAAGAATATCGCTCCGCTTTCCTTGCCCTCTATCCGGACTCCGGCTTCTACGATAAGGCTCGCTTCAAATTGGATTCCCTTCCGCTCAAGGAAACTCTTGAACTCACGTTCTCCTGGATCATTGAAACGGGTGAAGGTTCTGCTTTTGTCGACAGTCTAGGCAACATCCAGGATTCCCTTTGGGTCGCAGGTCTTCGCGAATCATTCAAAAAGGCGACTTCCGCAGATACCACTTATAAAGTCAAGATTTCCTCTTTGGACTCCGCTTTGAAGATTGACCTTCCGCATGCGTTCTACGAGGATTTGGCGAAGGTCACGGAAGCCGCCCGTGTGCAGCTTCGCATTTCTGCTCCGGAAGCCCAGCGCCTCTATCGCTTCTACGGACCGGGCGCCGACGTGGTACCGTTCCTTCGTGTCAAGAGATACACGCAGACGACGGTTTCCGATGGCGATACGACGACAAGGGACATTTACAAAAACATCTGGGCATTCCGCTCCGCGATCATCAGTTCCTACAAGGATGAATGTTCGGACTGCATCGTTTTGCACGGTGGCGTTCTGGAATCCCTGCTCGTGGAAATTCCGAGTGAAAGAATCATGTCCGCCTTGAATGAATTCTATGGAGATGAGTTCCCGTACACGGAAGGCGATAGCAACGATGTTCGCCAGGCGGTCGTCCTTGCCCAGCTCAAGATGGGTCGCAGTTCTTCGACGGAAGGCTCCGAACTAGGGTTTCCAGTCCAAGTTGTCGCTGCGACGTTTGTGGATTCGAACGGCGTCGATATGGAATCTTCGGAAACGTACAAGTTAAACCGTGAATACATCAAAAAGTATGGACATCCGAACCTCGTCTTCATGGAAGGCGATACCCTCGGACTTCAGCTGACTCAGGGCATGCGCTCCTTTATCAACCACGCAGGCAAGGGGGCGAAGATGCGGGTCGTTTTGCGCATGGGCTATTCGATGCTCGCCCCTTACGATACGCTCTATTACGACCATATTACTGACGACGGTGACTCCGTGTACATCTTCATGGATTATCAGACTTACTCGCGTTACGATTTCACTGACTACATCAGTCAGCCGATGAATTTGAAGCTCTGGCTTGCTACCAAGCGGGGGGATGACGAATGATCCGCAAAATTCTTCTTTCCGTTTTCCTTGTAACGATCGCGGCGAGTGCCGCTTCGATGATGGGCCTTGAAGCTTTGGGTAAGCCGACCGAAGGCGCTTCCGCGATTACGCTTGGCCGCGGATATGCGGGCGGAGCTAAAGTGGGCAGCGGCATTGTGGATTGGAACCCGGCCTCTCTTGCGTTTGAAAAGTACACGTCCTTTAATGCGACTATGACTTTTGAAGAAAACGTGGCTTCAAAGAGCGATAAGTCTTACGCGTCTTCGACTCTTGAAATTCCATTGCTTTCCTTTGTTTTTGCCTTGCACGATTTTGGAACGATTGCCGTGGCTCTTTCGCAAAAGTATTCGTCGAATTTTGATGAAGAAGTCAGTGATTCGACGCAGACAAATCTTGCAAGTCTCAAGTATCAGGGCAACATTTATGAAATCACACCGAGTTATGCGGTACGCCTTCCGTTTTTCCGTCGCCTTTCTTTGGGATTTACCGCTCACTTTGTGATGGGTTCCGTTTCCCGCAAACTGACCTTGGGCGGTGATAACAGTGAAGTTGCAGAGACGGATGCTTGGGCGACTAACAGCTCCGATATTACGGAAACCGCAGAGGGTTCTTGGAAAATCAAGGATCATCCGGCTTATTACACGGGTGCTGTTCATTACAAGGGACGCAATTCCTCGTTCTACTTCTCTTATACGACTGCCTACACGCTCAAGAACGATCTGGAATACAACATCGAGTTCAGCGAAACGGATACGCTTGTTCCGACAAAGCTCGACCGTGAAATTGAAGTGCCGCCGACCATGGCTACTGGGTTTGCTTACCGCTTCCACAAAAAGCACAATATTTTACTTGACTTTATGCTTCGAAGCTGGGACGCCGACATTCGTAACGTCGCCGGATCTTGGAATTTGAAAGATACGACCAAAACGCAGAGCGAATTTATGGCCGCAATTGGCTACGAACGTTCCGGTTCTACAGATTACTTTAAGAATTATGTCCAAAGAATGGACTTTAGACTCGGAGCTTGGTATAGAAATTATTACATTTCCGATGTCACGGAGTACGGAGTTGGTATAGGCTCCGGATTTCCTCTTGGGAGGCGAAGCACGAAAGTGGATATCGCAATCCAGGGCGGCGTTCGTAAGTCGGAGGAATCTTCCATTTGGGACGAAAAGTTCGTTGGAATTGCAATCGGTCTTACAGGCGTAGGCAATTGGGGTAATAAGCCGAAAAAGGTGCATTGATTGTGCCAAAGGAGTGTCAAACATGAGCACGACAAAGAAGGCTACAGTAAAGTCTAGTCTCACTACCGCGGTCAAGAAGACTGTGAAAGATGTAGTGAAAAAGGAAAAGGCGAAGGTTCAGGAGCTGAAGGCGATTTCGCAGAAGGCGGAAACCAAGGTCGCCGAACTCAAGACAGCGTCGCGCAAGGCTAAGGCTTCTGTGAAGTCCAAGGTCGAAGAAATCAAGCGGACTGTGACGCAGAAAACCGCTGCAAGCAAGACCGCAAAGTCTGCAACGGCAAAGGCGACTACAGCCAAGACTGTTGCGACAAAGGTGGCTCCGGCTAAGACCGCTGTAACGAAAAAGCCCGCTACGAAGGACTCTACTCCAAAAAACGCTGCTACGAATACTGTCAAAAACGTGGTGAAGCCGGCTGTGAAAAAGGCTACGAAGGCTGTCGCAAATGCGGCTACCAAGGTGGCCGAAAAGATTGAAAACATCCAGAAGATTCCGTCGGAATTCTCTCCGGAATACCTCGTCTTGATGCAGCGCGATCCGAACTTCCTCCACGCATTCTGGGATGTGAAGGAAGAACGTTTAAAGGGCGCTCTTCAGGGTAACGGAACTCTCGTTCTCCGCTTGTATGACGTTTCCAAGGACTTGACCGTTCGCAAGAACAAGAGGCACAAGTTTCAGGATATTGAAGTCCCTGCCGATGCCAAGAGCTGGTATGTTCAGAATCGGGTTGCAACTTCTTTCAGCGCATCTCTCGGCACCAAGACTCCGGAAGGCAAGTTTGAACCGATCGTCGAAGCTCCGGCGATGCAGGTTTTCAGTTATGAAAATGTCAAGAAGTCCGTTTCAAATTCCGAAAGCGTCTTCTTTAAGGCTTCCCTCGGTGGAGCCGGTATCGGCGGATTCGGAAGTTCGGGCCTTTCCAGCCAGTCGGTGGCGACTTGGCTCGAACATCTCGCCAGTTCTTCGGAATCCTTTTTCTCGGGCTCCCTTTCGAGCGAATCCAGTCTGCTTTCGAGCGGCTCGGTTCTTCAGCCGACTCCGGGTTCCGTCAATTACGGCAAGGATTTCTTCCTCTGGGTCAAGACACGCTTGATCGTGTACGGCGGAACCCGTCCGGACGCACACCTCCAGGTACGTGGCGAACCGTTCCCGCTGAACCCGGATGGCACGTTTTCTTTTGAACAGGATCTTCCGGATTCGACGCAGATCATACCGGTCTTTGCAACCGATAAGGATGGCGACTTCCCGACGACGATCGTTCCGGTTGTGGTGAAGCGTACCGAGTAATTTTTAAGGTTTAGGGTCTAGTTTGAATACTGCTTGCAATGGTCAGCTTTATCTGTTGCTACACGCGCATTTACCGTTCGTGCGCAATCCGAGATATGACCGTTTTTTGGAAGAAAACTGGCTTTTTGAAGCGTTGACCGAATCGTATCTGCCGCTTGTGCAGTCCCTTTCGCATTTAGCGGAAAAGGGTGTTCCAGGGACGCTCAACTTGAGCATCTCTCCGACGCTGATTGCGATGCTTTCGGACAAGCTTCTTTGCGAACGTTATTCTCGCCACTTGGAAAAGCTGCAGGAACTCGCTCACAAGGAATTGCGCCGTTTGGAAAAGGATCCGGAGCGTTTGCAGATTGCAAAGTTCTATGCGGCTCGTATCATGGAACTTTCCGAACTTTGGGAAAATCGCTTGCAGCGCGATATTCTTTCGGAATTCGCAGCTCTCGAACGCCGTGGAAAGCTTTCTCTTTTGACGTGTATCGGAACGCATCCGTTCCTTCCTGCTTACCAGGCGGAACCGGAAAGCATCCGTTTGCAGATTCGCTTGACGATCGAAGCTTTTAAACGTGCCTTTGGCCGCGCCCCGAAGGGTGTTTGGCTTCCGGAATGCGGATTCTTTGATGGACTCGACGAATATCTGGCGGAACAGGGCTTGCAGTATTTCTTCATGGAAACCCATGGCGTGCTGCTTGCCGATCCGGCCCCGAAGTACGGTGTGTTCGCTCCGATCAAGACTCCGTCCGGACTTCTCGTTCTGGGACGTGAGCAGGCTAGTTCGGTGGAAGTCTGGAGTCGTCAGCGTGGCTATCCGGGTCATCCGGATTACCGCGAATTCTACAAAGATATTTCGAAGGAACTCGACCGCGAGTATCTCGGTGAATATTTCTTTGCCGGAAACTCTCCGATCGATTCCGGATTCAAGTACTGCCGCATTACCGGTGGGGAACAGAAGGCTATCTACCATCCTTGGCAGGCGATGAACCTGGCCCGCGAGCACGCCCGACTTTTCGTGGCAAACCGTGAAGCCTTGATGGCGGAACTCGGTTCGCAGATGGAATCCCACCGTCCCTGCGTTCTTTGCCCGTATGATGCAGAACTCTTTGGCCACTGGTGGTTTGAAGGCCCGCAGTTTATTGAAGCTGTCTTTGAACGTGCCGCCTCTTCCGAAATTTTGCAGCTCGCTTCGGTGAACGAAATGCAGATGGATCCGGAAGATACGGTGGCTCACAATCCGATTTTCTCCTCATGGGGAGAAAATGGCTTTGCTTCGGTCTGGGTCAATCCTCAGGTCGAATACATCTATCCGAAATTCTTCAAGATGTTCTCGCTCTTTCAGGCGGCCCAAAAGGTGCCTTCGCAGACGGCTCTTCAAAAGAGAATTCTCGCACAGATGGAACGCGAACTTGTGCTGTACCAGGCTTCGGACTGGGCGTTCATGATTCACAACAATTCCGCGGAAGGCTATGCCCGCGAACGCTTGGCAAATCACGAACGCGACTTCATGAAGCTTTCGGCGATGTTCAACGGGGAATTCGAAGATGAAGCTCTGCTTTCGGAAATTGAATCCCGCGACAACATCTTCCCGTGGATTGGACTGAAAAACTAAAAGGTCTTTTGGTCAACAAAAAAAGCTCCGCAATTCCACGGAGCTTTTTTGTGATTTGCTTGGAAGATTAGTTGTTCTCGAGCGGGTACTTCAAATAGATGTTGTGATGTACAAGCTTCGGGGACATCTTCGGGTAGTCGAGAATCGACTGCAGACCGCGGGATTCCTTTCGGGCGAGAGCGCTCTTTACGATCAGGATGCTGCTTTCGACGGCGTTGCGGAATTCGAGAAGGGCGACGGTCTTGGTTCCTGGCTTCTTCATTTCGGCTTCGACTTCGCTGTTGAATTCGCGAAGCTTAGCGAGTCCTTCGTTTAAGCCAGCTACCGAGCGAACAATGCCGCACTTTTCCCACATGAGCTTCTTGGCTTCGACGGTGCGTTTTTTCCAATGTTCGCCGCCGGTCATTTTGACCTTTTCCGACTTGATGGTCGGTGTGCGGAAGGACTTTTTGAGAATGCCAGTCTTTTCAATGTTTTCCACTGCGCGGAGAGCAAAGACAACGCTTTCGAGAAGCGAGTTCGAAGCAAGACGGTTTGCTCCGTGTACGCCTGTCGCAGCCACCTCGCCCGAAGCGTAAAGTCCTTCGATCTGCGTCTTGGACCAGGTGTCTACGAGAACGCCGCCACACATATAGTGCGCTGCCGGAACGACCGGAATCCATTCCTTCGTCATATCGACACCAGCGGAAAGGCACTTTGCGTAAATGTGCGGGAAGTGGGTCTTTGTGTCTTTCGGATTATGGGCCGTGACGTCGAGGAACATACAAGGTTCGCCGGTGCGCTTCATTTCACGGTGAATAGCGCGGGCAACGATGTCGCGCGGGGCAAGGGAACGGAGCGGATGCACGCCGTTCATAAATTCTTCGCCCTTCGAATTCTTGAGGATTCCACCGTATCCGCGAACCGCTTCCGAAATAAGGAACGCCTTTTTGAGGCTCGGGGCATAGAGGGATGTCGGGTGGAACTGCATAAATTCCACGTCTTGGATCGCGGTGCCTGCTCGTGCTGCAATCGCAATACCGTCACCACAAGCATCAGGAGGGTCGATCGTGTGGAACCAGAGGCGTCCAGCACCGCCTGTAGCCATGATGGTCACCTTGGCGAAAATCGCTTCGATTTCCCCGGTCTTCTGGTGGATGACCTTTGCGCCCAGGGCTCGGGTCTTGTTCTTGTTCAAAATCAAATCGGCGATCAGCGCGTTTTCAAGGAAGGTGATGTTCGGGAATTCATGGATCTTCACAAGGAGGGCTCTCATGATTTCCTTGCCGGTCAAGTCCGCGGCATGGAGAATACGGCGATGGCTGTGGCCGCCTTCGAGGTGAAGGTCAAAGCGGATGTTCGCATCGTTCGATTCTGCCGGGGTGAATTTTACCCCCCATTTCACCAGCTGATCGATTGTCTTTGGACCGTTTTCGACGAGAATCTTGACGGCGTTCTTTTTGCAAAGTCCTGCACCCGCTTCGCAGGTGTCTTCCTGGTGCAATTTGAAAGAATCTTTGGGGTCAGTGACGGAGCAGATGCCGCCCTGGGCGTAGTTGGATGAACCATCCGGTTTTGCCCCCTTGGTTAAAATGAGAACGGAATGACCGTGTTCTGCCGCCTTGATGGCTGCGCTTAAGCCGGCGATACCGGCACCAAGGATCAATATATCGTACACTGTAGCCTCTAAGTGTTGATGTTTGAAGGCGTTTCCCATAATAGAAAAAATCCTAAAATACGGCTATATAAAAGGGCTTGCTCCGTTAGAGTGGATTTTTTTATTACATTTGGCGGAAAATAAATGGAGTTTACTCTATGCTGACATGGATTAACGAAAACGCGAAATGGGTCATTGCCATTTTTGCAGTAGGCATTGCGCTCGGTCTCCTTGCGATGGACCGTACGCCGGAACAGTCTCACCAGTATCCGATCGGCCGTGTGGACGGTGTGGAAATTCCGTATGCGGAATTCAACAACCGTGTGAACCGCATCACCGAGACCAACTACCGGGGGCAGAACCTGAGCGACGAACAGCGCGCCCAGCTCCGCAACAACATTTTCCAGTCCTTCGTCCAGCAGGAACTCCTCAAGGCTCAGTTCGATGAAAATGCGCTTTATGCATCTGTCGCAGAAATGAAGGCTGAACTCAAGAACAATCCAGATGTCGTTCGCCGTCTCGTCGGTGAAGAAGCCCAGCAGCGCGTTTACGCAATCCAGGCGAACTCCGCTAGCGAACAGGAAGCCGCTCAGAATGTTCAGACGTTCATCCAGACCCTTCCGAAGTTCCTTCTCGACACCGCTTTCGACAAGGCTGCATTTGATGCTTGGCTCGAAACTCCGGCCGCATACGAATGGCTCAACATGCAGAACTACGAACAGGAACTCAAGACAATGACGATTCCTCTGCACCAGTTGCAGATTTTCGTGACTGCGAACGCTCACCCGACGAGCCTCGAATCCCAGTGGAACGTGAACAACCGCCTCGTCTCCCAGGATGTCGAAGTCGCCTTTACGTCGGCAAATGATTTCCAGGTCGATCCGGCTTCCGTAGATAGCCTCAAGGTGAACGCTTACTTCGACGCTCATCAGGACAGCTTCTTCGTGACGAAGGATCAGGTTCGTCTCGCTTATGCATACCTTCCGATTCAACCGACTGCAAAGGATGAAGAAGAAATCCGCAAGTATGCGATGACCGTTTACTACCAGGTGAAGGATTCGAACTCCACTTCCAGCTTTGAAGAAATGGCCAAGGTTGCAAGTGAAGACGTCGGTACGGCTGCAAATGGCGGTCTCCTCGGCGATTACACGGCTCGTGGCACTTGGGTCAAGGAATTCGAAGACGTTGCTTTCGCTCTCGATTCCGGCGCTATCTCCGAACCGGTCCGCACCAAGTTTGGTTACCACATCATTCAGAGCCTCGGCAAGATGAAGGATTCGACCGGGACTGAAAAGGTGAAGGCCGCTCACATTCTCTTCTCCGTGACCGCTTCTCCGGAAACCATCGACAGCTTGGAAAAGATCCTCGCAGGCATCAAGTCCGCTGTGGAAGAAAGTGATTCCTCCTTCATCGATGCCGCTGCCGCTCGTAAGGTTCCGGTCCGTGAAACCGCTTGGCTCGGTCGTGACGATGAAATCCAGGAAGTGGGTTTTGTCGGCGGTCTTTCCGCTTTCGCATTCGTGAACAAGGAACGTCCGGACCTCGCAGAAGGCAAGGTCTCTGGCGCTCTCAAGAACAACGACTTCGTGATTGTTGTGAACCGTATCGAAACTCTCGAAGCAGGCAAGCGCAATATCGGTCCGTATTACGAACAAATTAAGCGCAACCTTCTCCTTCAGGAATCGAAGGACGCCGCTGCTCACTACCTGAATTCCGTTGCTGAAAAGGTGAAGGCTGTGGAACTTGTGACGGATTCCGCTACGGGTTCTGCCAAGGCTGATACGAGCGTGGAAAAGGTGACAATCGAAAAGGCTACCGCTTCTTTCGACGGCTTTGTTCCGGGCATCGGCTATTCGAACCCGACTCTCTTCCGCATTCTTTCCCAGCAGAAGGTTGGCGAATGGGGTGAACCGGTCGTGACGAATGACGGTGCCGCTATGGTGAAAATCCTGAACCGTTCTGTTCCGGATACCACCGCTGCAAAGACCGCTCTTACGGAAGACTTGGCCAATACCTGGCGCTTCGGTTATGCGATGCTTTTCAATGAATACGTGCAGAACCTGGAAAAGGCTGCTAACGTGGAAAGCAATCTTGACCTTTACTACCGCGAATAATATTTCTACTATTTGTCCTGAATTTTGGCATGTTCGTCTAGTGGTCTAGGACGCTGGCCTCTCACGCCGGTAACAAGGGTTCGAGTCCCTTACATGCTATGTCAGAAAGAATCCCGCAGAAATGCGGGATTTTTTGGTTATAGAATTTCGTTCATCGAAATCCAGCCCCCCAGGAGTTCTCATCATCTGAATGTTCATAAAACAGAAAAGGACCCGTTTGATGCGGATCCTTTTCTGTTATGGAGCTAAGGAGATTCGAACTCCTGACCCCAACGCTGCCAGCGTTGTGCTCTACCAACTGAGCTATAACCCCGTTTGAGTGCACCAAATTGAGAAAAAAAAATTCTCCCTGTCAAGGGGCGCAGAACATTTTTTTTCGGCGCTTCTCAAATGGCACTCAACTTTGATGAAAAAGTCTTAGGCGACCGTTTCAATCGTTACCGATTCGATAAGGACGTCTTCGTACGGATAGTCCTGACCGTCGGTGCGAACGCTGGCGATATCGTCCAGAACATCAAAACCGTCAAAGAGCTGGCCGAAAACGGAGTAGCCTTCTGCCGGACCGCCTTTAGCCGGATGGTCGAGGAAGTGCGTTCCTTCTGCCGGGTGAACGATGAAGAACTGGCTTCCGATGGAATGAGGCATCATGGTCTTTGCCCAGCTGAGAGCACCGCGCAAGTGGGTGAGGCGTTCGTCGTACTTGTCGCCGATGGTCGAATTTGGACCCTGTGCTGCATGGCCACCCGTGCCGTTCCGGCGGGTAAAGTCACCGCCTTGAATCATGAAACCCTTGATGATGCGGTGGAACGGAGCGCCGTCGTATTTGCCCTGCTGGGCAAGTTCGATGAAATTCGTAGCGCATTCGCCAACGATTTCCGGGAAGAGGCGTGCGCGCATTTCACCGTGGTTCGTCTTGATGATGGCGATTGTTTCTCCGCTTTTTGGGAGGTCAAGCTGATTGAACATAAATGGAATCTCCAAGTTGGTTATGTTTTGACATAAAAACTACATTTTCCTATTGGAAAAATCTTGAAAAAGGAGCCTGTAGTGAAGGATAATTGCAAAAGGATCCGTCAGCTTCTCGACGCAAAGGCGATGGAAACCGCCTTGGACAACATGGCGTCGGCTGTGTCGGAGCTGATTTCTTCTCCAGAAAATGTCCTTGTTCTCGGCATGGCGAGCCGTGGAATTCCGCTTGCTCGTAAGCTTGCAGAACGTTTGTCGAACCGCTATCACGTCGAAATCCCATGCGGAAGCCTCGATGCGACATTCTACCGTGATGACTTCCATTACCGCAAGCCTCTCGCGACAACAGAAATGCGCATTACGGAAATGCCTGCGTCCGTCGAAGGGAAAACGGTCATTCTTGTCGATGACGTCCTTTACACGGGACGTTCTGCCCGTGCAGCCATCCAAGCGATTCTTGATATGGGACGTCCGGCGGCGATTCGTTTTTGTGTCTTGGTGGACCGCGGCCATCGGGAACTGCCGATTGCGGCAGATGCCACGGGCCTTTCGGTCAAGACTTTGGCAAATGAAGAAGTTCGGGTGCTGATTGAATCGGTCGATCCGGAAACAGCCGTTTATCTTGTTCAAGTGGAGAATGTATGACATCTTCTCTGTCCATCCGTCATCTCGTAGGCCTTCAGGGCGTTAGCGAAAGCGACATCCGCACGATTCTGGATACGGCGGTTGAATTCCGTCAGCTCTTGGAACGTCCGGTTAAAAAGGTCCCTTCCCTCCGCGGTCTCACGATTGTAAACCTGTTCTTCGAGAACAGCACGCGTACCCGCACAAGCTTTGAACTCGCAGAAAAGCGTCTCTCTGCAGACATTGTAAACTTCTCCAGTTCCAGTTCAAGTGTGAAGAAGGGCGAAACTCTTCTCGACACGCTTCGCAATATTGAATCGATGAAGATCGATGTTGTCGTGGTCCGTCACAAGGGGACAGGTGTTCCCCAGTTCATCGCGGATCATTCGAATGCGATTGTTTTGAATGCGGGCGATGGCGCTCACGAACATCCAACGCAGGCTCTTCTTGACATGTTCACCATTGAACAGAAACTTGGAAAATTGAAGGGTAAAAAGATTGCGATTGTCGGCGACATTCGCCACAGCCGCGTAGCCCGTTCCGACTCCTGGGGTATGACGACTCTCGGAGCTTCGGTTACGCTCTGTGGACCGAGTACGCTGCTTCCGCGTTACCGTGCGGACTTCCCGAACGTCTCTTGGGAAACCGATGTGAAGAAGGCTGTTGCTGGTGCAGATGCGGTAATCGCGCTCCGTCTTCAGAAGGAACGCATGGAAGATTCCTTGCTTCCGAGTCTTCGCGAATACCGCAATTACTTTGGTGTGACTGAAGAAGTTTTGGACAAGGCCAAGGATTCCGCTTTAATTATGCATCCGGGGCCTATCAACCGCGGTGTGGAACTCGATTCGGACGTCGCGGATGGTGAACATTCTGTAATTCTCGCTCAGGTGACGAATGGCGTGGCTGTTCGTATGTCGGCTCTTTATCTCCTTTCGGGAGGTCGTGCAAATGGATAATGTGATTTTGAAAAATGTCCGTCCTTTTGTGAACGGAAACTTTGAAGCGGCGACGACGATTTCGATTGTGGACGGTGTCTTTCGCGATTCTGCACCGGAAGGAACTCCGGTCGTGGACGTAAATGGCGCTCTTGCCATTCCGGCACTCTTTGCCTTGGGAATCGATTTCCAGGAACCGAAGCGTGACGACATTTATACGTACCGTGACGGTTTTCGCGCCATGCACCGTGGTGGATTTTATGGTGGTCTTTATGAAAGTACAGCAAACCCGGTTGATGGTATTCAGCGCTTGGTCGCAGAAAAGGCGGCTCTCGGTTATCAGGGTTATGACATCCGCGTTCTTGGCGCAATCAACCAGGATTATGAAGCGAAGGCTCTAGCTGAAATGTGCGAACTTGCCGACGGTGGCGTTGCCGGTTTCGGCGACGGCAACAAGGCTTTCGGTTCGATGCGTTTTTTACGCCTTTGCCTTGAATATGGTGCAATGACGAAGAAACGTTTCTTCTTCTTGCCGTATGACTATTCTCTCGCTCACGGTGGTTATGTGAACGAAGGAAACTTCTCCGACATGATTGGCATGAAGGGTGTTCCGGAACAGGCGGAAACGCTTCCGCTCTTCTCGCTTCTTGAAATGTCCCGCTGGCTCGGTGTGCCGATGCACATCAAGCAGGTGACTTCCAAATCGGCACTCAATTTGATTCGCCGTGCCCGTGAAATGGGCGTCGATGTGACTTGCGACGTGGATATTCATCATCTGCTCTTCTGCGATGAAGAAGTGGCAACCTTGAACACCAGTTTGAACCTGCATCCGCCAGTACGCTCGTCCGATGATCGTGATGCGCTTTGGCAGGGGCTTGCAGACGGCACGATCCAGGCGGTGAGCATCAACCACTTCCCGGTACACCGCGAAGACAAGGAAGTGAATTTTGAAGACGCTGTCCCCGGCGCGATTTCTCTCGAAATTGCACTTCCGGCACTTTGGAATAGATTAACGGAACGTCTTGGTGAAAAGCGTGCTGTTGAAGTTCTTTCTTCAAAGCCTGCAGAAATTGCCGGTGCGGACGTGGTAAGTCTTGCTCCGGGTAAAAAGGCTTCGCTCGTCGTTTTTGATCCGAATGGCGTTACCGACGTCACTTCCAAGACTTTTGCAGGTGGCGTGGAAAATTCTCCGTTCCTGGGTCAAACGCTCTCTGGCAAAATCCTTGGCTCCTACGTCGCTGGAATCTGGGGGTAATGTTTGGAATTCTCGATCGAAATGCTCGGCTGGATTTTGCTTGTCGCAACGATGATTTTAATTCTCATCGTTTTGATGGAAATCAGTCGAAATAATCATCGTCGAGAAGTCGGCAGAATGTTTGCCACCGAAAAATTTGAAGAGAAGATCAAACCGTTGAACTTGAGCGAAAAAGAGCAGGATATGCTTGAACGCTTGGTTCGACAGTCTTCTTTTTCGAACAAGGATTCGATACTGAATTCTCCGCTCCTGTTTGAAGAAGCGGTGAATTTTGTATACAAATTAAACGGCGGCGCTGAAAAAATCTCTCCCGCGGACAGGCATCTGATCTCAACGCTCCGCAAAAAGCTTGGCCATCTGGACAAGGCTGCCCAATATTCTTGCATCTCTACCCGTCAATTTGCGCTTGGAAAAGAGGCGACGCTTCTTTTGCCCAAAGGCAAGGGCGTGGAACAAACGGTCCATACCAAGATTAATTTTATGAACGAGGTCTACTGGGGCGTTTTGAAGAAAGACGTTTTCTTTGCAGAATCGCTAGTCGGTGAAAAGGTGCAGGTCCGTTTGAATATCCCAGGGGAAGCCGTATATTCGGCGAAGGTCAGCGTGGCTGGCGTTAGCCAGAATACGCTTCTTTTGCAGCATTCGACAAAGTTGCATAAAGAGCAGCTCCGTCGTTGGTTGCGTCTTGCGGTGCGTTTTCCGGTCCATTTGGCTTTTGGCGAAAAACAGATGGATGGTTATTTGGTGGATCTTTCCGCCGGCGGTATTCTTTTAACTCTGCCGGAACAGGTCCCTGAAAATTCCTTGGTGTACATCCGTTTTAATCTGCCGGGATTTGGAGAAGAAAATCTGCAAATCCGTATCTTGAGACAGTTGCACCAGGGGCAAATCAACGAGAAGGCGGGTGGAATAGATCACAGCGCCTCTTTTATCGGCGATTTCAGTGAAACTCAGGAGCGCGTCTTACAGTATATATTCCAAGAAAGACGTGCACAAAAGGTATCTTAGTGAGGGTGGTGAAAACGCCTAAGTCGTTGCTTTTTCAAGCAGTTAGGCAAAAGACTATTGACATCGAGCTTTAGGAAAAGTAGAATTAAATTAATCCCGAAATTCTTTGGGTAGAGGTTGTATTTTGGCTTTGGATCTTATCGCTAAAATCCGAGGTGAGCGCCAGACCATTGGCGTTGACATCGGTCATTACCGTATTAAGGTCGTTCGTGTGCATCACGGACGAGGTAATTCTCGCAGTATCATGGCTGTGGACATGGAACCGACCCCTGAAGGTGCTTTCGTCGATAACGAAATTCAAGATGAAGCAAAACTTCGTGAAGCGGTTGTCCGCTTGATGACCCGTAACTTTCCGGATTTCACGAAGGATGACTTGGTGACTTCGATCGGTTGGTCTGCGGGTGTTCTTGCGGATAAAAGCGTGGCAAAGGTTCCGAAGAACGGGAACGAAGACGCCATCGTGGTGCAGACCGCACAGGCAAAACCTCCGTTTGATGACCAAGACATCATGCTGGATTATCAGGTAATTGAACGCGACGGAAAGGGCGAAGTGAAGTCCCTGGTCGTGGCTGCCAAGAACAAAATTTTAGGGGATTATTCGAAACTCTTTTCGCTTGCCAGTTATAAATTGACAGCCATCGATGTAGATGTTTTTGGCATTGCCAATGCTTATGTGGCAACGGTTCCGGAAGACAGGCTTCAGGAGACAGTCGCCCTTCTCGATATCGGAGAAAAGAAGTCCACGATGACGTTCCTCCGCGAAGGTCAGTTCCACTCGGTTCGAACCATGACCATAGGATCGGTGGAATCGGTCATTTCGACTTTGACTCGTCACCTGGGTATCGACGAAGGTACCTGCCATGAAATGTTTGAAAAGAATGACCTGACCATGGTCAAGGATCGCTCGGTCTCGGAAGTGGAGTCCGTTCTGCAGCTCGCTTACGAAGAAGTGGTGAGCTCTGTAGAATTCGGTCTGCGCTACTACTCGACGAGCGAATCTGGTGAAAAGCCTGTCCGTCTCATGGTTTGCGGCGGCGGAGCAAACCTGCCGAATCTCTGCGAATACTTGAAGGACAAGCTTTCAATTGAATGCGAAGGCTTGAATCCGTTCGCAAGAATTCCTTGTGATCCGGGTGTTGTCGGTGACGAAGGAATGCCCATGGCACTGTCGAACGTTTATACTCCCGCACTGGGACTTGCTTTAAGGAAGTTCTAAATGGCTGCCAAGGGAAAAAAGAAATCGCTTTGCGTAGAAATCAACTTGTTGCCTGCCGAAGACCGGCAGACCAAGCTTGACCTGACGTGGATCGTTGACCGACGTGTTGTGTGGCCGACGATTGCTTTGCTCGTGGCGTTGGTCGCGGTCTTCATGGTGCAATCTTATATCTCTGAAACCACAGAAACTCTTCAGAACCGCCTGGATTCCACGCGGGAAGAAGTGGAAAGACAGCGTCCGATTTTGGATAAAATCACTGCTTTGGATGCAAAGCTCAAGGTGATTGCCCAAAAGAATACTGGTTTGAAGTCCATTCAGGTCAGCAAAAAACGTTGGGTTATTTTGTTCGAAAATATTTCGTCGATGATGCCGCCGAATATGTGGCTTGTGTCGTTGAACCAGGTTTCTCCGTTAGATATGGAACTCCGCGGTGTAACTTACGATTTTTCGGAAGTGGCGGAATACATGGTGAAGCTTGAAAAACAGGCGAGCTTCAAATCGGTGACGCTCACGGACATTTCGACGACCAAGATCGATGGCGAAGAAGCTTATAGCTTTGTCATCAAGGCCGGCATTAAACCGGACCTCGGCTTGGAAGGAGGTTCGAAATAATGCAAGCACTTAACCTGAAAGACAAAAAGACCATATACGCGCTTGCCATCTCACTGTTGATTCTCGCAGGAGCCTACTTCGTTTATACGTATATGTGGGAACCGTTCACCCTCGAAGAACAGCGCTTGGAAAGCGAGCTCCGCAATGCGGAATCGGAACTTTCGAAGATCAATGTCCAGAAGGGTCGAATTGCAAAGCTCGAAGCGGAACTCGTCGCTGCGGAAAATGAATTCGAACGTTTGAAGGAAATGTTCCCGGAAGAAGAAAAGGTTCCGATGCGTTTGCAGGACCTTTACGCGGTTCTTCGCAGTGCTGGCGTTCAGATTCAGAAGTTCAGCCCGGGTCCTCGTACCGAAAGGGAATACTTCTTTGAACATCGTTATTCAGTAGCTGTGAATGCGGGTTATCACATGCTCGGCTATCTGTTTGCGGAAATTGCAAACTTCAACTATCCGACAGCGATTGCCGATTTGAAGATTTCCCGTTACTCGGGAATCAAGCAGGAAATCGAAAAGGCGGAATCTCATGGATGGACTCCGATTACGATCTCTGTTTCGTTTAATTTGACCACGTATACATCCAAGAAGGTTGCCCAATGATGAGAAAATTGTTGCTCCTTCTCTCGCTTTTGTCCGCATGGGCGTTTAGCGCTGAAATCAAGAATGTGGACTATTCTTGCGGCTCCAAGGATTGCTCCTTGAAGTTCCAGTTTGCATCGGCAAAGAATTTACCGAACTTTTTCCAAAAGTATGATGCAGGAAAGCATCAGTTGACGATTGGATTCTCCGATACGAAGCTCGTTTCGGGAGACGCTTCTTATGTTGTGGATGCAAAGTCCAAGGGTCTCCGCAGCGTTCGCATTTTTACGGATGCATCTTTCAAAGTTCCTCTGTTGAACTTTGAATTTGATGTGGGACCGGATATTCATAATGACAAGAATCCGGTGAGCCTTTCCAAGGGCAAATACTTTGTGATTTCGTTTCCGAAGACAAAGAGTGCTTCTTGGTCTTTGAAGAAGGCTGTTGCGGAAAACGCCAAGGCGTCTGAAGTTAAATCCGTTGCAGCCAAGAAAGCGAAGTCCGACAGCTTGAAGGCCGCCAAGTTGAAAGCGGAAGCCGAAAAGAAAGCAAAGTCCGACAGCATCGCCGCAGCCAAGAAAGCGAAGGCAGACAGCTTGAAGGCCGCCAAGTTGAAAGCGGAAGCCGAAAAGAAAGCAAAGTCCGACAGCATTGCCGCAGCCAAGAAAGCGAAAGCAGACAGCTTGAAGGCCGCCAAGTTGAAAGCGGAAGCCGAAAAGAAGGCAAAGTCCGACAGCATTGCCGCAGCCAAGAAAGCGAAGGCAGACAGCTTGAAAACCGCCAAGTTGAAAGCGGAAGCCGAAAAGAAGGCAAAGTCCGACAGCATTGCCGCAGCCAAGAAAGCGAAGGCAGACAGCTTGAAGGCCGCCAAGTTGAAAGCGGAAGCCGAAAAGAAGGCAAAGTCCGACAGCATTGCCGCAGCCAAGAAAGCAAAGGCAGACAGTATCGCCGCTGCAAAGCAGGCTCGCCTCGACAGTATTCGTGAAGAAAAGGAACAGTCTAAAAAGAAGGTTGTTTCCGCTTTGATCGAAGGCATTCAGGAAATGACGGGCATCCAGAGCCATGGAATTGAACAGTTCCGCATTGATACGGATTCCGATATCGAACTTTCGATGGTGCAGAACCGTGAAAAGTCTTCGATTATCCATGTGAATGTTCCGGGTCCGAAGAAAACTCCGATGTTCAATGTTTCGACGAGTAACATTGTGAAGTCGGTGACGTGGATGTCTTCGGGTCTTCGCATTCAGCTACAGAAGAACGTGCAACCGTTGATTCTCGTTTACAAGGGTTCGTTGATCCTTCAAATTTCCCATATGGCGAAGGCTCCGGGATTTGTTTGCTATATGGCAAAGCCGTCTGGCGTGTATGTGCGCAAGTGGACGAACCCGTCTGCCGTGACGGAATCCTTCGCAGACTTCTCGAAGAATATGGATCAGGACAAGAAGAAACTCGTGACGGTTTCCCAGTCGTTCGGTCTGCGTCCGGTCGCTCGTAATTTGATCGTAGTGGCAGAAGCGACTCCGTTCCTTACAAAGCCTTCGGAAAACGCTCAGGAATTGGAAACTTTGGAATTTGGCGTTCGCTTGGAAGATATCGAACTGGATGGTCTGTATCACAAGGTTCGTTTGGGCTCCAAGATCGGTTATGTGAACCGCCGAGCGGTTTCGTTCCCGGATGAACTTTCGGCTGTGCAGTCGGAACGTTTGAAACAAATCGCTTTGGAAAAGGGTGGAACCTTGGATTCCAACGCGGTCCATTTCGATCGTCCGATCGAAGAACGGATTTCGTATAGTTCCTTCGGTCGTCGTGACCCGTTCATCGAAATCAAGGGCCTGATGGAAGAAGGAATCAATATTGATCAGGTGGAACTTGTCGGTATCATTTGGGAATCCGAAGTTCCGATTGCAATCCTTGCGGAAACGAAGAATCCTTCTGTGTCTTATGCTGTGAAGGAAGGCGACCGCATTTTGAACGGCAAGGTCTTGAAGATTACCCAGACCGACGTGCTGTTCTTGTTACAAGAATTTGGGGTAAGTCGTAGATATTCCATGAGTTTGCCCGATAAATATGGGAGAGACGCGAAATGAAAAAGATCGTTCAATTTTCACTGATTGCGCTGATTGCGCTCTGCTTCGCTTCTGCGATTGCACAGGAATCCGCCCCAAATAATAAACTGTACGATTTCAAGTTCGTGGATATGAACTTTGGTACGGCGTTCCACTCGATATCCGCGACTGCGGGCGTCGACATAGTGCTTGCTCCCGATGTCTCGGGCAAGATTACCAATCTTCAGGTGACGAAGAAGTCTTGGCAGGATGTGCTCAAGTTGATCTGCGACACGTATGATTTGACGTGGACCATCGAAGACAATTACATCTACGTCCAGCGTTCCTCCGCTTATCAGGAAAAGCAGAAGAAGCTCGCCGACAAGCAGGCTGCAGAAGAAAACAATGCGCCGCTCGTTCGTAAGAACTTCCAGGTGGAACATGCGAAGGCGGAAGAACTTGTGAAGGTTCTCGAATCGATGAAGACGAACCGCGGTAAGATTACGACCGTGGAACGCACGAACTCGATCATCGTCTACGATACCGAAAAGAGCATTTCCCAAATGGAAAATGCTTTGGAAGAATTGGATGTCGAAACCCTGCAGATCATGATTACGGCAAAGCTCGTGGTTGTGTCTAGCGACCTCGCCCGTGAACTCGGTGTGGACTGGTCCGCTAAGATGGGTACGACTTCTTTGAGTCCGGGTGCGGCTAATCCGCCGAGTGGAAGCGCTGCGGGAGCTTCTCGTACGAGTGTTGCAATGCAGTCTTTCCCGAACAACGGTGTTTCTCCGGGCGTTGCCAATGCAACGACAGCGATTTCTGCAAGCGTTTTGGATAACAACGTCCAGGTCGCTATCGCAAACATCCTTTCCGACGCTTCGACCGAAGTGCTCGCCACTCCCCAGATCACCACGATGGATAACGTGGAAGCAAACATCTACATGGGTGACGAAATTTCGATCCGCGTGATTGACGATGACGGTGAATCCTCGACTAAGATGGTGCAAACCGGTATTAAGCTCACGGTGACGCCGCACGTTTCTGGAGACAACCGTATTATGCTCGATTTGCATCCGCAGAACGACTCTTATCGCTATGACGAAATGGGTCAGGTGGTGATCAGCAAGCAGGAAGCGGAAACGAAGGTGGTCGTGGCAGACGGTGAAACGGTCGTAATCGGCGGTCTTACCCGTAATGAACATCAGGAAACAGAATCCGGTATTCCGTTCCTCATGGACATTCCGGTACTCGGCAATCTTTTCAAGTACACGAAGAAAACGGTGACGAAGAATGACCTCGTGATTTTCGTGACGCCTCGAATCATTCACAATTACATCGGCAAGTTCCCGCTTTCCGAACCGCCGAAGACCAAGGCTGTTTCAGCCGCAGAAGCTGGAAAGGCTGCTGTGAAGACCGCTCCGGCTGTAGATGCGGAAAAGGTTCGGCCGAAGGCCGAAACCGCAGATTCGGCTCCGCAGGAAGACGAAGCTGCAGTTGCTGGCGATGGTGCCGTGGAATCGGAAAACGGCTGGGAAGAATAAGCTTTTACGCTAAACAGTTGAAAAAGAGTCCCTGAATCAGGACTCTTTTTTTGCAGATAAAAACAGTTGAAAAGTGAACATACGTTCACTATATTTTAAACATGACGCGATCCATTGTCGTTCGTGATGCTTGCGAACATAACTTAAAGCATGTCAGTTTAGATATCCCTCGCGATTCTATTGTGGTGGTGACGGGAGTCTCGGGCTCCGGTAAATCGAGCCTTGCCTTTGATACGATTTTTGAAGAAGGTCAAAGGCGCTATGTAGATTCGCTTTCGGCGTATGCACGCCAGTTCATTGGGGTCATGAAACGCCCTGATGTACAGTCGGTGACGGGCATTTCTCCGACGATTTCGATTGACCAAAAGACGGTGAATCGAAATCCGCGCTCGACGGTTGGAACGACAGTGGAAATCCTCGATTTTTTCCGTTTGCTGTTTGCGCGCCTCGGTGTGCCGCACTGCCCTCAATGCGGAAAGGTAATCCAGGCTCAGACGATCGATCAGATTGTCGATAATCTCTATGTGGAAAATCAGGGCCGCGGCTTGACGGTTTTAGCTCCGATTGTGCAGGAGCGCAAGGGGGAGTATCGCAAGGAACTGGCGGATCTTGCCGAAAAAGGCTTTGCCCGTGTGCGTGTCGATGGCCAAATTTTGCGCACAAATGAAGTTCCTCTGCTGGTTCGCTATGAAAAGCATACGATTGAAGCGGTCATAGACCGAGTTTCGATCGAGGACAAGAATGTTTCTCGCATCCGTGAGGCTTTGGAAGGAGCTTTACATTTGACCGATGGGAAGCTTGTCGCTTTTCTCTTTGACGATGGGGAATACCGGATTCAGGGAACGGAGCTCGCTTGCACGGATTGCGGCGTTTCAATTCCGGAGCTCGAACCGAGACTGTTTTCGTTCAACGATCCTCAGGGCCAATGCCCGCATTGTAAAGGGCTTGGACGCGATTATGTTTTTGCTCCAGAGTTGATTGTTCCGGATCCAAGCCTTTCGATTCGCGGTGGCGCTCTCAAATGCCAGAAGTCCGATGGTAAGGTCATCTTTACGGATTTTGGCTGGTCGGATTTTTCTCGTGTGGCGCGTGCCGAAGGCTTTTCGCTCGAAACGCCGTGGCAAGATCTTCCGGACAGTGCGAAGAACGCGATTTTTTACGGCTCCCCGAAGGCGGGAACAGATGGCATTATTCCGCTGATGCAGGATTTGTGGAACCAGTGGCACATTGTGCATTTCCGTAAGTTTATGTATGAGAGCAACTGCCCGGTTTGCCATGGAACGCGCGTTTCACCGGTGGCGAATGCGGTTACATTCCGCGATATGACGATCGATCAGATGTGTCACATGCCCGTGGACAAGCTCGAAGATTTTTTCCGCAACTTAAAGCTTTCGGACAAGGAAGAGCATATTGGCCACGAACTCTTTAAGGAAATCCGCAATCGCCTGAATTTTTTGGTGAACGTGGGACTTGGCTATTTAACGCTTGCGCGAGGCGCAAGGACCCTTTCGGGCGGTGAAGCGCAACGCATTCGCTTGGCGAGTGCGGTGGGCGCCGGTTTGCAGGGTGTGCTGTATGTGCTCGATGAACCGAGTATCGGTTTGCATGCGCGCGATAATGAAATGCTCCTCGGAATTCTAGAGCGTTTGCGTTCGCAGGGCAATAGCCTGATCGTGGTGGAGCATGACGAAGAGACGATGCGTTATGCGGATTACGTGGTGGATATTGGCCCGGATGCCGGTGTGAAAGGCGGTACGGTCGTAGCCGCTGGTACGGTTGAAGATCTGCAAAAGAATCCGAAGTCGCTGACGGGTAAATATCTTTCGGGCAAATTGCGGATAGAAATTCCGAAAGAACGCAAAAAGGTTTTGAAGGATACGCATTGTCTGGAAATTTTTGGTGCTGCGGAAAACAACTTGAAACATGTGAACGTGAAGATTCCGTTGGATGGAATTTTGACGGTCGTCACGGGCGTTTCCGGTTCGGGCAAGAGCTCTCTCATCAATACGATTTTGAAGAAGGAACTCGCAAGGCAGTTCCATGGGGCAACGGAAACGCCGGGTAAATTCGATAAGCTGACCGGAACGGAATTCATCGACAAGGTCATTGAAATTGACCAGACGCCGATCGGTCGCACTCCGCGTTCAAATCCGGCGACTTATACGGGCGTCTTTGACGATATCCGAGATTTGTTTGCAAGCCTTCCCGAAAGTAAAGCCCGCGGTTATACGAAGAGCCGTTTCAGTTTTAACGTTGCAGGAGGACGTTGCGAAGCTTGCCAAGGTGCAGGCGTAAAAATTGTGCAGATGCAGATTCTCCCGGATGTGCAAGTGCCGTGTGACGTCTGTAACGGAAAACGCTTTAACGATCCGACTTTGGAAGTGCATTTTAAGGGCAAGACGATTACCGATGTGCTTGAAATGACGATCGATGCAGGTTGCGATTTTTTCAAGGACATTCCGAAAATTGCGGAACCGTTGAAGCTGTTGAAAGAAATCGGTCTCGGCTACTTGACGCTCGGTCAGCCGTCGACAACGCTTTCGGGCGGTGAAGCACAACGCATTAAGATTGCGACGGAACTGCGTCGACCGGGTACGGGAAAAACGCTGTATCTGCTCGATGAACCGACGACCGGCCTGCATTTTGAAGACATTCGCCACTTGCTCGATTGCTTGAAGCGCCTGCGTAATCTCGGCAACAGCATGGTGATCATCGAACACAATATGGACGTGATCAAATGCGCGGACTGGATTATTGACCTTGGCCCGGATGCGGGCGTGAACGGCGGTGAAATTATCGCAACAGGTTCCCCCGAAGAAGTAGCGAAAAATCCGAAGTCTTTGACGGGGAAATTCCTTGCGAAAGTCCTTTCACCGAAAACAGAAGAAGCGAAGTCCATCGCTCGTAAAAAAGAAGTGGCGGACTGCTTGGATATTCAGATCGTCGGCGCGCGGAAGCACAATTTGAAAAACTTTAGCGTGACGATTCCGAGTCATCAGTTGACGGTGATTTCGGGTGTTTCCGGTTCTGGAAAATCGAGCCTTGCTTTCCACACGCTTTTTGCGGAAGGACAGCGCCGATTTGTGGAAACGCTCAGCACGTACGCGCGCCGTTTCCTCGGACGTCCGGATCGCGGATCGGTGGACTTTATCCGCGGACTTTCGCCTGCGATTGCAATCGATCAGGGAAGCGCTTCGAAGAGCCCGAGAAGTACCGTGGCGACGCTTACGGAAATCTACGATTACTTTAGAATTCTTTGGGCGCGAGCGGGCGAAGCGCATTGCCCGGAATGTGGACGCCCCTTGGAGTTTGCACCGATCTCTTCGATCATCGGAAATTTGCTTGAAAAATCCATAGGCAAAAAAGTGGAAATTCTCACGCCGATCTTTATAGCGGATTCCAACTGCGAATGGATGGCTCCGGATGAAAGTAAAATCGTGGGTCTTTCGGATCGTTTACAGGAACTCGGTTACCGACGTCTTCTGGTGAATGGAACGCGCGCAGAACTTCCGCTGAAGAAACTTCCCAAGAATGTGAAGGAAGTGTATGCAGTTGCGGATCTTATACCGGTTTCCGATGCGAATGCGCCGCGCCTTGCCGAAGCTTTGGAACGCGCTTATCACGACGGTTCTCGTTCCGCAGGCGTTCGTGTGGAAAATGGAAAGATCGTCCCGTATTCTTTTTACCCGAGCTGCAAGCATTGCCATTATTATTTGACGCAGAATTTTGACCCGAAGCAGTTCAGCTTTAACACGCACTGGGGTGCCTGTGAACGTTGTGCCGGTATGGGCGTTTTGAAGTCGGGCGAAGTTTGCCCGGATTGCCATGGTGCTCGTTTGAAACCGGAAATCCGTTCGGTGACGATCGCTGAAAAGAACATTACCGAAGCTTCGGAACTGAGTATTCACGAGGCGCGGAATTGGTTTAAAAAGATTCGGTTGGATAGGGCTCGTGAAAAAGTCGCAAAGCCTCTCTTCCGTGAAATTCTCGGACGTCTAGAATTCTTGGAAGGCGTTGGCCTTGGATATTTGAATTTGAACCGCACGGGCGATACGCTGTCGGGTGGTGAATCGCAGCGCATTCGTCTTGCAAGCCAGATCGGTAGTGGGCTTGAAGGCGTGATGTACGTTCTAGATGAGCCGACGATCGGTTTGCATCAAAGCGATACGAAAAAACTTTTGGATTCGCTGTACAGGCTGCGCGATCTGGGAAATACGCTGATTGTGGTGGAACACGATTTGGAAATGATCCGGGGCGCTGACCATTTGATCGATATGGGTCCGATGGCAGGCGAATATGGCGGGGAAGTGGTTGCGGAAGGTTCTCCGAAACAGCTTTCGAAAAAAGTTTCCCTCAAGGTGTACCCGCATAGCGAGACCGTCAAGTACCTGACCGGTTCCGTTCCCATGTACAATCCGCCGCTCGAACCGATTTCGAAAGACGCTTCGTATCTGGAATTCAAGAACCTTTCTTCGCACAATTTAAAGAACATTTCAGTCCGCTTCCCGGAAAATTGCATCTCCACGGTCTGCGGTGTTTCCGGTTCGGGCAAGAGTTCCTTGGTGATGGATGAAATTCTTCCGCTGATGGAAGCGGCGTACGGCCGTGGTGAAAGGCGTAAAAAGGCTCGCTTAAAGGCGATCTTCCCGGATACGCTCAAGGAAGTTCTCGCCGTGGACCAGAGCCCGATTTCGGGAACGCCGCGTTCGACGCCTGCAAGCTTTACCGGAGTCTTGAATCCGATTCGCGATCTTTTCGCAAAGATGGAACTTTCGAAGATGAAAGGCTTTGGCTCGAACCGTTTCAGCTACAATTCGGCGAATGGCGGTGGACGTTGCGAAGCCTGCGAAGGCCGTGGTATGGTTTCTGTCGAAATGCACTTCCTTTCGGATGTGTGGGAAACCTGTGATGTCTGTAAGGGCAAGCGTTACAATCAGGAAACCTTGGCGGTGGAATTCAAAGGCAAGAACATTGCAGACGTTTTGAATATGCGCATTGATGAAGCCTGTGAATTTTTTAAGGACATTCCGAAGATCGTAAAAAAACTTCAGGTCCTTTTGGACGTGGGACTTGGATACCTGCGCCTTGGGCAGTCGGCGACGACGCTTTCGGGCGGAGAAGCGCAACGGATGAAGCTTGCTGCGGAACTTTCCCGTGGAACGGGCCGCAAGGGCGTTTTGTACCTTCTCGACGAACCGACAACCGGTTTGCATTTGAAGGATGTACAGATTCTGTGGAATCTTTTAAGGCGTCTTTCGGCGCAGGGAAATACCATTATTTTAATCGAACATCATCCGGATGTGATTCGTCTTTCCGATTATATCGTGGAACTTGGGCCTTCTGGCGGTGATGCGGGCGGTTTTGTGACCTATATGGGGGCTCCTTCTGCCAAAAAATAGACGAAATCTATTACATTCTGCCGTTTTTAACTTAAATTGAAAGAATCCGGCAGGAGGACTTATGCAATTTAAAGCGTGGATGGTAATCCCTTTTTTGTCGATATTTGCAATCGCAGGGGGGACGAGAGATTTTCGGTATTCCGTTTCCGATGAACAGTTCAAGGATAACGCTAAGATTCTCAATGGTGAAAACGTATGCATCGATAGGGACAAGGCTTCCCACCTGGAAGCGATTCATCTGAAGTTCCCGTTGGAATCGGCAACGCTCTATTTGCGATCCAAGCTTAAGGGTAATCAGTACGGTTGGTTCTCGGGTGATATCAAATCGGATTGTTACAAGGATTTGAACGCATTTAATCTGCAGGCAAATCATTTGACGGCTCTGGAAGCGGTCCATATGCGTTTTTATGCGACGCCGCACATGAGACCGTTCCAGGACGAATCCCAGGTTTACTTCGACAAGAAATATCTGTATTCTTCCCGTGTCAAAACGCTTTATTTTATCCAGAACGGTAAGTGGCAAAAGCTGACGCCGACATCGCTTACGGGAATTGTCGAAGTGGATTCCTTGCCCGATAGTACGATGATTCGAATCGGTGCGGATGTTTACCGGGCTCCGATGACGTTTGCTCCTGTCGATACGGGTCTTTTCTTTGCCACTCTATTTGTCCCCAATGCGTATCCGTTTACTGCCGGCGTGCACGTAACGAATGGAAAGCGTGCGAAGCTAAAATCGGTCGTTATCCCTCTGGATACGTTGCAGTATGAAATTCAGACGGAAGTGACAAAAGAGCAGGTTATAGCAACGCATTCTCTTGAAGAAACGGAAGCTCTCTATGACCAGTTCATTGAAGATCTGACCGCAGCGAATATCGATCGCAGTGGAACTGCAGCCTTTGATTCGGTCTATCCGAAGAAAAAGAATCCTCCGAAAGGAATGGATTCTATGCATACGCAGTATGTTGCCTATGCAGCGACTTTTGAAGCGACCCGTACCCGCGCTCGCGCGATGTGGCTCTCGGAACGCCTTGCAAAAATCACCACCATGAATCAAGTTCTGCGCGCTCGCTTAGAGGAACAGCAGAAGGATACGATTCAGCTTGAAGTGATCCCGGAATCGATTGCGAAGACCGATTCGGGCATTCGTATTTGCTTTAACGATTCTTTGAAGCGCACGCAGGTGGAATGGGTCGGCCTCTTGGATTCGATTCTTGAGGATTCCGTGTGGATAGCAGAATCTCAAAATTCGGATGCCATGCGCTTTGTGTTAACGCTTGAAAACAAGCCTGTTTGGAAGTATGACGGTTACCGTGTTAAGAGCCGTCACCAGTACCGCTTTGTGCGCCTTCACGTCCGCTTCCGTAACACGCTTTACGCGGGCGATGGAAAGTTCATTTTGCCGGCGAATCTTCTTATAGAACCGGAAGTTCAGGAATGGCTGAATCCGAAAAAGGAAGAAAAGGCTCCGACAGTGGTCGCGGATACGGTGAAAAAAGAGGAAAAGGCGCCTGTGGCTAAGCCTTCGATCGAAGAACTCAGCCGTGCCGTTGCCGAAATCGACTCGGGCACTTTCCGCTTCAAGAACCGCATTGTGCACATGTCTCCGTTCGGAATTCGCAAGACAGAAGTCACAATTGCAGAATATCGTGATGTAATGAAGGATTCGACGACGAAATTCACGTTCACCGATAGTCTGATGCCGGTTCACAATGTAAATTGGAACAAGGCTCGTAAATTCTGCAAAGCGATTGGCGGAGATCTTCCGACAGAAGCGCAGTGGGAATTTGCAGCTCGTACGGGAAAGAATGAAGGCTCGCTTTGGCGCTTAAGAACAGGCGATCAGGCGTTCCAGTATGCTGTTTTCCGTGCAGACGGTCCGCAGCGCGTCGCTTCGGCCAAGCCCAATGCCTGGGACCTTTACGATGTCTCTGGCAACATGGCGGAATGGACGCGAGATTCCTATTCGTGGTTCTCTTTTTACGTGGAAGATGAGGACCCGACAGGTTCCTTCTTTGGGGACTCCCGCGTGTTCAAGGGCGGTTCCTGGAAGAGCAAAACCGAAGATGAATTGGATCTGACGGATCAAGACGATGAAGATCCGCGTTATTGGGCGAATACGCTTGGTTTCCGTTGCGTGTTCCCCTCAAAGGCTCAAGGTAAGCCAGAACCATGAATTCTGAATTGAAACTTTTTCAAAGACTTGCTTCTTTTCCATTCTTATTGATTTTCTTGGCATTCCTTTTTCCGCTTGTGAATGTTTCTTGTTCGGAAAAGGTTGTTGCCGAACCGAATGTTTATGAATTCATCTCCGGGGTGACGCCGGAAACGGTTCTCGATGAAGAAACGTCGAAGGCCGTGAACGAAATGAAGGAAAAAGACCCTCGGGTGAAGGCTTTTTTTGAACAGCCGATTAAAACTTCGCGTGCAATCATCCCGGTTGCGGTCGCTGTGGCCCTAGCGGCGGCTTGTGCATTCATTACACCCGTTGGATCGCTTGCAATGGCGCTCGCTGCCTTTGCATCGCTCTGGGTTTTTATCTACAATTTAAGCGCAACTATTGTGCGGCAGCATTATGACTTCCTGACCGTTGAACCGGCGGTCGGTGCGTATTGCATTTCATTCTTGCTCGTAATCGGTATCGCTATGGATTTGGCGGTCATTATCAAGAATTACAGGCTGAACAAGCAGAAGCAAAAAGAAGAAAATACTCAAGACCATCACCCTTCGGAATCGAAGTAAAGGAATCCACATGGCCGAAAAATTTGTTTTTTACATGAACCGAATGACCAAGATGTATCCGCCCGGAAAGACGGTGCTCAAGGACATTTCACTGAGCTTCTATTACGGAGCAAAGATTGGCATCATCGGTACGAACGGCAGTGGTAAATCGACGCTTCTCCGCATTATGGCGGGCATCGACAAGGAATTCCAAGGCGAAGCTTGGATTGAACCGGGCCGCACCGCGGGCTACCTTCCGCAGGAACCGCAGCTCGATCCGAATCTGACTGTCAAAGAAAACGTGATGCAGGCGGTCGCCAAGAAACAGGCGATTCTTGACCGCTACAATGAAATTTCGATGAAGTTTGCCGAACCGATGAGCGATGACGAAATGAACAAGCTCATGGAAGAACAGGGAAAGCTTCAGGACCAGATCGATGCGGAAGATCTATGGAGCCTCGACCGCAAAATCGAAATCGCGATGGACGCCCTGAACTGCCCGCCGGGTGACTGGCAGGTGACGAATCTTTCGGGCGGTGAAAAGCGCCGTGTGGCTCTTTGCCGCTTGCTTCTCGAAGAACCGGACCTTTTGCTCCTTGACGAACCGACGAACCACTTGGATGCGGAATCGGTCGCTTGGCTTGAACGCCATTTGCGCGAATACAAGGGCTCCGTGATCCTCGTGACGCATGACCGTTACTTCCTCGATAATGTGACGGGCTGGATTTTGGAAATTGACCGTGGCCGTGGCATTCCATGGCAGGGCAACTATGCGGAATGGCTGGACCAGAAGCTGGACCGCATGAAGAATGAAGAAAAGGGCGAATCCGATCGCCAGAAGCGCCTTGCCCGTGAACAGGAATGGGTGAAGCAGAGCCCGAAGGCGCGTCAGGCGAAGAACAAGGCTCGTTTGAAGGCATACGAAGATCTTTTGGCGGAAGACAGCCGCGAACAGATCAAGGTCGCTCAGATTTACATTCCGAACGGAAAGCGCCTCGGCAATGTGGTGATTCAGGCGGAAAATCTGCGCAAGGCATACAACGACAAGCTCCTTTTCGAAGATCTTTCGTTTACGCTTCCGCGTTCGGGTATCGTGGGCATTATCGGTCCGAACGGTGCGGGTAAATCTACGCTGTTTAAAATTATCACGGGTCAGGAAAAGCCGGATTCGGGTTGCGTCAAGATCGGCGATACGGTGGAAATGATCACCATGGAACAGGGCCGTGAAAGCTTGGACGATACGAAGACTGTCTTTGAAACGATTGCCAACGGCAAGGATGAAATCATCCTCGGGGAACGCAAGATGAACGCTCGCGCTTACTGTGGACTTTTCAACTTCACCGGTGCCGATCAGCAGAAGAAACTTTCTGTGCTTTCGGGCGGTGAACGCAACCGCGTTCTCATGGCAAAGAATTTGCAGCGTCCGGGCAACTTGCTGTTTCTCGATGAACCGACGAATGATTTGGACATCGAAACGCTGCAGGCCTTGGAACAGGCGATTCTTCGCTTTGCAGGCTGTGCCGTGATTATTTCGCATGACCGCTGGTTTTTAGACCGCGTGGCAACTCATATTCTCGCTTACGAGGGCGATTCCAAGGTTGTCTGGTTCGAAGGCAACTGGAGCGAATATGAAGCGGACTACCGGAAACGTATGGGCGATGACGCGGATACGCCGAAGCGCTTCAAATATAAGACGCTCACGCGTGAATAAAGCGATATAGACTTGTCAAAGCGTTGGCCCTCATCGGCCAATGCTTTTTCTTTTGTCTAGGCTCAAGCCTTGGCTTGGGCTGTCATCAACAAGAAGAAACATTTATGAAGCAGATGGATTTCGAGTGGTGGAAAAAGACCGTTTGTTACGAAATTTATCCGAGTAGTTTCCAGGATTCGAATGGAGACGGAATCGGGGATATTCCGGGAATTACGAGTCGCTTGGATTACCTTGCGAGCCTGGGTGTGGGCTGTGGTAACGTATATTTTCTTTCGCAAATTCCTCTAAGGGAGTAAAAAAAATAGGATGTTCCAATTTTTAGATTTGAAATAATCACAAATCAACCTAAAAAGGACCATCCTATGGACAACAATATAATCAAAATCGACGAAGAAGGCCTCAAGAACGACCTGAAAGGAGTCATTAGAAAGACCATCGAGGAAACCCTCAACACGATGCTGGACGAGGAAGCCGCGGAGCTGTGCAACGCGGAAAGGCATGAGCGGACTGACGAGCGCAGGAACTACCGCAGCGGTCATTACCACCGCAAGCTTCTGACTTCCGCCGGAGAGGTCGACCTGTCCGTACCCAAGCTGCGCCTGGCCCCGTTCGAGACCGCCATCATCGAGCGCTACAGACGCAGGGAATCGTCCGTGGAGGAGTCTCTCATCGAGATGTACCTGGCGGGAGTATCCGTGCGCCGCGTGGAAGACGTCACGGAGCTCCTGTGGGGCTCTCGGGTCAGCGCCTCGACCGTCAGCAACCTGAACCAGAAGGTATACGGCAAGATCGAGGAATGGCGAAACAGGGCCATAGGCGGGGAATACCCCTACGTGTTCGTTGACGGCATCTACCTGAAGCGCAGCTGGGGCGGCGAAATGACCAGCGTCTCGGTACTTGTCGCGATAGGGGTGTCCGAAGACGGCTACCGGGAGATACTCGGAGCATGCGAGGGCGCAAGCGAAAGCAAGGAATGCTGGCGTAGCTTCCTCGTAAGCCTCAGGGAACGTGGCCTGAATGGCGTCCGGCTGTTCACATCGGACAAACACCTGGGCTTCCTGGAATCGGCCTCGGAAGTGTTCCCGGATGCGAAATGGCAACGCTGCATGGTGCATTTTTTCAGGAACCTGATGACAAAGATCCCTCGCAACAAGCTCGCTTCGGCCATGCCCCTGCTGAAGGCTACGTACGCCCAGGAAGACAAGGAGGCGACACTGAAAAAGGTTGCCGACGTAGAACAGAAACTGCGCGATATGGGGCTAAAATCCGCCGCAGACCTTTACCGCAAGGGCGTGATGGAGACGCTGACCTATCTCGACTTCCCGCACGAACACTGGCGCAGCATAAGGACGAACAACATCCTGGAACGCCTGAACCGGGAGATACGCAGAAGGACTCGGGTTGTGGGTTGCTTCCCGGACGGGGAATCTGCCCTGATGCTTGTGTGCGCTAGGCTAAGGCATATCGCCACGAAGGAATGGGGTACCAAGAGATACCTGAACATGAAGCATCTTTACGAGATGGAAAAGGAGAACGAGCTGAAACGGGAACAGGAAAAGGACGGAAATGTAGCCTAGATCTGATGTTGGGACAAACTATTTTTGCGAAAAACCCTTGACACTACCTGGGCTGTATTTGGGTTACGCCTGTTTACGCTTCGCCGATGAAGGATAACGGTTATGACGTCGCGGATTTTTACAAGATCAATCCGCTGTATGGCACCATGGAAGATATGGAAAACCTGATTGCCGAAGCGGACAAACGGAACATCAAAATTGTGATGGATCTTGTGTTCAACCATGTTTCGGAAGAAAGCGCCTGGTTTCAAGAATCGAAAAAGAGCAAGGATAATCCGAAGAGCGACTGGTTCATTTGGCGAGATAAACCGAACAACTGGCGAGGAATCTTTGGCGGTTCCGCTTGGAAATGGTGTGAAGAACGCAAACAGTATTACCTGCATACCTTTGGCGATTTTCAGCCAGACTTGAACTGGGAAAATCCTGAAGTGCGAAATGCGCTTTACGACATTGCGAATTTTTGGATTCAAAAAGGCGTGGGTGGATTCCGCATGGACGCGGTCGTCTACATCAAAAAACCGGCGGATTTTGCAGACGGGAAGCCGGACGCTTCGGACGGTATGGTGCTGATACATGAAATGACCGCCAACCGGGACGGCATTCTCGATTATTTGCACGAATTCAAAAAGAAGGTCTTGGACGGCAAGAATGTTTTCACCGTCGGCGAAGCGAACGGCATTCGTCCCGAAGAATTGAAGCATTGGGTAGGGAGCGAAGGCGTGTTCGACATGCTCTTTGAATTCAACCATTTGCAGGGTGGGGACATTTGGTACAACCCGAATTTGCTTTCGACTTTGGATTTGAAGAAGGCGATTTTCCAAAGCGAGAAGGCAACGGCGACGAATGGCTGGTATCCGGTCTTCTTTGAAAATCATGATAAGCCACGTTCTGTCAATGCTTATTTCCCGGATTCGGCGGATAAGGCTCTAGCGAGTAAGGCTTTGATGACGCTGTTATTGACCCTTCGGGGAACGCCTTTTGTATATGAAGGCGAAGAAATCGGGATGAGCAATGTGGAGTGGGATTCGATTGACGCTTATAACGAATTGAATTCCCGCAGCCAGTACGAGATGGCGCTCCAAGAAGGCTTTTCGCATGAACAGGCGATTGGCTTTGTGAAAGCCTTGAGCCGTGACAACGCCCGCACTCCGATGCAGTGGGACTCCGAATTCAATGCGGGCTTTACGACGGGAAAGCCTTGGCTTCCGCTGAATGAAAACTTTGTGCAGCTGAACGTTGCCACTCAGGAAAAGGATTCAAATTCTCCGTTGGCATATTTCCGCAAACTGGTACGCCTTCGCAAAGAAAACCCGGTGCTGCTACAGGGAACCTTTACGCCGATCCTTGCCGAAGATCCGCAGATCTTTGCCTTCCGCAGATCGCTTGACGGTAAAACGATGACTGTACTTGTGAACCTTTCTGAAAAAGACGCCCGCTATGCTCTCTCTCTTTTAAGCGATCAAAAGCTTTTGCTTTCGAACGAGGAAGCGCCGACGCTTGGCGTTCTCCGTCCATTCGAAGCGAATCTTTTTGAATAAAGGCTCTTGCGTCGGCGCGTTTAGAACGCTTGGGACAAGTCGAAGTTGATTCTCTGAAAGGAGAACGATTCCATTCCCCAGTTCGAGAAATCCTTTTTGAAGGTATAGTCCAGACGTAAAGTCAGGAATTCCCATTTGTAACGGATGCCCGTTCCGAAGGCGGCGTTTGTCTTTCCGCTGTAAAGACCGCTGTTCTTGTCGCTGACGTGCGTCCAGTCGTAGAATTCCACCAGTTGCCAGTTCTTGATGGCTTCAAAGGGGGAATTGATGCGCAGTTCTACGTTAAAGCGTAAATACTGCGGTGTAAGTCCCGTGTGGATGACTTCTTCGCCTTCTTCATCGGTACTTGTATAGCTCGGATAAATGCTGCGGAAACGGTAACCGCGGACGGTTCGGGAACCACCCTGGTAGAAGATGCGGGCATCGTCTTCCATCGCTTTGTCAAAGAAACGTCCATAGCTTACGCTGCCTGCAGAAAGGAACGGCCCAAATAGCGGCAGGTATCCGGTCGATGTCAATTCGCCATAGGTGTACGGATTTCCCTTCATTTCGGCGTTCCGGATGTTACCGGTAAAGTTTGCACCTGCACCAAGACGCGGAGCAAAGCGGAGACCCTTTGTCGGGTTGAAGTAATCATCGGTAAAGTCAAATGCCAACGCGGTTTCGCCTTTCACTTTGAACAGACGCGATTCATTCTTTTGCACAAAACGCGTATCGAGGGTTGCGCGAAAGCGGATGTTTTTGGAAAGGCCGAAGGTCAAGTCTCCACGGTTGATGACTTCGTAGCGTTCTTCGGTGCTGTCCGGGTACGCTGGCGGGGAAGTCTTTTCGTGGTTAAAGCTGATGTGGTCATCAAAACGGATTGCCGTCGGAATGAAGTTAAAGCGCGTTCCGAATAAAAGCGGGTTTGCATAACCGAGGGTGAGTTCCTGTTTATTCTGCGCCACGAGAATGCTTGCCGATCCTTCGTGGAAGTGCCCAAGGAAGTTCTTGTGCTTGACCATTGCCGATGCACCAAAGCCGTAAACTTCTTCAAAGAAGACGGAGTAGTGTGCTTCGCCAGGCATGCGTTCGACGGCGCTAAAGTGAATGTCGGAAAGGCTGTCGTTTCGTGGAGAGTCTTCCAGGTGAATCGAGGTAAATATCTGGGTAGAAAGAAGTTTGCTGCGGAAGGTTGCATAGGTTTTTCCGTTGATCACTTCTCCCTTGGGAATTCGCCAAAGAGAATTCAGCCAGGCGGTATCCGATAAGCCTTCGGTATCGGTGGTGTCAAGCTTTGCAATGCGTGGCGGCTTTTGAGTATGGCTCGAGAAATCTCCCATGCGCACCTGTTTTCCGGGCTCGATGTAGATTTCGACGTTTACCTGGTGATTCAAGGTGTCGAGGTATTCGAGGTAATCCGCGCGAACATGCAGGTATCCCTTTTCACGGTAAAGAACCTGGATCTGTTGCACATCGTCCGGAACGACGAGCGGGTCGTAATCGCTTCCTTCCTTAAAGCGGAGTCCCGTGAGCTTCACGGTGTCGGCGGTGGAGTCTCCCTCGATATGCATTTTGCTGAATTTGTAAGGCTTGCCTTCTTCCATGCGGAAGCGGTAAAGCGTATAGGGGACGGAGTCGTTTTTGTCGACGTGATTGCGCAGCACTTCAAGTTTTGCCGTATAGCTGAAGTAACCGGCAGAATAGTACAGAAGTTCCAAGTTGGTTCTGGCGACGCGCATCAAAAAGTCTTGACGCGTCGTATCGACAATGCCGAATTCCTCCGGAATGTCCAGTTCTATAGCCAGCTCTTCGTCGGAATAAAGGTGGTTGCCGATGAACGAGACCTTCCACGGATTTTTAATCGGAACGGCTGTAGTGTCCGCATCCGGTTCTATAGCCCAAAGCGCGACAGAAAAGAAAAGGAGAATCCAAAGGAGTTTTTGCATCACTTCTTCTCCTTTTCTGCTTCTTTTTCTTTCTTCTTTTCTTCGGAAGTTTTTCCAAATCCGAATAGGCGCGGAGACCAGAATTTGTAGCTGTAGTGAAAGCCCACGTTTTTCTCTAGACGGTGTTCGTCTTCATCTGTCGTGGTAATGTAGTTCTTTGAAATCAGGTTTGCACCGAAGTCGAGCTTTGGACTGTAATGTTCCGGGTTTTTGGTCTTGTCTTCTTCCGAGAAGGCGGGAATCGTATAAGTGATGCCCGCTTCGAGAGCGCGGTCGTATGTCGGTGTTTCACTCTGGTCCTGCTTGTATCCAAAGACAAAGCTTAAATCTTTGACCCAACGGTCGAGTGAAATCGGAATCATGAGGTAGCTCGAATCCTTTTCGGAGATAGTTTCTTCGTCAAACAGTTTGAGCTTCATACTGATGTCGCCCACATATTCACCGCCAAGCGTTTTGTTTGCCGTTGTCGTGAGAACGCTACCGATGAGTTTTCCTGCCACCTTATTTCTGTCGATTGTCGAATTTTCTTCTTCCGACATACAGCCGAGAAGAACACTGTAATATAGCGAAGCTGGGGAATCGTCTACTCCGCAGTTTGCGCTCGGCATTGGCTTTGGCGCGGTCAGCGTACCGAGAATGTCTAGGTGCACCGGGCAAGTTTCATCTTCGTCACGGTTCTCTGTCGTTTTACAGTACGGCAAATTCTGAACGCTTGAAACGTGGATAGTTCCTCTGTCCCATGGAACGTCTTGGAAAGAAATCGCAAAGGATTCCAGATCGAACTGGAAAAGATCCTTGAGACCGATCGTTCCGTTTGCGGAGTTGTTGATGTCTCCTCGGAGCAGCGGATGGTCGGTGGTTCCGAGAACCCAAAGGTCTACGGTCAGCGGGAAGTTTGCAAGGTTGGTAAGGATTGCAATCGTATCACGCTGGGAATCGCTGATGTGGAGCGAAAGGTTAAGCGGTCGGGATTTGGCGGCGGTCTTTTTCAGTGGAGGTCTTGTACGGCGCACCTTGGTAAAGAATCCGGAAAGCGTTGCTGAAATTTTGCTCAAACTGCCAAATCCAATTTCCACCGAGAAGTCTTTCTTGTAAACGGCACGGTTCAATAGGAAGTTCCCTTCAATCGTGGGGTTTGCAAAGCTTCCGTTCACGGCATGCGGCAAGTGAACGATAGCGGTACCGTGTGCCGATGCGTCTGCGTCGCCCCATTCAGGCTTGTTTAATTTGTAAGAAATCGTGTCCAGTTGCAGCGAAAGGGTGAATTCCTTTTCGGAATCTTCCAAGTGACCGTTGATTTTGCTCAAACGAATATGGTGGATTTGATTCCAGGTGAGCGAGAACTGGTCGGTGTTGATGTCCACGCTGCCTAGCGTTCCGCTCTTGAGGTTGTAACTTGCGCTTGCGAGAATGGATTCGCCTTGCGAGTTTGTCAGCTTTGCATCTGGAATGTTGAAAATGCCATCCTTGAATGTTCCACTAAAAGAAACCGGCAAAATTGGAAAACCGCGTTTAGTGTCGATTGCTGTGGAATCGGAATGGAACGAAAGATTTAAGCTGTCGAGGACGTGTCGCAAGTCACCAGTCGCGTCTGCCTTGAAATCCGTGTAAACGATTTCACCCATGTTTTCGGGCAGGAACCAAGAACCGGTCAGCTGGGCCTTGCCTGACCATTTGAATGTTGAATCAATGTCGCCGTCGAGCCAAGCGGTGCCGCCGACAGGCGTTGTGAAGTACGCAAAGATATGCCGCTTCGGTTCTAGAAGTCCGTTCACGTCAATCTGCAAGTCACCGTTCCAGGTGCGCTCGCCCGCGCTGATGTTGCCTGAAATCTGCATCTTTTCTGTTTCCGCAAAGACATCGAGCTTGGGAATCGAGAAAAAGTCCGGGGAAACATTCTTGAGACTCAAGTTCGAGAACTGCAGGGAACCTTGAAGACCGCTGCCTTTGCGGTACGAAACGTTTCCGCTAAACATACCCGTGGCAAGTGGAGACTTTTCATAAGGCGCAAGCAGAAGCGGAATGTCAAACTTGTCGGTCGACGCCCAAACGTCCACGAGTTTTGCACTGGTAAAGAAAGCTTCGGTTGAATCGTAATGCAATAACGCGGAGCCTTCGATTTCAATCGAGTTTGTACCTGTAGAAATCAAAGCCTTGTCGAGAGAGATGCTGTCGATGGAATTGTGCAACTGGAAGTGCCCGTTCAAAGGAATTTGGGCAATCTCCGTTTCCACGTCCAACTCAATGTTGCCGTTCCAAAATTCAAAGTTTTGGTTGAACGTACCGGTCGCAATACCGTCGAGACCTTGGAGCAAGGTCGTGTCTGCAAATGGAATCGTGGAAAGACGAACCTTGTGCGCTTCGCTTTCCATTTCCAAATCCAAGGTGATGAACGCTTTGCCGTAACCGCCGTCGGATTGGTTCACCTGCCAAGAAGTATGCGGGATGGAATCTTTCCATTTCACGTCACCCGTAAAGGTGAAGTTTTCTTTTGGCGTTCGAATAAATCCCTTGATAAAGTCGATTCCGTTTTTGTCCAAAACAAGAGAGGTGAAAACGGAATCCGCCTTCATCGTATAAGCGTATTCTACCGGGGCAATCGCTACGTCGGCATGTAATTTCCCATCGTGAAAAGAACCCTTTACCTGCGGACGCGTGTTCAGCTTCAAATGCTCTCCGCTCCAACGTCTTGTCCAAGCTTCGTTCGCGGCGATGTCGCCTGTAAAATCAATGTTAAACGGACCCTTGTCGAGACCGGAGATTTCTGCGTTGACGATCGAGCCTGCTTTGGTAATCACATGGGCGCTCAACGCGTCCTTGGAATTCTTGGTGGCAGAAACGGAACAGTCAAGCGGCTGGAACCTGGGACCGAACAAAGCTTCAATGCCTTGAATGTTCACGTTGACTTTACCGTTCAGGTTCTTATCGACCCTGCCTCGAATGTCGATGCGCTGACTTGAATTTTTCCCGGTCAGTTTTCCGTTCACAACGAAGTTCATTTTTTCGTTGCTCTGCACCCGCAGGTCCGCGTTCAAGGCGGGCAATGGCCAAAAGGCGCCAAGCTTTGTACGGAGACGAGCGTCGTAAGAAAACTTCTTCTTTTCCGTATTTGCGCTAAACGAAGCGTTCACATGGATGTCTTTGATAGAAACGCTTTTTGGAATCGCGCCTTTGACGAGCTTCTTCGGATTTTTGACGTGAAGCTCGGCCGTTCCCGAAATATCGCTGAGGGAGTTCTGCGGGGCGTTGAGGGCGACGGTGACGCTATCGTTATCTTCGGTAATCGCTTTGACATTTGCCGAAAGGAACTCGCCCTGCCAAGAGAGAATTACCTTGCCCGAAATCTTCCTTTCCAAATAATCCCCTTGAGCTTCTTGGAAGGAAAGCTGTGCCGCACGGTTGCCGAGAGGTTTGACCTTGAGGGAATCGACGCTCCAACTGCCGACGGAATCCACATCGGCTTGCACGTGGCCGATTCTTACGCGTGCGTCCAGCGGAATGCGAAAATCCGGGATGGCGAACGCCGCTGTGTCGTTTTCGGATTTGGGGAACTGGGACGGCTGGATCTTTGCTTTCACCGTATCCATATCGACATGGATAAAGTCTTCTGTGGGCGAAAGCATAATATGGGCTTTGACCTGCGGTTTTTGCACAGCAACGTCAAAACCAGGGCCTTCTACCCGGATAGAATTCCACCGGTGGTCCAAAAGACCGCCCGAAGAATGCCCTTGGAAGTGGACTTGGACGACCCCGTAGGTGTGGGAAGTGTTCAGATATAGACTAAGATAATAGCGTCCAAACCAGGCTAAAGCCACAAGGCAACCTACGAATATGGCGAAAATGCCAATGGCGACAGCGGGCTTTAACCGTTTCACATATTGCAATATAACTAGAAAACTATATATATTGGGGGTGTATGGAAGGTATTCGAACCATTCACCTAGCTGTTTCTGCCGATGAGGATTTTTTCCCGACTCTGAAAAAATCCGTCGAGGACTATGCGTCCGCTTTGGACGTCTCTGAAGCGGCGTTAGCTTGTGTGGAAAAGGAAACTGAACAATTGTTTGAACAGGAACTCTCTGCGTGGAAGGATTCTTGTTTTTCGCTTGAAATTTCGGCAGAACCGACGACGATTTCGATTGTCGTTTTGGGCGCTGACCATCAACCGGTTGCCAAAAGGGAAATCCCCGTCGCATGAATCAAGTTGTTGTAAAGCCCTTAGCCGAAGAGCCCGAAGTCACGCTGCTCAAACTGAGCGGTGATATCGGATTGAATGAAATTCCGCAAATTACCGCTCTAGTGGACGAATACTATGGGAAAGGCGCCCTGCACTGGGCTGTGGACCTTTCCGAAGTCAACTTTTTAAGCTCGCCTGCTGTCGGAGCGATTATGGGACTGCGGTCCCGGGTCGTTGCGCGTTTAGGGAGCATTTCCGTTTTTTCCGCTCATGCGCGCCTTGCCGAAAAGCTCAAGCTCATGGGCGTGGACCTAGTGATTCCGGCATTCCGCAATCTGCAGGCATACGTGGACCATTTCCGTTGGGAATACAAAGGCGCTTCGCGAGAAGTGAATTTGGTTTTGCCCGCAAATACTTCAGTCGTTCCGCCGACTCGCCGTTTAATCGAGGGAATTTTGCGTAGCAAGGGCTACGGGAAAAAAGACGCCTTCATCATGGAATCGATTGTCGATGAACTGGCGAATAACGCAATTGAACATGGTAAGCCGGTTGATGGCGTCTTTGAACTGAAGATGAAATTCGACAAGTTGAAAATCAATTTGACGGTGGCGAACCAGTGTGAAGAACTTTCCGATGAAGCTCAAAAGGCTTTGATTGAAAAGTATGAACATCCCAAAATGAACCCGGACTCGGTAAGAGGCCGCGGAATTGTACTTGTAAAAAAACTGTCGTCTGAAATGCGTTACCGCGTAGAACCGCGCCGCGTGGAAGTCGACATTGTCAGGATACGCGAGGGAAAATGAGTGAAAATCCAGAACTCTTGAGCATTGAAACCATTGAAAATTGTCCTAAGGCACGCCTGTTGCGCTTCGTCGGCGATTTGGATTCCACCAATGCCGAGGCGACGTCCAATCGGATCGTCGAACTCTTGGACGGTGAAGTGACGACTCTTGTCGCGGATTTTTCCCGTTTGCGCTACATCAACAGTACGGGTCTTGGCGCACTCCTTTTTGTAAACAAGAAGGTGAAAGGCGTTGGCGGCGTTTTCAAAGTGGCGAACGTGAACGAAAACGTTCTGGAAATCATCGAAATCATCGGTGCGGACCAGCTGTTGGAAATCCACAGGACCTTGGAAGAAGCACTTGCTTCCCTGAATTAATTTGTTAGACCTTTTGGAGCTTTTCTTTGATGAAAACGTTTAGAATACTTGCGTCTGTCGGCTCTGCGTTGAGCCTTTGCGCGTTGTTTGGATGCCAGTCCAAGCCTGCGGATAAGATTGTCGCTCAGGTGGGTGCGGAAAAAATTTACCAGTCCGATGTGGATTTTTTGAAGCGGGCTTCCCGTTCTTTTGCGGAACCGGGTCAGGAAAAGGCGGCTCTTGAAAATATCATCGAAGCCCGCATGATCTACCAAGAAGCGAAGAAGCTTGTGGGGGAAGAAAACCCGAACATCCAGCAGACGATGGTGAATTTGCAGGATCGCTTCTTGATGCGTGCCTTTGACGAATTCTACGTCTCCCAGAACCTTTGCCATACGGATGCGGCTCTGCAGGAATATTTTGACAAGAATAAGGCTTTGTTCGCCAAGGATTCTTGCAATCGTCTGAGCGATTGCCGCGAAAATGTGGCGATGCAGCTGTATCTGAAGGAAAACTCCGGAACGCTCCAAGGCTATACCAAAAGACTTCTCGATGCCCAGACGATTTCCAAGGTGGAACTTGCCTACGTGGTATCCGCTGATACGGCTCTTGTGAACAAAGCTTTTGCGGACTTGGATTCTCGTAAGGTTCCACTTGCGGATATCCAAGGCTTGAAGCGTGAAACCCTTCTTTCGAATTCGCGTGAAGGGGTTATGGCCGTAGATTCCGTCCGTGAAATTCTCTTTGGCAAGGATTCCTTGGCGGTCGGTGAAGTTCGCCTCATCCAAGGGCCGTCGACTTCTGTCGCCTTGAAGGTTCTGCTGCGCCGCGCACCGGACGTTTTGCCGGAAGAAGGCCGCGACTCGGTCATTGCGGAACGCTTCGTGATGGAATTCAAGAACCTGATGGCGGGGCATAGTGGCGACAGCCTGTTACAGGCGCGTTACAAGTATCGCTTGGAACCGATCCGATATCCGGAAGTGCAAAAGTATTACGACGCACATGCTGCGGAATTCAATGGCGCGCCTCTCGACAGCGTTACCTTGGAAATCGAAAGCAAAATTTCGGGCGGTAAGGATCTCCCGCTGGATTCGAACTATGTGCTTGCGACAATCGACGGCAAGCCGTTCGTTACCGAAAAGGATGTGCGAGGCTTGTATCTGGAACTTCCGGAGCGTCTTCGTCCGCAGTATCCGCGCCGTCGCCGCGTACAGATGATTTCGACGTGGAAGCTCAAAGCCTTGGCGGCTCGTGACGCAGGTCTCGACAAGACGGATCTCTTCAACAAGTTGCAGCTCATGGCCAAGATGTCTTTCTACCGAAAGGCTTTCTCTGACTCGCTTGCGAAGAATGGCTTCTTTACTCCGGAAGATTCTTTGAAGACAGTTTTTGCAAAGTATGGCGCGGCAATTTTCCCGAATGCGACTTTGGAACAGGTCTCCGGCGACATGGGCGTTTTTGCTCAGACACCGGACAAGGCTTTCCTGTACGAATATTACCGTGAACAGGATAAGCTTCCGAAAACGGAAAACTTGGATTCAATCAAGGTACTCGTTTACAAGGGTGCGGCGGCAGGCTTTGCCCGCAGCTGGTTTGAACGCTTTAGAAGGGAAGCCTTCAAGAAGCATCCGGTTTCGGTCATCGACAAGTTTTACCTGCCGCGAGAAGACCTCTTCTCGACAGAGGATTTGCAAGCTCGTGCAGATTCCATGTATGCGAACAGGAACCTTTCTGGTGCATGGCTCACGTGGGAACGCATCAAGGATCTTTCGGTCGATGAAGAAGACTCCTTGTATGCCCGTTCGATCCTCGAACTTGCGAAGCTCGATGCGGAACGCGGAAAATTTGTGGAATCCGAAAAGGAATATGCGGCCTTCCTCGCGATGTGGCCCGAATCTCCGTTCGCGGAAAAGGCGATGTTCGCCCGTGGCTTCCAGCTGCGTGAAAATTTGAAGAAGGACACCGCTGCTCTCGCTGTTTTGACTCAATTTATGGAAAAATACCCGAAAAGTGACCTCCGTGAGTCGGTGGAATGGCTTATTAAAGACATCCAAAGCGGCGGAAAACTGTCGGAAGAATTGAATCGGAAGATTTCCGAGCAGGAATAAAAGACGAAATAATTATATTTGGACAACCTTTCAAGGCGGTATAATATTATGGAAATGACATTTGCTATGATCAAGCCGAATGGCGTGAAGTCAGGTCTTATCGGTCGCATTTTGGATCGCTACACGAGCGCTCGTCTCTCGGTTGTCGGTCTCAAGTTGCACCAGATGACTTCTGAAGAAGCCCGCGGTTTTTATGCAGAACACGTGAACAAGCCGTTCTTTCCGGAACTCGAAGCGTACATGACCAAGGGACCTTCGGTCATGATCGCTCTCGCTGGTGAAAACGCAATTGCGGCTGTCCGCGCAATCAACGGCGCTACCAATCCGGCCAAGGCTGAACCGGGTACGCTCCGTTACGACTTTGCCCCGTCGATGACCGAAAATGTCGTCCACAGTTCCGATAGCCCGGCAAGCGCTGAACGCGAAGTGGCTTTCTGGTTCAAGAAAGAAGATCTTTATGAGTACGAAGCGGCTTCCAACAAGGCTTGCACCGTTCTCGGCTAATATTCACACTTAAGGAGACAAAACCACATGCAATGGATAATCAAGTATCTGACTTCTTCTATCGGTAAGAAGCAGATCATGGGTGCTAGCGGTGCATGCCTTGCGCTGTTCATCTTTGGACACATGGTTGGTAACTTGCAACTTATCAACTTGGACCAATCTGTCGCGCAGGCCCACTACAACGCTTACACGCAGTTGCTCACGGGAATGAAGCCGATGATTTATTTCATCGAACTCGGACTTGTGGCTCTGTTCATCATTCACGTCGGCCTCGCTATTAAGCTGAAGATTGAAAACCGCAAGGCTCGCGGTCCTGAAGCTTATGAAGTGAACGCTCGCAAGGGTCACAAGACTTTCGCAAGCTTCACCATGATTTGGTCCGGCATTTTCGTTCTCGGCTTCGTGATCCAGCATTTGATGGTTCTCAAGTTCGGCGTTCACTACCTGTACGAAAATGAAAAAGGCATGATCATTCGTGACATGTGGCTCACGACGATCGACATGTTCGCAAGTCCGTTCTGGACCGTCTTCTATTTGATCAGCATGTTTGTTATCGGCATGCACTTGTTCCACGCGATTTCTTCTGCATTCCAGACGATGGGTGTCGCTCACCAGAAGTGGACTCCGATTATCGACCTCGCAGGCGTTGTCTACAGCGTAATCGTGGCGCTCGGTTTCGCTTTCGAAGCCGCTTTCTCTTGCTACATCGCTAACACCGATGAAGTCAAGAAGATGCGTGAAGTGGCTCGTAGCGAAGTCTACCAGCAGAAGCTTGAAGTTCAGAAGCAACAGCAGATGCAGGAAAAGGAATCCAAGAAGACTTCCGCCGTGAAGCTTGAAGATGGTTTCCAGTATTCCTACGTCATGAACAAGGAAGGAGCTCGCTAATATGATTCTGGATGCCCATATTCCTGGTGGTTCTATCTCCGAAAAATGGACGCGTCACAAGTTTGAACTCAAACTCGTGAACCCGACCAACAAGCGTAAATTCAAGGTCATCGTCGTCGGTACGGGTCTTGCTGGTGCAAGTGCCGCAGCCTCCCTCGGTGAACTTGGCTACAACGTTCTTGCGTTCTGCTATCAAGACTCGCCACGTCGTGCACACTCCATTGCAGCACAGGGCGGTATCAACGCAGCCAAGAACTATACGAACGACGGCGACTCCGTTTATCGTCTCTTCTACGATACCGTGAAGGGCGGTGACTTCCGCGCACGTGAAGCGAACGTGCATCGTCTCGCTGAAAACTCGAATTTGATTATTGACCAGTGCGTGGCTCAGGGCGTTCCGTTCGGCCGTGACTACGGTGGACTTCTTGCTAACCGTTCCTTCGGTGGTACTCAGGTTTCCCGTACGTTCTATGCACGAGGCCAGACCGGTCAGCAGCTCCTTCTCGGCGCTTACCAGGCGATGATGCGCCAGGTCGCTAAGGGTTCTGTGAAGCTGTTCCCGCGTCGCGATATGCAGGACCTCGTCGTCATTGACGGTAAGGCTCGCGGTATCGTGGTGCGTAACCTCATTACCGGTGCTCTTGAAAGCTATGAAGCTGATGCAGTCTGCCTTGCAACGGGTGGCTACGGCAACGTCTTCTACCTTTCTACCAACGCAAAGGGCTGTAACGTGAGCCCGGCTTGGCAGGCTTATAAGAAGGGTGCGCTCTTTGCAAACCCGTGCTACACGCAGATTCACCCGACTTGCATTCCGGTTACCGGCGATCACCAGTCGAAACTCACGTTGATGAGTGAATCTCTCCGTAACGACGGTCGTATTTGGGTTCCGAAAAAGGTCGGCGATACCCGCCCGGCTAACGAAATTCCGGAAGACGAACGTTACTACTACCTCGAAGAACGTTATCCGTCCTTTGGTAACTTGGTGCCGCGTGACGTGGCTTCCCGCAATGCAAAGATGGTCTGCGACCAAGGCATGGGTGTGGGTGCAACGAAGCGTGCCGTTTACCTCGACTTTGCTGATGCTATTAAGCGCATGGGCGTGTCGGGCGTTTCTGCCAAGTATGGTAACCTCTTCCAGATGTATGAAAAGATTACCGACGAAGACCCGTACAAGGTTCCGATGCGCATTTACCCGGCTAGCCACTATACCATGGGTGGTCTCTGGGTAGACTACAACTTGATGAGCACGATCCCGGGCTGCTTCGTTCTCGGTGAAGCGAATTTCTCTGACCACGGTGCTAACCGTCTTGGCGCTTCTGCTTTGATGCAGGGCCTTTCCGATGGTTACTTCGTGATTCCGTACACCATCGGCGGTTACTTCGCAGGCACGAAGCTTGAAAAGGTTTCTGCTTCGGATCCGGCGTTCAAGGCTGCGGAAGCTCAGACGATGGAACGCTTGAACAAGATCTTGAACATCCACGGTAAGCGCAACGTTTCCGACATTCACCGTGAACTCGGTCAGGTGATGTGGGATTACGTCGGCATGGGCCGTAACAAGGCAGGTCTTGAAAAGGCTCTCGAACGCATTCCGGAAATCCGTGACGAATTCTGGAACAATGCGAACGTGCTCGGTAGCGAAGGTGACTTCAACCAGAATCTCGAAAATGCAAACCACGTGGCAGACTTCCTCGAATTCGCGGAACTCCTCGCACGCGACGCTTTGCACCGTGAAGAATCCTGCGGTGGTCATTTCCGTGAAGAACATCAGACTGCAGAAGGCGAAGCGATGCGCGACGACGAAAACTTCTGCTATGTCGGTGCTTGGGAATACAAGGGTGACGGACAGGCGCCGGAACTCTCCAAGGAACCTCTCACATTCGATAATGTTCACCTCGTGACCCGGAGTTACAAATAATGAGCGGAAATATGCATCTGACTTTGAAAATCTGGCGTCAGCCGAATGCCAAGACCAAAGGTCAATTTGAAACTGTAAAAATCGACGGCATTTCCCCGGATATGTCTTTCCTCGAAATGCTCGATATCGTCAACGATCGCGAAATGAAGCAGGGCAAGGAAGGCTTTGCTTTCGACCACGACTGCCGTGAAGGTATTTGCGGTATGTGCTCTCTCGTGATCAACGGTATGCCGCATGGTCCTGACCATGGCATTACCACTTGCCAGCTTCACATGCGCAAGTTCAAGGATGGCGATACGATCGTGATCGAACCGTGGCGTGCTTCGGCATTCCCGGTCATCAAGGACTGCGTTGTAAACCGTAGCGCGTTCGACCGTATTATTCAGGCTGGCGGCTTTGTCAGCGTGAATACGGGTGCCGCTCCGGAAGCCGCTTCTATTCCGGTTCCGAAGGATCAGGCTGACCGTGCGTTCGACGCTGCGGCTTGCATTGGTTGCGGTGCTTGCGTCGCTGCCTGTAAGAACTCTTCCGCAATGCTCTTCGTTTCTGCCAAGGTTTCTCACCTGAGCTTCTTGCCGCAGGGCAAGGTCGAAGCGAAGAAGCGCGTTCTTGCGATGGTCGCCCAGATGGATAAGGAAGGCTTCGGCAACTGCACGAACCTTTACGAATGCCAGGCGGCTTGCCCGAAGGGTATTACCGTGGATTACATCGCTAAGATGAACCGCGAATACCTGATGGCTACGGCTACCTACGCGGAAAAGGTCTACGGTAAGGACTAATCCGCTCAGTGTTATTGCGAGTGCCGTAGGCACGAAGCAAACCTTAGCTTTGAAAAAGGACTGCTTTGAAAAAGGCGGTCCTTTTTTTGTATCCGGTTTTGAAAAGACTATATTTAGTATTGAATTCAGTCCAGTGCGAGAATGTATGTCGGAATTAAAAAACATTAAACCTATCTCGTATGTCAAGGCCAATGCGGCGAAGGTCTTGGATCATGTCTGTGAGACGCGATCTCCTTATATTGTGACGCAAAATGGCGAGGCGAGGGGAGTCCTTTTGGACATTGACACTTACCAGTCGATGCAAGACGGTTTAAAGCTTTTTAAGCTGTTTGCGCAAAGCGAAGGCGAAGTTGCGAAAGGCAAAATCATCCGTCAAAAAGATCTCTTTGCTTCTTTGGAGAAGGAACTGAATGCCAAGTAAAAAGTTCGCTGTAGAATGGACAGAATCCGCCGCTGCAGATTTAAGAGGGATTGTCTTGTACATTGCAGAGAACAGTCTGCAAAATGCTCGGCAGATATTTGCAAAGATCAAGACCGAATGTGAAAACTTGGAAAAGTTCCCGGAGATGGGGAAGGTCCCTGCAGAATTGGAAGCTTTGCAAATCGGTGGATATCGGGAATTGGTCGTAGCTCCTTGGCGCATTTTTTATCGCAAGGATACAGAGCGTATTGTTGTTTTGACTGTTATTGATTCGCGACGAAATATTGACGATGCGGTTTGGAAACGAATGATGCGGTGAGTGTCTTTTTTTTGAAATGAACATATATTTGGGTTGTTGGAATTTTATTTGGATATCGGCATGGCAGAAAGAAAATCGTCTAAGAAGAAAGTTGTAGAAAAGTCCGTAGAGGCGTCCCTCTGGGAGTCTGCGAACAAGTTGCGCGGCAGCGTGGAACCCGCCGAATACAAGCATGTGGTGCTTTCGCTTATCTTCCTCAAGTTTGCAAGCGACAAGTTCGAGGAACAGCGCGAAAAGCTCATCGCCGCCGGCCGCCAGAAATACGTGGAAATGCCCGAGTTCTACAACAAGGACAACGTCTTTTACCTAGAAGAAACTTCCCGCTGGAGCTTTATCATCGAGCATGCCCGCCAAAGCGACATTGCGCTCCTGATCGATACCGCGCTTGCGAACATCGAAAAGAAGAACAAGGCGTTGCGCGGGGCACTCCCCGACAACTATTTCTCGCGCCTGCAACTCGACACCGCAAAACTCGCGGCGCTCATCAGCGACATCGACGGCATCGACACCATCAAAGACAAGGAACAGGATGTTGTCGGGCGCGTGTATGAATATTTCCTCGGAAAGTTCGCCATCGCCGAAGGCAAGGGCAAAGGCGAATTCTATACGCCCAAGACAATCGTCGGTCTCATCGCCGAAATGATTGAACCCTACCGCGGCAAGATTTACGACCCCTGCTGCGGTTCGGGCGGCATGTTCGTGCAAAGCATGAAGTTTATCGAGGCGCATCACGGCAACAAGCGCGAAGTCTCCGTATATGGCCAGGAATACACCGGCACCACGTATAAACTTGCGAAGATGAATCTCGCCATCCGCGGCATCTCCGGCAACCTGGGCGACAAACCCGCCGACACCTTTGCCGAAGACCAGCACAAGGATTTGAAAGCCGACTTTATCATGGCGAACCCGCCGTTCAACCAGAAATCGTGGCGTGCCGAAAACGAACTCCTCGACGACCCGCGCTGGAAAGGCTACACCGTGCCGCCCACGAGCAACGCGAACTACGGCTGGATTCTGAACATCCTCTCGAAACTCTCCGAAAACGGCGTAGCGGGCTTTCTGCTCAGTAACGGCGCGCTCAGCGGCGAAGGCGACGAACAGCAAATCCGCAAGGAACTTTTGCAGAACGACAAGGTCGAGGCAATCCTCATTCTGCCCCGCAACATGTTCTACTCCACCGACATCAGCGTGACGCTCTGGATTCTGAACAACAACAAGACCGCCCGCGAAGTCAAGGTCGGCGATTCCATGCGCAAGTACAGGAGCCGCAAAGGCGAAGTGCTCTTTATGGACCTGCGCCAGATGGGCGAACCCTTCGAAAAGAAATACACCCAGTTCAGCGCCGAGGACATCGCAAAAATCAGCGGCACCTACCACAAGTGGCAAACGCAGAAAATCAAGGACGAACCCGAATTCTGCGCCACCGCCACCCTCAAGGAAATCGAGGCGAAAAACTGGTCGCTCGTGCCGAGCAAGTACATCGAATTCAAGAACCGCGATGAGGCCGTGAACTTTGACGAAAAGATGCGCGAACTCCAAGCGGAAATGCGCACCCTCCTCAAAGCCGAAAAAGAAAGCGAAAAGGAACTCGCCAAAGTGTTCAAGAACCTGGGATTTGAATTGTAGCGTGATGGAAAGCAGGCACTATTGCATACAAAAGCGGACGAATGTATATCAAGGCAAAATGATTAACCTTTAAGGAACGATATGCCCGAAAGTCAGAACATCGAGTACAAGGAATCGTGGCGAGATGAGTATATCAAGTGGATATGCGGTTTTGCGAATGCTCAAGGTGGAAAGATTTTTGTAGGCGTAGATGACAAGGGACATGTCATCGGATTGCAGAATGCCAAGAAGCTCATGGAAGATATCCCGAATAAAGTCAGGGATGCATTGGGCTTGCTGGTAGATGTAAACCTGCTTTCTGTAGATTCCAAGGAATACATCGAAATCTCGATTTCTCCGAGTACATATCCCGTAAACTATAAAGGCGAATATCATTACCGGACCGGGAGTACAAAGCAGCTTTTGCAAGGTGCTTCGCTCACGCAGTTTTTGCTGAACAAGACCGGAACAAAATGGGACGCGGTCCCTGTCGATGGAGTCAGCTTTAGGGATTTGGACAAGGAAAGCTTCGACATCTTCCGCCGGGAGGCGAAAAAGTCGGGCCGGATGACTGCGCAAGATTTGTCGATGACGGACGAAGAACTGTTGGACAGCCTGAATCTGGTTGTAGATGGAAAATTGACCCGCGCCGCAGTCTTGCTTTTTCACCGCAAGCCGGAAAAATGGTTTGGCGGCGCATACGTGAAAATAGGTTTTTTTGGCGATGGGCCCGATTTGCAATACCAAGATGAAATTTACGGTTCGTTGTTCATTCAGGCTGATCGAGTCGTCGAGCTCATTTACCTCAAGTATTTCAAGGCACGCATCAGTTACGACGGCCTGATTCGGGTGGAACGCTACCCCATTCCAAAGGATGCCATGCGCGAAGCCGTTTACAACGCCCTGATGCATTCGAATTACTCCTCTGGAGTTCCGATTCAAATTCGCATACACGAGAACGAAGTCCTTATAAGCAACGATTGCATTTTCCCGGCCAATTGGACCGTCGAAACATTGATGCAACGGCACCGTTCTGAACAATACAACCCCAAAATCGCAAACGCGTTCTTTAGGGCGGGCTACGTGGAAGCGTGGGGCAGGGGCATCGAAAACATGTGCAAACTTTGCAAGGATTATGGAGTCAAGACGGAATATACTGTGCACCCCGGGGATGTGATGCTTGCATTTTTTGCCAAGCAAGAGACTGCGGCCACCCAATCCGCCACCCAATCGACCACCCAATCGACCACCCAATCGACTCAAAAATACTTGCCGATTGAAATCAAACTTATGCATTATCTGGTAGCCAATCCACGTGCAACTCAGGGTCAAATTGCAAAATACTTGGGAATGAACTTGAATACCACCAAGTATTATTTGAACAAACTAGGTAAACTTGAAGTCCCCGCGATTAAGCACGAAGGCACGACAAGAAAAGGCTCGTGGATGGTTTTGATAGACTTGGAGAATCTATGACAGGGCAGAATATGAAACGGCTTGGAGACTACATACGGCCCGTAGATCTGTTGCGCAATCGTTGCAAATTATATATATTTCAAACAGGTTGATTTTGGTGCGGAAAGTCTATTTTTTTACATATTTTCCGCACCATAATCGGTATATTTTGCCATTTTTGAGCGAAAAAATGAGGGCGTATGGACTATTCAGAGAAAATTGTTGGCCGGCAAGAAGAGCAAAAGACCTTGCAAAAATGCTTTGAAAGTCCGAAAGCGGAGTTTGTCGCAATCTATGGTCGCAGGCGAATAGGGAAGACGTTCCTTGTCAAGCAATTTTTCAAGGAAGAATTCGATTTCTATACAACAGGGGTGTATCAGGTAAGCAAGGCTGAACAACTGAGAAACTGGAAAAAGCAACTTCAAAAGTTCAGCGGGCAAAGTACAAACATTCCCAAGAACTGGTTTGAGGCCTTTGACCAGCTGGAAAATTACCTTCGGACATTAAAGAAAAAAAGGATTGTCGTATTTATTGACGAACTGCCGTGGCTTGACACGCCGAAATCCAATTTCCTCAGGGCCCTGGAAATGTTTTGGAACAGCTGGGGAGCCGATTGCCAAAGGTTGAAACTGGTGGTTTGCGGCAGCGCTACGACCTGGATGGTGAACAAGCTGTTGGGCGACAAGGGCGGACTGCACAATAGGGTGACTAGGCCTATCTATCTTGCTCCCTTTTCGTTGCTTGAAACCCGTAAATACCTTGCAAAAGAAAACTTTGACTGGTCTGATTCGGAAATCGTCGAAACCTACATGTGCCTGGGTGGAACACCCTACTATCTATCGTTGCTAGATTCGTCGCTTAGCTTGAGGCAAAATATAGATAAGCTTTTTTTCAAGAGAAACGCCGTACTCAGGACAGAATACGACTTTCTGTTTCGGTCGCTCTTTAACGAATCGACAATTTACAGGAAGGTTGTAGAACTGTTGTCCGCAAAGCTTGTGGGCCTCACAAGGAACGCTATTATTTCGGGACTTGGTGCGGCAGATAACGGAAAATTGAGCGAAGTCCTGGAAAATCTGGAAAAGTGCGACTTTATCCGCCATTACCAGTCTTTTGGCAAAAAAAGGAATGAGGCTCTGTTTCAGTTGACCGACATGTTTACGTTGTTCTTTTTGCGGTTCGTAAAGGACTACAAGGGCATGAATGAAAATGCGTGGAGCAATTTGTCTGACAGCAAACGCAATGCGTGGCAGGGGTATGCGTTCGAACAAGTTTGCATACACCACGTCGCTCAAGTGAAAGCGGCTTTGGGTATATCGGGAATCGAAAGCGACGTCTGTTCGTGGTCAAAGAAAAACGGCAAGAAAGGTTCCCAGATAGACTTGATTATAGACCGGAGCGACAAGGTGATAGACCTGTGCGAAATAAAGTATTGTGACAGACCCTTCGAGATAAAGAAAGACTATGCCGAGTGGTTGAAGGAACGCCGTGACATTTTCAGGGATGATGTGAAGACTAACAAGACGCTGCACTTGACAATGATTGCGCCTTTTGGAGTGGCGAATGGAAAATACGCGTCTTTAATACAAAGTATTGTTAAAGCGGAGGATCTGTTTCGATGATGAATCGGCTTGGAGACTACATACGACCCGTAGATGTGCGGAACAGGGACTTGAAAGTGACGCGGTTACTTGGCGTGAGCATCACGAAAGAATTCATGCCCTCTATCGCCAATATTGTCGGCACAGATTTGTCCGCCTATAAAGTGGTGACCAAGGGGCAATTTGCTTATGGTCCCGTAACGTCTCGCAATGGTGATAAAATTTCAGTTGCCTTGTTGGACGGATATGACGACGCCATCATTTCGCAGGCCTATACCGTTTTTGAAGTCGTTGATACGAACGCCCTGGATCCCGAATATCTGATGATGTGGTTCCGTCGCCCGGAATTTGACCGCTACGCCCGCTTCCATTCTCACGGCAGCGCCCGCGAGGTCTTTGACTGGGAAGAAATGTGCGAAGTCCAGGTCCCCGTCCCCGCGATAGAAAAACAGCGCGAAATTGTCGCCGAATACAACACCCTCGCCACCCGCATCGAAACTAACAAGAAACTCATCGCCACCCTCGAACAAACCGCCCAAACCCTCTACCGCCACACCTTCATTGACAACATCGACCCCAACAATCTGCCGCAGGGATGGAGAATGGGAACTTTGGGGGAGATTGCTGAAATTACAAGTGGAAAAACTTGTGTGGATAAAAAGGATGTTTCTGAAGGCAATTATAAATACCCTGTTGCTGGTGCGTCTGGTATAATTGGATATTCTAATGAATTTAACCAAGACGAAAGATTGATGACAACTGGGAGAGTAGGGACTTTAGGCATAGTTAATCGGTATAACGAACGATTATATACAGCGGATAATGTTCTTGTTATCAAAGCAAAATTTTATGAATATTGCTATCAGATTTTGAATCGCCTTGATTATGCTGAAATAACGAAGGGCGGGGTGCAAAGTCTAATTACTCAAACGGATCTCAAGAATATTTCGATAAATATTCCAACTGATACGGAATTGAAACAATTTGAAATAACGAATTCAAAATTGTTTGAACATGTAAAATACAAAATAGACGAAAACCAAACCCTAACTCAAATGCAAACCCTTCTCCTCTCCAAAATGGGGTACTAAAAAGGTAAAAGCTATGTCTTTGGAATCTGCGTATGTTATAAAATGGTATGGCCCCAGACCGAAAGTTACTGGGAGCGCAACTTGAAGTTTAAATGCAATTTATATTTGATAAGGGGGAAAGAACCAAATCAAAGGAAGTGTCGTTTTTATTGTGGCATGACTCGTGCTCAACAAGGTGTTTACAAAAGATTTCAAAATACAAATCATCCCATTAAGTCTATGGAGCTGAGAGATGGACTTGAAATATGGGTTGGTTGTTTAAGTAATATAAGGCGATCCGCTTCATTTGAAGACCATGTTTTTTTGTGCGAAAAGATAATTACCAGCGTAATGACTCAAATTGAATTGGACCCAAATGAGATTAAAAATGCCACAAATTTTTCGGCTCCAGATACAAATGTTTATGTAATAAATGAGTGGTGCTCTCCTGATGGTCGAAAATGGGATAAAATTAAGGGAAAGGATGTTCCGCAGGTGATTCCGGATGTTATCGCTTTTAATGCTGTAACGCATGCTGTGTATTATACGGAACGTTTGACGAATAAGACGGAAATGAAATAGTTGGCACAAATCTTGCTGCGGTTTAACGAACGTCTTTTATTATATGCGAAGATTGAATGGTTGAATAGGCTATTTCCAAATGGATTTCAATGGTTGACGGCATGTTGACCAAGCGGTTAATCCAATTAGAGTGTTTACAAATTAAACGCTTGTTGTTTTTTACGTATCAAAATGAAACGAAATGCCCTTGAAAGTGGTGATTTGTTTGCAAATAATGAGTTGGCATAGATATTGCTAATAAAGAATCGACTTCGGCAATGGTGCTAAGGGGTTTATACAAGGGGTTGGGAATGCCTGAACTACGTACATACAACTTATTCATCAGTCACTCTTGGAGCTACAGTAATGCTTATGAGCGCTTGACTGATTTCTTCAACGAACATCCTTATTTCCAATGGAAGGATTATTCGGTTCCTCAAGATGATCCTATTCATAACTGTGGGACAGATCGTCAGTTAGAGGATGCTATTCGTGGGAAAATTCTGCATGCATCTTGCGTGGTAATTCTTGCCGGAGTCTACGCTACCTATTCTAAGTGGATTAACAAGGAAATTCGCATTGCCAAGGAACTTGATAAGCCTATTGTTGCAGTGCAGCCATGGGGGGCAGAAAAAACATCCAAGATTGTCAAGGATAATGCGGATATAATCGCCGGTTGGAATAGTGATTCCATTGTCGACGCAATTCGTAAATTGGCTAAATAGGAGGAAATGTGAAGGTTTTTATTTCTCATCAGCAAAAGGATGCTGTAGCGGCAAAAACGGTTTATGACACGCTTCGTTACAATGGTGTTGAAGCTTATCTTGACTTATTGGATTCTGCGTTATTGAAGGATGGGCGGCAACTTACTAGTCATATTGTGTCAAAGATAGACGAAAGTACAGATGTAATCGCAGTAGTTTCTGATAATACAAAAGAATCCTGGTGGGTTCCTTTTGAAATTGGTGTTGCAACGGATAAACCACGTCCAATAGCCACGTATATATGCGGTTGGGTATCATTGCCCGAATACCTCGATTTTTGGCCTCAATTACGTACACCATCGGATATTAATGCATATGTACAAAAACGTCAAGGCTTAGCATATAGGTACCTGGACAATACAATGAATCTTCTTGAATCTATTGGAAGAAGAAAGGATAGAATCGCAGAGTTTTATACTGCGCTAAATAATGAAATCCATTGGAGACCGTAATGATGGAAAAGAGAAAAAGAGTCTTTACTAGTTTTGCAATTGAAGATCAATTGTTGTCAATTTTCCTGCATGGACAAGCTCGCAACGAAGCATCTCCCTTTGATTTTGTAGACATGTCGGTAAAAGAACCGTGGGACAACGCCTGGAAAACCAATTGTCGTACTCGAATTAAGGGGTGTGATGGCCTTATTGCTATCATCACTAAAAATACTCCAAAAGCTGATGGTCAATTGTGGGAAATCCGATGTGCTTATGAAGAGGAAATTCCCGTGATGTTGATGTATGGAAGTGATGATCGGCCGGCATCTTTGCCTCTGATTCTTCAGGGGAAGAGAATCAACATCTGGAGCTGGGAAAATATCAAAGCGTTCATAGAACGGCTATAGTGAGGAAAAATGACAAGGAAAGCCGTCGTAATTGGGGTAGATCATAGTTCAGGAAATCCGCTAAACAGTTGTATTCTTGATGCGCAAGAAATAAGCAAATTGTTGTCGAAGAATGCAGATGGTTCTGATAATTTTGAAATTACAGAATTACATGATGCAACTGTAAACGAAGCTTTGAATGCCGTTCAAGAATTATTTCAATCGGAAGCCGATGTCGCTTTGTTCTATTTCTCTGGACATGGTGGATTGTATCAGTCTGTTGGTAGTCTTCAAATGACTGATGGCCCATTGATGTTGAAAGGATTAATGGAATCTGTTTTAGAGTCAAATAGCCAAAATAGAATTGTGATATTGGATAGCTGTTTTTCTGGGGATGTAGGAAATATCCTTTCGAATCAATCTTTATTGGTCCCAGGAGTTACATTTATGTCTGCATGTAAACGCAATGAAGTTTCTAAATGCGTTAAAGGGCGATGCAGCCTTTATACAAGTTGTATAGTTGACGCTTTGTCGGGAGGAGCTGCTGATTTATTTGGTGACGTATCTTTGGATTCGATTCATTCGTATGCTGATAAAATCCTTTCTTCAGGAGGGCAGCATCCTGTATTTAAAACAAGTGCTAATGAATTTTTGTCGCTTAGAAAAGCTGCGCCGAGGATTTCAAAAGACGAATTAAAGGAAGCTTTGCTTCTATTTCCGAATGTTGATTCCCAATTTCAGTTGGACCCTTCTTTTGAAGAGACGAATGTCGATGGTTCGCAAGATCGTCATTTGAAACCTTATGCAATTGATGAAAATGTTCGGATTTTTAAGAAATTACAACGTTTGCAAGGTTTTGGGCTCGTCATTCCAAATGATGCAGATTATATGTATTGGGCCGCAATGAAGTCCAAATCGTGTTCGTTGACACCTATTGGGCAAGCGTACTGGCGAATTTTTTCTAATAATTAGATAGTTCTGAGGTATCTTATGAGAAAAGCATTGATCGTAGGAATTAACTACTATAAATCGCGATTTATTAATAATTTGAAAGGCTGTGTCAATGATGCGACAAATGTTGCACGTGTGTTGACGCAAAATGCAGATGATACTGTAAATTTTGAATGCAATGTTTGCCTTGCAAAAGATCGAAACTCTTCAATATCTTCAAATGAGTTGCGAGAATCTATTCGAACTCTGTTTGCTGGAGACGACGATATTGCTCTTTTGTATTTTTCAGGGCATGGTTACTGCGATTCTGTTGGTGGTTATTTGATTTCTTCCGATAGCCGAACAGGATGTGATGGTGTTACGCTAAACGAGGTTGTTACTCTAGCAAACCAGTCAAAGTGTAAAAATAAAATTATAATCCTTGATTGCTGCCATTCTGGTGTTGCTGCAGAAAATCCAATAAGTGGTGTTAGCGAAATTAAGGAAGGTGTTGTAATTTTGACGGCTTGTACGAAAATACAGCCCGCAATGGAAAAGGGTGGGGAGGGAATATTTACATCTTTGCTTGTAGATGCACTTAATGGTAGTGCCGCAAATTTAATAGGAAATATTACGCCAGGAAGTGTATATGCCTATATTGATCAGTCGCTTGGAGCGTGGGAACAGCGTCCCGTGTTTAAAGCGAATGTAAAGAATTTTGTGTCGCTTAGAAAGACTCAACCAACGATTTCTTTAGACGACTTGCATAAATTAGTAAGTTTATTCCCTACTTCAAATTATGAGTATCCATTAAATCCAACGTATGAGCCTGAAATGAAGGGGCGTTCTGAAGGAATGCCGGGACCTATATTAGAAAATACTCAAAAGTTTGCAATATTACAAAAATACAATCGAGTAAATTTATTAGTTCCTGTAGATGCCCCTCATATGTGGCATGCGGCTATGTGGTCGAAAAGTTGTAAGCTGACTGCACTTGGTCGTTTTTATCATATGCTTGTACAAAAAGGACGGATTTAGAGAGTAGATTTCTTTGTATTGGTCTTTGTATTATTTTATGACTCCCCAAACCTTCTCCAAAATTTTCTGGAAGCAGTATCTTCTGCTTGAAAAGGACTTCCTTGAAACGGATGAGTTCGTGACGATTGACAAGAGCAACTTCAAGACGTTCTCCAGTCGTTACACTTATCTGTTCTTGAACATCTGCAGCGAAATTGATTCCATTGCAGAAGAATATTGCAAGGTTGTTAATGCTCCTTCGAAGGTCAAGAACATCTTGCAAAAGATGACGGTCATTGTGAATGACGAGCCGAAGATTAAAGATCAAAGGGTTTCTACGAAGTATCCTTACGAGATTATCAATTTTGTCCCGTTTGCCGGTTTTGATAGCGAGTCGGCTGCCGGCTGGTGGCAGGATTATAACCTGGTCAAGCATTTCCGTGCCGATGTTCCGGAAAAGGGAATCCCGAACTATCAGCGAGCGCACTTGAAAAATGTGATGAACGCCCTCGCCGCCCTCTACATCCTCTGCCAGAATCTCTACAAACTCCTCGGCCCATCCGACTTGCAACTCGAACCGTCAAGGCTGTTTGAATCTTAAAAAATGCTGAAATTTGCAAAAAAAAGAGAAAAACACTGGAAAGTGCGTTTTTTTTTGCTGTTACCTCTTGCTTGAATATAGCAAATATGCTATATTTATTTCATGGAGTTCATTTTCTTTCCGGATCCGCAATCTTATGATCCCCAGAGAGGGGAGTTTAAGGATCAAACTGGAGATGTCGGGAAGGAAATAAAGGATTTGTCGAAACGTCATCGCGACCTGTATTTGCGTGTTAAAACGTTTTTAGAGGTTCTGCTAAAAGTTAGTGATTTAACCCCATTTTTGCGAATTGAGCAGATTTATAAATTCCCAAAGGAATATGAGGATCTCTACGAAATGCGAATTCCTAAGCAAGCGCGCGGTGGCGTTTTCCGAATATATTTTTGTATGTCTTTGCGTAAATTGAACACTCTTATTTTGCTGTGTGCAGAACTAAAGCATAAGACAAAGCCGATGAAGCTTGAAACGGCAATGCAAAAAATGAAACAGTACAAGGAACTTGTCAAACAGGGAGTCATGTCATGAAAAAAGATCAAGTCTTAGATTACATGGATTCGCTCGAAAAAGAAGACGGAAAATTGGCTTCGTTTGTGAAAACGTACGAGGCTCTGTCTTCGTTCTTGACTGATTTTGATTTCATGAAGGATTCTTTGGGGCTGACGCAGAAGGACATTGCCGATAAAATGGGAACGACGCAAAGTGCGATTTCTCGCATCGCGTCGCTGAAAACGAATCCCTCCTACAAGCAGTTGCTGAAGATGGCAGAGGCTGTCGGCGGGAATTTGTACATCACTCCAATGAAGGACATGACAGTCCAGGTTCCGTACGATTTGCAGGAAACTGTTCGGAAGTTGGCCGAAGGTGAAGACAAGACGACGAACGAGTATCTAGATGAAGTTATTCGCGATGCTGTTGAATCGGAATATGAATCCTACACAAAGATGTCCATTCCGTGGAATAAAGTGTGCGAACCGATTGCAACATACAATTGCGAGTCCAACTTCATGTGGAAAAAAGCCGAATGGTCAATGATGAATTTGCAAAAAATTGAGGTCACTTCGTTAAAACCAGAAACGCAGAAGATTGCTGCTGCTTAAGGGAAGGTTGAATATGAAAGAAAAGTTTCAACAACTCATAAAAATGCTTCAATTATTTGATGTTCGTTTCATGGATTCCCATGAATCTGTCTTGTGCTTGCCTGACAACTTGGCTTTAGGAAAAGAAATTGCAATTGAGTCGGGCCAGGCTTTTGCTAAAGAAGACCCTGTAGTTAAAGAAGATTCGATATTTTTCCGCGTGAAATATGTGTTCAAGTTTCTCTGTGCGAAAAAGGCTTATTTTAAAACAGAATATGTTGTTATGATTTCCTTCAAATCCAAGGATGTCCAAAAAGCGTCGGAGTTGTTGAAGGACGAAGAATTAAAGAAATTCTTTGTGGAAAAACAGTTGAATCGAACTCTGTGGACAATTCTGCGCGGGACGCTTATGGATGCCTTCAATCGGCATTCTTTGCCCCCTGTTCAGCTGCCTTGGATTATTTAAAAAAGAAAAAGGGCGGGCGTTGCCTGCCTTTTTTGTATAAAACGCCCAATTTCGCCCCAAAATCGCCATTTTGCCTATTGTGCAGAAAAATAATGAATTTATTTTTACTGCATGGCGTTCAAGGAAGCCGACTTAGAGAAAGTGTTTATTGACCTCCTGGTTCAGGAGGGCTGCAAGTACGTGCCCGGCGAGGCGATTGGCCGCGGCGAGGGCGAGGTCTTGATTGAGCAGGACCTGCGCGACTACTTGCACCGTCGTTACGATTCCGAGGGCATTACCGAGAACGAAATCCGTTCGGTTGTTTTGCAGTTGCGGAATCTTTCGGCGAGTGCGCTTTACGAGAGCAACAAGAAGTTCTGTTCCTGGCTTTCGGATGGCTTTATGCTCAAGCGCGAGAACCCGAAGGATAAGGATTTTCTCATTGAGCTTGCGGATTTTAGGCCGCTGGGTGAACAGAGAAAGTCGGGTTTCGGTGTCGATGATGATGAAGAGGCGATGCCGCTGGCGGCCGATGTGGCGGCGAAATACTGCGCCGACTGCAATATCGTCAAAATTGTAAACCAGTTTGAAATTGTCGGCTCCGAAAAGCGTATTCCCGACGCAATCCTTTTTGTGAACGGGCTCCCGCTTGTGGTGTTCGAGTTCAAGAGTGCCGTGCGCGAAGAGGCGACGGTTTTCAACGCATACGAACAGTTGACGGTGCGCTACCGCCGCGATATTCCGCAGTTGTTTGTCTATAACGCCTTCTGCGTGATTAGCGATGGCGTGAACAACAGGGCGGGCAGTTTCTTTGCCAAGTACGATTATTTTTATGCGTGGCGACGCGTGGAATTTGGCGACAGGCGAATCGAGGCCGAGGGCATCGAGAGCCTTTACTCCATGATTCAGGGAATGTTCAATCGCAAACGCCTGTTGGACATTTTCAAGAACTTCCAGTATTTCCCGGACAGTAGCAAAAAGGAGCAGAAGGTCCTGTGCCGTTATCCGCAATATTATGCGGCGCGGTCTTTGTACGAAAACATTTGCAAGGCTCGCAAGCCTTATGGCGACGGCAGGGGCGGCACGTATTTTGGTGCGACGGGTTGCGGCAAGAGCTTTACGATGCTCTTCTTGACGCGGTTGCTCATGAAGTCGCTAGAATTCAAGACGCCGACGATTGTGCTGATTACCGATCGCACCGATTTGGACGACCAGCTTTCGGGACTGTTTACAGCGTCCAAGAAGTATATCGGCGACGAACGCGTCGAAAGTGTGGAGAGCCGTGCCGACCTGCGCGAAAAGTTGCAGGGCCGCAAGAGCGGAGGCGTGTTCCTCGCTACCATCCAGAAGTTCAGCGAAGATATCGAACTGCTGACCGACCGCGATAATGTTGTCTGCATTTCGGACGAAGCACACCGCACGCAGACGAACCTGGACCAGAAAATTACGGTGACCGATAAGGGCGTCAAGACGAGTTTCGGTTTTGCGCGTTACTTGCACAATTCCTTGCCCAATGCGACTTACGTGGGCTTTACGGGCACGCCGATTGATGCGACGCTCGATGTGTTCGGCCCCGAGGTCGATATTTACACCATGACCGAATCGGTGAAGGACGGCATTACGGTACCCATCGTTTACGAGGGGCGTGCCGCCAAGGTGGTGCTGAACAATTCCGTTCTCGAAGAGATTGAGAAGTATTACGAAGAAGCTGCAGAATCGGGTGCCAACGAATACCAGATTGACCAGAGCAAGCAGGATGTGGCGCAGATGGGCGTGATTCTCGGCGACCCAGACCGGTTGAAGGCTGTGGCGAAGGATTTCGTGGCGCATTACGAAGCCCGCGTTCAGGAAAAATCGACCGTTCGCGGCAAGGCGATGTTCGTTTGTTACAGCCGCCAGATTGCGTATGCGCTGTACAAGAACATCTTGGAGCTGCGCCCGGAATGGGGCGTGGCGAAAATCTGCGACGATGCGGAATTTGCGGGCGAGGCGATCGAACTTACCGACAAGGAAAAGCGGGAACTGAAACCGGTTGAAAAAATCAAGATGGTCATGACCCGCAGCAAGGACGACGAAAAGGATCTTTATGACTTGCTTGGCGATAAGGACGCCCGCAAGGAACTGGACCGCCTTTTCAAACAGGAACGATCCAACTTCAAGATTGCGATAGTCGTGGATATGTGGCTCACGGGTTTTGACGTTCCGTGCCTCGACGCCATTTACATCGACAAACCGATTCAGCAGCATTCCCTGATTCAGACGATTTCCCGCGTGAACAGGACATTTGCTGGCAAGGACAAGGGAATTGTCGTTGATTATATCGGCATCAAGCGCAAGATGAACTTGGCACTAAAGCAGTACGGAGCCGGTTCTGAGCAGAACGTGGAAGACATTACCGCCGCGATTACGGAGTTCCGCAACCATCTGGATTTGCTCGACAAACTGATGTACAAGTTTGATGCGTCGGTGTATTTCAAGAGCACAGGCGACGGTGCGGAATTGAAAAAGTTGGAATGCCTCAAGCAGGCGCAGGAATTCGTGCAAACCACGAAGGAAAAGGAAGCCCGCTTTATGGGCCTTGCGAAACGCCTGAAGGCCGCATACGACATTTGCGTCGGCAACGAGGGAATTACGCAGGCCGAGCGCGACCGTGCGCATTTCTACTTCGCAATTCGCTCCATTTTGCATAAACTCACCAAGGGCAATGCGCCCGATACCGCGCAGATGAACGCCCGCGTCCGCGAGATGATTGCCTCGGCACTCCAGAGCGAAGGCGTAGAAGACGTTTTGCAGTTGAGCGATGCCGAAGCCGACCAGGCAAAACAGAACATCTTTGACGACGAATATCTGCAGCACATCAACCGCATCAAGCTGCCGAACACGAAAATCAAGTTGCTGCAAATGCTCCTGCAAAAAGCCATTGGGCAAATCCGCAAGGTGAACAAAGTCAAGGGCGTCAACTTCACGCAGAAAATGCAACAGCTCGTGGAACAATACAACGACCGCACCGAACAAGACATCTTGAAAAGCGAAGTCTATGAAGAAATGGCCGAAACCTTGACCGACATGATTGTCCAAGTCCGCAAGGCCTTCACCGAAGGCGAAGAAAAAGGCCTCAGCTTCGAAGAAACCGCGTTCTATGACATTCTAAAATCGCTCTGCGTCAAGTACCACTTCACCTATCCCGAAGACAAACTAATTGCCCTCTCAAAACGCGTCAAGATTCTCGTTGACGAACAAGCCGCATACCCCGACTGGGACAAGCGCGACGACATTAAATCCGCATTGAAAGTGGACTTGATAATCCTTCTCGATGAATTCGGCTACCCGCCCGTCGAACGCGACGAAGTCTATGGGGAAATCTTTGAGCAAGCTGAGAATTTTAAGAAGGGAAGATAGAAAAATAACTTGTTGATATAATTCATGTTCTCTTTCATTCGCAAATTCTTTGAACGCCGCAAGGCCCTTGCCGCTGAACGTAATCGTTTATGTAACGATTTGTTGCAGCGTGTTTCTTGGGCTCTGTCAGATTATATTAATGCGAGCAAAACGAAGGATGCCCTTCAAAAATGGATTGACGATAAAAGCAAGTTACTTGTAGAAGTAAGTGATATCAGTGAATTTAAAAGGTCGTCTTACTACAAGCAATTAAAACAGCAGAGAAAAGTTTTTGACGAGTTCTATGAACAGGCTTCAAATAAGATCAAGGCTTTTATTGCAGAAGAGCGACAAAAGCGTGCCGATGCCGAGCATGTTTCAAAGAAAGTGACCCAATGGGCTTCGGAACAAAAGTCCCAAAAGATTAAAGCATCTAAATCAAAGGAATTGAAGCGAAAAATAACGAAGTTGGCGAAAGATGTGGACGGTTCGATTCCTGCAAATGAAGAATGCACTTGTTGCGGAAAAGATGGAAAAAGGAAGATGCTTTATTCAACGGAGGGTGAAGCGCAAATTGTCGCGGAATATCGTTCTAAAGAAATAGGAATTCCGCTACGCGTTTACCCATGCCCCAATGGCTGTGGGTTTCATCTCACGAGCAATCAGTTTTAAATTATTTTTTCCTCATCTTCCCGCCAGCGATTACCACCAGTAGGGCGCCAGCGGCTACTCCGCCGACTTTCTTGAGGTCGCTCCAGAATTGCCGCCGGTTTGCTTTGCACTGCTCGCAGAGTTTCTCGGTGTCTTCGGGCTTGTCGCAGCCGCACTTCTTGCATTTGTTCCAGAGCTTTTGGGTCATAAGCCTTTTCTCCATTTTGCAATCCGCGTTTCGCATTCTGCTTTAGGCAATCGTATGTTTATGGTCATCAGAGCTTTCAGGTTCTCCGCAGCTTCCGAAGCCGACAATAATCCATATTCAACGAAATTGTCAAATAGGTAAAGGATGCCGGAGACTTTCACGTTGTCCTTTTCTGCGGCGGAACGAAGTTTGCCGTCACCCGTCAAAAGCCGTCCATCAACCTTTTGGGCATAATACCAAACGGAACAATCTGCAATCGAAGTATTGTTTTTGCTGGTAGACTGCAAAAGCAAAATTTCGCTAAATTCGTCAAATTCAAATATCGCGACACCCAACTTTTTCAATTTAATAAACTTCTGAATTATCTGTTGTTGTTCTGGTCTCTCAATTTCGCTAATTACCAAATCGGTTGTGCAAATTTCGCAGGGTAGGGCAAAGAACGCTTCCAGCAATTGGACTGAAAGTAGGTCAAATATGACGTTCGCGTCACTGATGACAATCCGTTCTTCGATCATACTAGTGCGAGATCCCTACGGACTTGTTCAATGTTCTGATGCAGCAGGCTTGCGGCCTTGGATATGGTGATGAGTTCCTTACTCAGGGCCTTATAGACCAGGCTTACGAACCTGGTGGATTCTTCGTCGTGGTATAGCGATGTTTCGATGAGGGCCTTGAATTTCGTCGCCTTATTTTTCTGGATGCAGAAGGTTCGGTAGCGCTGTTCTGAAATAATGCCGCATTCCTTCGCCTTGTACATGATCGCGTCGCAAGAAATTCCATAACCGAGCTGGATGGCTCTCAGTTCCTGGTACGAGATGTCCTTGCGGGCCTTGCCGAGAATCCGCTTGAGTTCAGGTTCCGGGACTAGCATTTCGCTTGCGAACAGGTGGCAGAATGATTCTTCTTTCTTTTTATCAATGGACTTAGGGAAGCGAAGTACGAGGTGCCCGAGTTCGTGAAGCGCGGTAAAGCGTTTCCGTTCGACGGAAAAAGCCTTGTTCAGAATGACAACATGGAATTTTTCATTGACCAGGCTGCTCATGCCGTCAAAAGATTCCGGTGCGTCAATCTCGATGACTTTTACGCCGTGATTTTCGAGTAGGTCGATTACGTTCACGATGCCTGCCAGGCCGAGTTTCCATTCCTTGCGGACTATCGCGGCGGCCATTTTAACTTCTTCGGCTGAATTGGCCTTGATTTGGGGTAGGCGGTGTTTCTCGGCGGCGGTGCTGCAGATTTCCTCGATGTTGATGTAGCGTTCCATCAGGTCGGCGATGGTTTCGCGGAGGCTGTTTTCCTTTTTCTGCGGGAGCGTGCTTTTCTTGCGGAACCTCACGGAATCTACCTGCACCGTAAAGGGCCTGAAAAAGTAGTCAATGGGCAGGCCCAGCGCCTTGGATAGAGCGATGATGACTCTGCTGTTCGGTGCCAGCTGGCCGTTTTCGTACTTTGAAATCGCCATCTTTGAAACGACATTCCCCATGGCCGCACAAAGTTCGTCCATGGAGAGCCCTTTCATAATTCGGGCGTTTTTAAGCCTAGCAGAGAAAATGGAAAGATTTGCCATAGCGCCTCCGTTGTTTACAAATATATATTATTTTATAGAATTTGTAAACTAAATGAATTTGCCACTGTTTTGCCTTGGTTTTTTGCCATTTTTCCCAATATTAAGTACATTAATACCCGACTGTTCCTCAAGGAGTACCCCATGAAAAATCGTTTTGCACTTACGCTTATGGCAACGCTCATCTGCAGTACGCTTGCCATGGCGCAGCTCCAAAAACTTCCCGCTCCGGCAAAGACTGGCGGCAAGCCTGTCATGGAGGCGCTCTGGGACAGGGCTTCTGGCACGGAGTTCAACGACAAGATGCTCAGTGACCAAGATCTTTCGAATTTGCTTTTTGCGGCTATCGGCGTGAACCGCCCTGCCGACGGCAAGCTCACTTCGCCGACTGCCCGCAACTTCCAGGAAATCCGCGTGTTCGTGTTCACGAGCAAGGGCGTCTCGGAATACCTGAACAAGGAAAACGCCTTGAAGCAGGTGGCGAAGGGTGACCACAGGGGGCTCGTTGCCGACCGTCAGGATTGGGCGAAGGCGGCCCCGGTCAGCATCGTCATCGTTGCAGACGAGACCAAGTTCGGCAGCAGCGACGCCCGCGCCAAGGTGACGATGGGAACCGACGCGGGAATCGTGAGCGAGAATATTAATTTGTTCTGTGCCGGCATGGGCCTGGTGACCCGCCCGCGCATGACGATGGACGTTCCCGCCATTAAGAAGCTTCTCAAGCTTTCGGACTCGCAGGTGCCCTTGCTGAACAATCCCGTGGGCTACGCGAAGTGATTAGAACCGCTCTGTAAAATTTCCTTGCCCCTCTTGCCAACTTTGGCATATATGATACATTTCAGCTGCGGTTTCTAATAGTGCAGGCTCCGAAAGGCATTTGATGATTATCAAATGTTTTTCTTTTTTTCAAAGGAGTCACTATGTCTAAAGAGAAACCGGTAACACCTAATGCAAACGTGGAACTCGTCAAGGACACTTGTGCGATTATTGAGCAGGCGCAAAAGTTCGCCCACCATGCCGTCAACGAGACCCTTATCAAGCGCAACTGGCTTTTAGGAATGTGAATTCAAAAGGAGGAGCTCAAGGACAAACGAGCCGGATATGGCGATTTGGTCATATCAGCATTGAGTAAAAAATTTACTCAACGTTATGGACGAGGATTTAACAAAAGCAATCAGTATATGTTCGTGCAATTCTTTACAGACTATCCTCAAATTTTCCAATCAGTAATTGGAAAATCTGGACAGAAACAATTGGAGTTCATACCTACTAAACCTGTTGCGTTAGGTTGGACTCATTATACTTGAAAATGACAATCCGACTATCGGAATCTTGATATGTGCTGAAATTGAGAGCCAGAAAAACTTTTACTATCTGCAACATGGGAAGAAGAAGTCGCGCAGAAAAATAAGAGTCTTGACAATCCCGCTCCAGGAATATATGTTTAGTGCACAAGTGAGTAGAAAATGGTAGGGATATGTCGAACGAACTAGCCAAGCAGATATCGTATATTCTTTACAGCAGTCCTGAAGAAGATGTCAAGGTTATGGCCCTTGTCAAGGACGAGACCATCTGGCTGACGCAGAAGGCGATGGCTGAGCTGTTTGATGTTAATGTTCCGGGCATTTCGAAGCATTTGAAAAACATATACGATGAAGGAGAGCTTAGTGAATCCGCAACTGTTTCCATTTTGGAAACAGTTCAAAATGAAAATGGCCGTTCCGTAAAGCGCAATGTCTCTTTCTACAATCTCGATGCGATTATTTCTGTCGGTTACCGCGTAAATTCCGCAAAGGCCACAAAGTTCCGCATTTGGGCTACGGGAATCCTGAAGGAATATATCAAGAAGGGTTTTGTGCTCGACGACGAGCGCTTAAAGCAGGGTAACGCCGTTTTTGGAAAGGACTACTTCAAGGAACTTTTGGAAAGGGTCCGCTCTATCCGTGCGAGCGAACGCCGTATCTGGCAGCAGATAACGGATATTTTTGCCGAGTGTTCCATAGACTACGACAAGAATTCCGAAATAACGAAAAAGTTTTTCGCCACGGTTCAGAATAAGTTCCACTATGCGATAACGGGACAGACGGCGGCAGAAATCGTGTATGAGAGGGCCGACCACAAAAAAGACCACATGGGGCTTACGACTTGGAAAAATTCTCCGAGCGGCCGTGTGCTGAAAAGCGATGTGAACATTGCCAAGAATTATTTGTCAGAAAAGCAGATCCGTCAGCTGGAACGTGCGGTGAGCGGTTATTTTGACTACATCGAAGACTTGATAGAGCGGGAGATTGCTTTTAACATGGAGCAGTTTGCCGCAAGCGTGAACGAGTTTCTGGAATTTAGGCGCTACGATATTCTCGATGGCAATGGAAAAGTCAGCCGGGATCAGGCCGACGAGAAAGCTTTTGGGGAATACGAGATTTTCAACCGCACGCAAAAGATTGACTCTGATTTCGACAAGGTAATCCGGAAAATAAAGAAGAATTAAGGGATTTGAATAAATTCTAACTCCGTTACCGTCGCGATATTCCTCAGCTTTTTTTGCACGATTTTTTGCCCAATGCGACTTACCCAGACTGGAATGAACGTGATGAAGTTTGGGGTAAAATTACAGCTTCCCGCCGATGGGGAAGAGCAGAAGCTGCATTTGGTAAACCTTGTCGGCGTCCTTGTCTTCGTTCGCGATCTGGGCGATTTCCTTGCGGAAGGCGCTCATACGTTCCACGATCTTTTCGTAGCCTGCTTGCGAAATGCCGAGCGTTAAGCCCGAAATGTTGCGCATGGTGGGCGGGTCGCGGTCAATGGATTCGGCGCCGAGGGCGAGGCAATGCTGGTGAAAACCGCGGAGTGCGATTTTAGATGTGCGGTCGCCGGTTGTAATATCTTTGTTGACCAGTTCGTAGGAGCCGTCTTCGTTTTTCTTGACCAGATTGCATTTTTCGAGAAGTTCTACAGATTCTTTGGCTTCTTCGATTGTAATTGTCGGGTGGACGGATTTTGCAAGGCTTGTGAAGTCTCCGTGAAAACCGTACATGCCGATGAGGGAGCGTACAACGAGATGGCGCCAGTGCGAATATACCTGGTACTGGTAAAAGGCGAGCTGGTGCTGCCCTTCTGTAAAGCGGACGATTTTCAGCTCGTTCTGCATTTTTTGGAACCAACTGTTCTTTTCGTCCATGGTTTCGGCCTGGTTGAACCAGACGAGATCTTCAAAGAAAGAGGCTTCGCGTTTTCCGAACTTGAGGCCGGTGACGATCTTTTGAATGCTCTGAGTAGAAAGGTTCTTGTCGCCCTGCATGACGCGGCTAATGAAGTCTTTGGCCTTGAATCCGATTTTATCGGAAAATGCACGCAGAGAAAAGGCTGGGTTTGCCGCCTTTTTGGACTGGTAGTAATCGCGCAAAAATTCCCTGTAGTCCAGGTATTCGAATATTTTGCGATGTTCTTGCTTCTCTGCCATATTTAGAAAGTAGATAAATTCAAAGTTCGCAGAATTTAGAACGGTATTTTAGTGTTGTCTAGAAACAACGGCTATTTTGAGAACTTTTCCGCCTGAAATCGGCATTTTTTGTAGAATTTCGGCAGGTTTGGAACGGCAATTCTCGTTTTCCCCTGTGCTCTTTGTCACGGATCCGTTTTGAATTTGGTAAAGCCCGCTGTTTTCGGGGAGAACTTTGTCTTCGACGGAAATCTGGGTGCTGAATTCGGGATGCTCTTGGGCGTAAAGGCTCAGATAGGCTTGCATATCGATAATTCGAAAAATGCCGAAATCGGTTTCGGGGTTTTCGCCAAAATCAAAGCCGTCTTCGGTCTCAAACTTTAAGGCTTCCGCTTGAATTTCGCTAAAATCGAGTTTGCTTTGCCAAATGCGATAGCTTCTGTTTTCTTGAATGGCCCATAATGCAACCATTCCGCTCTTTTTTGCCTGCTCCATCGCCTTTTCTAAAATTTGCTTTGCAAAGCCTTGGCATCGGTAATTGGGGGCTGTAGCAAGACCATAAATGTAACCGACTTTTCCCCAGGAACTTTCGCCTTCGATCAGGTGCAGCATCGATGCGAGTTTCCCGTTTTGGTACAACGTAATTCGTGAAGAATCTTCGGAATACGGATAAATGAAGTTCGGCATGAATTCGTTGTCGTCTTCGGGAAAGCAGGTTTGCCAAAGTTCCCAAATTTGAGCTTCCGTGGAATTGATGTCGTAAGAAAAGTATTCTTCGGTCAAAAAGTCCGGATAATAAGAAAGCTTGGCCTTGCGCAGGGATTCAAGCCCCATGTCTTCTTCGCGATTGATGTATTCAATGCTCTCGGGAAGGCTTTGGGCGATCAGTTGATTGATTTTGGCATAGGCGCCTTCGTAATGTTTGTCTGCTTTTTCGACGTGCAGACAGAAGGTGTTTGCGTTCACTTTGGAACCGTAGGCGAAGGCGACCGTTTTTCCTTCGACGGTCAAGAGAATGCCGAAAAGTTCCAAGGCTTCATAGGAAGCGAGGGATCTTTCGATCATCGTTTTTTCTTGAAGGATGGTCGTGGTGGATCTTCCTTGCGAATCAATCCATTGGCCTAGAAGTTCTTCGATGGCGCAAATATCGGTGTGAGGATCGATGATTTTCCAGGCATAATCGGGATAGAGCTTGTGGAATTGCGCGATGTGATTCCGTTTGCCATGAAATTTTTTGCCAGCAAGGAGGGCGAGTTTTTCTCGGCTGTAGATGTAGTTTCCAAAGCTTCGGTTTTTGTAAAAACGTTGCGATTGCAGGGCGGGAATGCTTTGCGCTTTTTCGACGAATTCTTGAGAAAGCGAGAAAAATCGGATGGGCTGATGCGTTACCGTAGCGGCGTCGTTTTGGATGAACTCGATTGCTTTGGAAATGTCGCCCGAGCCTAAAGGTTCCAAATAGGCCCATTTTTTCGTTCCGGTTATAAGGAACCGCAAAATGAGAAATCCATCGACTTCACACCAGACGGTTCTGTAAAAAGAGGTCCAGGCGTAGAGACTAGCAAACGCGTAGTCACAGCATTGCTTGTTCGCCTGCTTGAGGTAGCGGAGAAGCGTCGGTTTGCTTTCGAGATCGATGGGATGAAACATGGATTTTTCTAATACAAAAGCTTCCGCTGTGGCGAAAGCTTTCTGTTAAAAAGTCTTTATTTTTTCTTTGAAGATTTCTTTTTGGATTTCTTGGAACTGCTAGATTTCTTGGATTTTTTCTTGGAAGTCTTTTTGACTTCTTCCTGTGGCTGTTCGTTTTGCTCGACGGCTTCAGCAGGCGTTTCGACGATGCCGCTTGCGCGCTGGATTTCTTGCAGGGCGTGGTTCGCTTCGCTGACAAAAAGTCCGTTCGGGAAGCGCTTCAGGTAAATCTGATAATCCTTGACGCGGTTGCTTTCCTGTACCAAGCGGAAGATGCCTTCTTCGGCTTCGTTGCGGAACTGTCCGTTCGGGAAGTCGTTCAGGTAGTCGAGATAAGACTTGAAGGTGTTCGCTGTCTGAGCCTTTTTGAACACCTGGTAGTCGCCGACGATTTGGAGCTTGGCTTCGATGTCAGCCTTGTAAACGGAGTTCGGATAATACTGGAGGAACATTTCCATCATTTCCGGGTCGTTCGAAGCCATGACCTGCTTGTAACGGGATTCTTCCTGAGAAACCTGGTATTCCTTCAACTGCACTTTGTTCGAGTCGAGGGTGGAGTAGAGTTGCTCCTTGGTGGCGAGATCTTCCGGGTGGCAGAAGGCGAGGTAACTTTCGAGCACGTCGTTGAACTGTGCTTTGGTGTACTTTTCGCTCATGTCTGGGAGTTCGCCGTCTTCGAGGAAGAAGCGGTAGTCACGTTCAATCGCCATGCAGTCCCAGTCCGAAAGCGTATCCTTGACTTCGGAGTTGTTGCGGAGCTGAGTGTCTCTGTCGCGGAGGGCAAAGCGGACTTTGCGGTCTCTGCGGCTTTCACGACCGAATTCGAGAGAAACTTCAAGACCGATGCGAATCGGAAGTTTGGTCTCGATCGTTTCGAACTTGGTGCCCGCGTAGGCGCCTGGAATGGAAAGGTCTTCTCCTGTTGGTTTAAATTCTTCGGTGGCGCGAACGTTTTCGAGTTTGTTGAATGCCTTTTTGACGTGAAGACCGATTTTTAGGTCGCCGTCCTTAAAGAGCTCGGTGATTCGATATTCAAGTCCGCCTTCCACGAAGTAGCTCATGGCTGTTTCAGAATGGGTCTTGGTTGTCGCTGTCTGCTTGTCTTCAAAACGGTAATACTGCAGGCCGAAACCGCCGAGGACGCGCAAATCCAGGTTCCCGATCAGGTTGAACGAGAATCCGGCAAGACCTGTCGGGTTGAACGACATAAAGGAAAGCGTATTTCCACTACCGCTTTGTTCTCCGTTATAAACGTAATCCTTGCCGGAGGAAATTTCGCCGAACTGGAATTCGCCGAACTGGGCACCGAGCCAGAAGGTGAAAGGAATATCCGCCTTGAAAATCGGCGTGAAGAGCGGGCTGAAGAGAAAACCGAGCGACATCGGCACGGTCGTCACTTCTTCGTCGATCTTCTCCGTGAGGTATTGACCCTGTCCTTCAAAATGAATCGGGGTATAGGGTTCAACTTGGAAAAAGGTCTGGGTATGCCAATTGGACCTTTCAAAATCAGCACCAAACGCGAGGGTAGCAGCAAATAGAGGAAATAAAACTTTACGCATCGTTAATAATTTACTCTCTCCCGATGGAAAGCGTTTCGGAAATAACGCAAAAATTAGCGTACGAATGCATCAAAATGACAGGACAAATCCCGTAATGAAGAGTCCACCGGCAAAAATAAGAAATCCAGAGCCTGCATAGGCTTCCGTTTTGGAGCGGTCGGCGTACTTGTGGTTGTCGTCGACGAGTTTTTGGTAGTTTTTTCCCCTTCCGGAACTTGGAAGGGAGAGCTCATTTTTCAAATCGCGGGCTTTTTCACGGTCTTTGTGGGAAAGATAGAGCAAAATGCCCCCTGCAACGGCTGGAGCGATGGAAGTTCCAAGGGCGAGATGCCCCCAGAAGATTCTTTTTTGGATCTTTTGGAAGACTTCCTGCGCTTGAAGGTCCTTTAGCTGGGTCAAAGAGTCCAGATGGATTTCGACAACGGTCTTGGAGGTCGCACTCACGTGGAAATGGACGACGGAATCCTTGTAACCTTCTTTCCACAGGTGCAGTTCGGCAGGACCGGGTTCCTCGGTAAAGAGGGTCTTGGGGGTGTAACCGATTGGGCGACTGTGCGGAGTGACTTCGGCGTCGCTGTAGATTTGCGCTCCGGCGGGGAAGGTGCGGATTTCAACTTCCGGTTTGACGCGTTTGAGGCGCATGTTGATTTTGGCTGTGTCACCGGGAATCGGGCGGATGATAGCTTTGTTTGCCCAGAGTGTGTTTTCGACGTCCCAATAGGCTTCGATTTCGACTTTATCGGTGTCGTTGATGGCGAAGGCGCAGGGCGTTTGGCAAATGACATCTCCGCCTTTACGGGCAAGATTAGCCCCTTCCGGGTCGGTTTGCACATAGATGAAACTTTTGCTCTCCTTCGGCTTTTGGGGTGCCTGGTAGGTGCCTTTTGCTTTTTGAATCCATTCGATGAAGCGGTTTTTGGAAAGAAGTTCGCTCGTCGCATTCTTTGCAGAAATTGTGAGACGTTCGGTGCTTTGGGCTTCGTTTGAAAAGAGAAAGCGGTGCAGATTCAGGTTTAGGCTGTCCTGATGCCTGGCAGGTTCGATTTCGAGCGTCCAGACGGCAACGGCTCCGCGGGTTTCTGCGTCTTTTGCAATGCAGGGGGAATTTTTGCAGTTCGGGAAGTCGGCAGTGGAAACGGAGATGGGACGTTCTCCTTGCTCCCGGAGAATCTGGATCTGTAAGTCGTGGATGCGGACTGCCAAGGCGGAATCGATCGGGCGACGGGTGGCGGGGAAGACGAGAGACTTGCCCGAGATGTCGGTTTGCGGGAGCGGTGCGACGGTATCTTGGGTTTTTGAATATTGGGGCGTGTGAAGCGCCGTGTACAGCGAATCGGCCTGTTCTAGGTTCAACACGGTTCCGTTTGAATCGCTGAGGAACGTGATGCGGTCTTTGAGAATTTTTACGACGGTGAACGTATCGGCGATAAAGCCTCCGAGGAAGACCGTATCGGCTGAACTGCCGACGTATTCCGCTTTTTGCGTAGCACCGGAAACGAGCTTCACGGAAACCGGAAAGCCCCGCTGCATGTTCTGTGCAAGGAGCCAGGTGAAACCGAAGAAAAGGAGTGCAAAAAATTTTTTCATGCATCAACTCCTAAAAGTAAAAGACCGCTGCCGCAGCAAAGAGGAGCGCGCTTGCTCCAAGAGAAACCAAGGCGGCTGTCCTAAAATTTTTTCCGCTCTGACGGGAATCGTCGAAATCATCCTGGAGCTTTTGGTAATGCTCGCCTTCGCGGATGACGCTCTTTTCAATTTTTTGACGGGTATCGTCTGCGCTTTGGAAGTTGTATTCGGCAATACCTGCAAAGACACCTGCCAAGGCAAGAGGACCAAAGCCCGAATAGAAAAGGATTTTCCCGATCTGCTTGTTTTCACGTTTGTGAAGAATCGCTTCTTGCCATTCGAGACGGTCCAAGTCCGTTTCTTCGACGAGTTCGATCCACACGTAATTTTTTTTCGGCGCTTGGAGGTGAATGTCGAGAGTCGTGTCGACGTAACCCGGTTTGAAGAACGTGACGCGTACGACGGAATCTTCGGCGGCGAGCGAAAGCGAATCCGGGGAAAATCTTTCGGAAGCTTCGATGAAGTTTGAAGGACGCTTTCCTATGTAAACTTCGGCGCCTGCAGGCCACGTCGAAATACGGAGCGTTTTGGCGGAAGGCGTTACAGGAATCGACGGGGATACAACTGTCGAATCGGCTGCAAAAATTCCAGGACTTGAAAAGGCGATTAGAAGGCTTATCAGAAGAATCCGCATTCTCATAGATCCCCCGGATTATATGGCCCTAAAAGGATAAGACTATCGCCATCTTCGCTGCGCTTTAAGTTCCAAACGACAGACGATGCGGAATTCCCGGCATAGTCGCGAAGCGCAACGGACAATTCGCAGTTGTTGTAACAGTTCGGCAAAAAACTCACAACGTCTCCGCTCACATTTTTGGAAAGCGTATCGCCTGCCAAAATAATGGTCAGCGAATTTTGCGAAACGCCAGAGCCTCCGTCGTAGAGGTAAAAGCGGATTGAGTCGGACCGTGCATAGCGCTTATTCGCCGGAATGCGCACGGGAGGGACCGTGTCAAAAAGGGTCAGCGTGTCGAGAATGAGATAGGACGATTTGGAAAGGTAAAGGCTTTGTGAAACAGGCGCATATTCGGTGAGAGTCGAATCCCAGAGGGTGAGGGTCAGGCTGTCGGAAGCTAAACGGTTAAAGTGAATGACCGCCGGATTTTTGGAAAGCGCCTTTTGGGCGAGAGTATCGCCTTGGGAATTTTGCAGGATGAGCGTTCCGCGTGGGATGATGCTCGATGCGAGAGAGCGGTAGCGGACCGGGACCACGAGGTGCGAAGAATCCGTGTTGATTAGGGCACTGTAAAAAACTTGGATGTCGGAAGTGTCCTTGTTGAAATCCAGTTCCGTGTCGGGAACTTGGGCGGTGACTCCCCAGTAAAAGGCGATGGCCGTGTCGGTGAGGATTGTGGAATCGCCGATGAGGAACGGCTCGTCGATCGTGTACTTTCCGTTGCAGGGGATTGTGTCGATGAGAAACTCCCACAGGTAAGATTTTTCGGTCGAAACGTAAAGCTTGCAAACAGCGTCTTGCCAGGAGTTGATTCCTTCTGTTTGGATTTCAAAAGTCATACCGGCGGAGTCAAATGCGTGAAATCCGTTGAAGCCGTTTTCGGGAGAAATGGGATGTACAGAAAGCTGGGTGGTGACGTAAAGGCTGAGCGTGTCGTATAGCGTATCGCCAAAGAAATCGACGGTGCGCAGGGTGACGTCAAAGATGCCCGTGTCGGGGAAGGTATGCGTGATCGTGCCCGAAATGTAATCCTTGCCGTCCACAGTCCAAATAAAGTTCTGGATATAATCCGAAACGTAATCGCTGGTGATGCTTTTCTCGTTCACGCGGATTTCCGCAACCAGCCTGCCTGTTTCACCCTGGGGAATTTCTTTTTCCCGCACACTGGAAAACAACAGATACGAAGTCCCATAATAGCTAGACGGAACAAAGTGAATGTACGCGCGAAGCCTTGGCACGTCCTCGGACTCCACTCGGGGATCGCTTCCGCATCCGTACAAGGCGATAAGAAGCACTATGCAAATCCAAAGTCGCTTATTCATCCGGAAACTCCATCGACGTAAAGGGTGAACGTGGCTTCGTACTGCGCACCGCTTTCATAAAGAATGTAGACGTGGATGGGATTTTGGTACACGTGGAAGAGCGAACCGGAGAAGGTCTTGGAAACGGAATCGAGGCCGGCTGCAGGAGCTTCTCCATCCCAGTTTCCATCGTTATCGATGTCCCAGAAATAACGTTTGGGGGTTAGGTTCGGGCAAAGATTTTGAATGGGAATCGAAATGGAGGAGTCTGCAAAAATCGAAGCTTTGTCGAGAGTCTTGACGCAGGATTTTCCCGGTTCCACGTAAAAATTTTTGGCGATGTAATTTCCTGAACGGTCCGAAAGAGCGATCTTGAGCGGATGCCACGCAAAGCTTTTTTGAAGGCTGTGCGTGTAGATGAAAAGGGAGTCCTCTTTGTAATCCCAATTCGAAAGGGTGGCCCCGTCAAAGGTGATGCGTAAGGTAGCGGACTGCGGAGGTAGCCCTTTTTCTTCAACAGCAAAACGGAGTGTATCGTTCCAGGTAAGAGAATCTTCGGTGCAAAAGTCGCAGATGATCTGCGGTTGCACGGTGTCGCTTAAAAGGATTGTGCCGAGGCTTGAAACCTTTCCCGTGCGAACGGTAAAGTGGAGCGTGTCGCTTGTGAAGTCCGTATATTTGAAGTGGGTTACAAAAAGGCGGTAATCGGCGGCGGGGAGCTTGGAAAGAGTGATGACGGAATCATTCCGGTCAACGGCAAAATTATCAAGATCCAAAAGGTTTCCATCCGCATCGAACAGCTTGAAACGCAGCGAGTCCAAAAGGGAACTGAACGGGGTGCTGATACTTGCGAAGGCCGCGCCGAAAACCTCTTCGGAATCGTTTTCGGTAAAGAAGGCCGCTCGGATACTTGTCGGAGAAGTTCTTCCAAAATTATCGTGTGCCGAAACGGTCCAACTGCAACGGGTCAGAGTGGGGAAGCCTTGTGTGTAGATGAATTCCGTCGAATTCAAAACGGTATCGACCAGGGTATCGGAGCCGCATTTTAAGAGGAACGGATAATGGGTAATCGACAGCGGATTTTCGACTGTGGATTTCCAGGCGAAGGAAAGCGCTTTAGACGTGGGAATGGAGGTTGTTCCGTTCTTCGGAATCAAGGCGCCCGTGTCCAAGACAGGTTCGGGTGCAATCCAGAACGAAACGCTGTCTTGCAACGTATCTTCAAAACGGTCAAGCAGAATGAACTTTGCCTGGTGCAGACCGGGCGTCGAAACATTTGTGCGGTAAGAGAATTCCGAATGTTTGGAAGAGGAATCGATTTGCCAGTAGAACTGTGAGATGCGAATGGAACGCGAAGGTTCGATTTGAGCGATCAAAACGAGACTATCGCTCGGCAAGAGCGTGTCCGATTTTAAGCGCGTTCCTGCAGAGTCGCCGAGCAGCATCATGTAGGCTTTGACGGTCACGACTTCAGCGTCGTCCGTATCAAAACTCACATCGCCTTCGGAACAGGCTAAAATTCCGAGTAAAAGAAAAAGGAAAGCGCCGAGCAGAGAAAAAATCTTCATTTTTCCTCCTGAACGGTGAACTCTATCCAGTCTGTAGAATCTTTAAGCCCATAAACATCTTGTACGATCACACGGAAAGCATGTTCGCCTTCAGCTAAGCCGGACTGGTAAAGGGTGGTCATGGATCCTGCAAAATACTCGGTGGAATCCAGCACGAGCGTATAAACGAGGCTATCGCCTTTGTCCGCGTCGGTTGCGGAATATTCAAAAAAGAATGCGGTCGTCGAATCTCCGAAAAGCGTATCTCCGTTTGCGGGAACCGTTTTGGAACTTAAAACGGGAGCGGTATCGAAAATGAAGTCGAGTGCAAAGGATAAACGGTTCTTGTTGTCATCGGTCACGATCAGCGAGTCAGGAACTCGAGACGTATCCGTTTTAAAGGGCGTCCCTGTTTTTAACGTTTCGCTCTTTGCTGAAATCCATTTAAAAGAAAGTTCGGATTTGGCACTGGACGGGAAAACATTTGCCTGCAACGTGAATGGTTCAGTGGGAGAAGCTTGGAGGGGCGAGGTACAGCTTGAATCCGTCTGGGAAATGCAAATCAAAATCTCCGGCGTCGTGCTAGAAACTTCAGGAGAATCCGGTGTTTCGAGACAGGCGATCAAGAAAACGCAAATTCCAAGAACCCAAATTGTCCTCAGGGGCAACTTCATAGCCGTAAAATAAACAATCAAACCTTTTCGCGACAGCCGATTTGACTGCAAATGGGACATTTTGCGACGTCATGTCCGCGGGCAGGGCAATACTCCCTTCCGAAGTAGATAATTTGTAAGTGACGCCTGTTCCATTCTTCTTGCGGAAAGAGCTTTTTCAAGTCTTTTTCCGTCTTTTCTACAGAAGTCCCGTCCGAAAGTTTCCAACGCATGGCGAGGCGGTGAATATGCGTATCGACGGGGAAGGCGGGGATACCATAGGCCTGGCTCATGATGACGCTCGCCGTTTTATGACCAACGCCGGGCAGACTTTCGAGTTCTTCAAAAGTCTTGGGGACTTCACCGCCGAATTCCTGTAAAAGCTTTTGGGAAAGGGCTGTGATGTGCTTGCTCTTGGCGGGGGCAAGTCCGCACGGGCGAATGATCGCTTCGATTTTTTCCGTGGGAATCTGGGCCATTTTTTGCGGGGTATCCGCTAAGGCAAAAAGCTCGGGAGTGACCGCATTGACCTTTTTATCGGTACACTGCGCGCTGAGCAGAACGGCGACAAGAAAGGTGAATGTGTTCGAAAACTGCAGAGGTATAGGCGGATCCGGGTAAATCGCGTCCAATGTTTTACCGACAAATTCTGCCCGCTCTTTCTTGTTCATCAAAAACCTTACTTCGCCGGTTTGCTGTTTGTGTCGCGGGTAAAGTTCTGATTCATTTCGAGGCTCGGCAGGGCATTTTCCGGACGTCCGACCTTGACGGCAGGGACTCCTGCCACGGTTACATGCGGCGGAACATCTTCGAGCACGACGGCGCCTGCGCCCACTTTAGCACCCTTGCCGATGTGGATATTGCCGAGGAGCTGTGCGTGTGCACCGATCATCACGCCGTCGCTGATCTTCGGGTGACGATCGCCGGTTTCGTTGCCGGTACCGCCCAAGGTAACGCCGTGTAAAATCGAAACGTTGTTACCGATACGGGCCGTTTCGCCGACGACAAGTCCTGTCGCATGGTCGAGGAAGATTCCGCGTCCGATTTTTGCGGCCGGGTGAATGTCCACGGCGAACTTCTGGCTGATTAAGCTCTGAAGCATTTCTGCGAGGAAGAATCTTTCGTCTTTCCAAAGGACGTGCGCAATGCGGTAAGCTTGGATTGCCTGATAGCCCTTGAAGAAGAGGAGAGGTTCCAAGTAAGATTTGCAGGCCGGGTCACGGTCCATAGTGGCGCACAGGTCTGCCGTCGCATCTTCCACGATCGACGGATTTTCTTTGTACGTGGAAAGGAATAAAATTTCGAGTTGGGAACGGCTCAAAAGCGAGCTTGCCAACTTGCGGGAAAGCGACATCGCGAGAACTTCGGCGAAGGACTGCCGGAAAACGATCAGCTCGTCCAAAACGGACTTGAGAAGCGGTTCAGAATTGGAGAGCGTGAGAGCTTCTTTCACCAGTACTGAAAACAGTTCTTTTGTCGAATCCTTTGTCGTTTCTTTATTTGACATTCAAGACTCCGCAGTGCGGTGGTTTCTTTAGCCGCAATCATTCGCCTTAAAATTTAGAAAAAGCACAAATGAATCCTGCCGATCCGAGCTGTTTTAAAACGTTCAAGGAGTCTTTTTCGGCGACTTGGGGCAGTAAATCTACAATCTGCTGGGGAAGTTTGTTTTTTAAGCGGAAATCCTTTGATATGGCATCGTTTTGGGAGAGTTGCCATAAAACGGCGAGCTTTTGCAAAAGTTGTCCCCAGGGGAAAGGGTCGTTTTCGGTAAAACGGATTTGCGCCGGGAGTTTGCCGTCTCGTGCTTCGGTGATGATCGCGTTTTGAAAGTCCATGCCGAGGACGGTCATGGAACGCGCTTCGTTCAAAGTCAGAGGCTGTGGCGGAATCTGTAGGATGATTTCCATAAAAACCTCAAACGTGAATTTTGGGAAGGGGCAGCGGAAAGTTCGCCCGTGCCGCATTGACCTGCGAAACATCCAGGTTCACACAAAAGGTTTTTTCCGCGGAATCGGCGTCCAAAAGTTCTTCGCCGTTCGGGCCAAAGGCGCTGCTCGTGGCAAAAGCTTTGCCCGCGCGAGAGCAGGCAAGCACATAGCACTGGTTTTCAATGGCTCTCGCGCGCAAGAGCGTCTTAAAATGCAGCGCACGGGAGGTGGGCCATTCCGCTTGAACGGTCAAAAGTGAAGCTCCCGAGGCTCTCGCTAGGCGAAAATCTTCGGGGAACCTTAAATCAAAGCAGATAAAGGGCGAAACGGAAAAGCCTTGCCAGTCAAAGGAGGCAAACTTTGTGCCCGCCGTAAAGTGTTTTGCCTCGTCGGCAAACGGGTGTCGTTTGCGGTAGAACGCCTGGGGAGTGCTTTTGCCAGGCTTAAAAAGGCCTGTCCAGTTGCAAAAGGGAAGGCTTTCGCTTGCGAACGCCTCGATTCCGCCACCGAGAATCGCGCACTGGGTTTCGTCGGCGAGTGCCTGTAAAAAACGCGGGGTCGGGGCTTCTCGACTCGTTAAATCTTCGGCTGAAGCGGTTGGCGGATTCGTTAAAAAGCCCGTGGCGAACATTTCGGGCAGTAAAATCAGACTGCCTGCGGTAGGATTTGCCTGCAGGACCATTTCCCTGACCCGCGAAAACGTCGCTTCAATGCCGTTTGGACGCGGTTCTGTCTGAATGAGGTAAGCGTTAGCCATCACCTATAAAGTAGAAATTATATATTTTGATAACTCCATATGCTTAAACGAATTTTTGTCTTTTTCAGTCTTCTCTTGCCAGCCATCGCAGTGGCTGCTCCGACGACTATTATCGGTACCGTTCTCGAAGCGGAAACCGACCACCCGCTTTCTTCGGTGAAGATTCAGTATGAATCCGGAAGAGAAATCGGGGAAACGAATGGGAGCGGCCGTTTTGAACAGACGGTGGATTCCCGTAGAGCAAAGCTCGTGTTCATCAAGGACGGCTTTGATACGTTGCATGTTTCCTTGGACGACTTTGCGGACCTTTTCGACATTCTCGTGGTGATGCACCCGAATGTGAGAAACTTGGGCGAAAGTACGGTAATCGGTGGGGGCACGAAGGCAGAATGGCCGGAACCGTCACATATTACCGTGGAGCAGTTGGAAGATGTTTCCGGTATGCGATTCGACATTGCGGAACTCATGAGTTCGTTTGAAGGCGTTTCGGGTCAAAAGGATTTTTCGAGCGATTTGTTCTATGACGGCTCCCGTGCCGATGAAGTCGGCTATCATTTGGGACGTCTTCGCATTCCGAACATGCGCCACTTGGATATTGGGTTCCCGGGCAACCTTTCCGTGATCAATTCGCACATGCTCAAGTCGATCGATATTTACGACAACTACGGCGAAGGTCCGGTGGGACAGGGACTTGCGACTTCGGTCGATTTCATTCCGGAAACGCTTTCGGGTGAAGATTTTGAAGTGGACATTTCGGCGGGAACGACAATGCGTGAAATCACGGTCGGCGGTCCATTCCTCTTCTGGGATTCCTTCCGCTTTAGCTTCCGCTACCTCGATGCAGAAATGCTCAAGAACATGGGCGAAAAATTCTTTACGGAATTCCGTAGAAGTAGCGATGAAAATGATGCTCCTAAAAAGAGCTCCGATTCTTTTGACCTGACGTCTTACGATATGTTCGCCCAGCTCGCCGGTCATGATTCCCTCGGCAACAATTGGATGCTGAACGGCGTGTACAGTAGCGATGAATACATCATTCGCCAAGATACGATGGTGACTTCGGATTCTTCAAACAGCGTCGATATCATCCGCGGTCATCGCACTTACGGTGTCCTCGGATTTGAATACCAATCGAAGTTCGGCACGAGCTTCCACGGCGGTGTCGTTCACGAAGAAGCTTCGGACACGCTCCGCGACACGACCGGTTACCGTCAAGATGCCGTTCCGGAAAATGCGACCTTTATCGACGGCTACGATCAGAGCAAGACGACCTTCTCCGCTGGTTTTGATAAGCCTTTCCCGGGAAAGCTTTTTGGAGCAGACCTCTCGGGCGCGTTCCTCTATGAACATCACATCGTGACACGTAAATGGCCGGACTTCTCGAAAACGCAGAAGTCGGAATTCCACGCAAACGTTTTGACGGGAACGAGCCGCATGACGTGGCAGAACAATGCGCAAAAGACGATCTTTGCCTTCGGTGCATTGGCCGACTTCGACGGTCACGGTTCGCCGATGGTTTCTCTCGACGTGGACCGTAATCTTTCGATAGGAAAGCCGGGGGTGGCGGCTGGCCAGGGATTCCGCGTTTTCGGTAACGTCGCCTGGCGTGGTGACTGGCATGAAACGTGGGACGATGGTGAACTTGAAAGCAATATCATCACCGGTTCTTCGGCAAAGCTCGGAATGGGTTATTCCGAAAAACGCTTTAGCTTGAGCGGTCACGGCTTTGGACGTTATTATTTGAACCCGGAATTGCCGACTCCGCTTGCTTATGCGCATTACACGGAGCTCTCGGAAGCAGATTACGCATGGGTCCTGGGTGCTGCTGCCAAGATGGAAGCTCGCACGTTGCACCATTTCGCTTTGGCTGTGAACCTTTCTTCTGTTTACGGCGAATACGCTTTGGACGATGGACGTTCTCTCCCGTGGGAAGCAAATTCTCGCCTGGATATGTCCACTTCGATCCGCTATTATCCGCTCAAGGATTCGCTTTTCTCGCTGATCTTAACGCATCACGCCGGCTGGCATCGCCCATTGTACTATTACAAGATCCATTCTTCGAAATCGGATACGCAGACAGCCGGTACGCGTGAAATTCGCGACTACAATGAATTCACGGATCTCTTCCGCACCGATGTCCGTGCAAATCTCGATTTGCCGGGACACGTGTTCTTCTTTAGAAAGGTGCGCTTTTACTTGGAAGCGGACAACATCTTTGCAAACCTCGACGTCGATGCTTTAAGGTTCCTCGGCGGCGACAATGCGCGTGAACGTTCCTTGGTTTCGCAGGATAACGACAAGCGTTCTTCGAACGGTTACGATCTGGTTCCTTTCATGGCAAAGGGTATGGGATTGTACATCCAGTTCGGGATCGAGGCCAACTTTGCCATTTAAGATTCTCGGAATCCTTCTTCTGCTGATCGGGATTTCTTTTGCGGCAGAAGACAGCGGGAAATCTGTTTTTGAACCGCGTCATCCGGCCAAGCCTTTGCGGTATTGTTCGGCTTATGCCAAGTGGGAAGCTTATGTGAAAAGCGATACGTCTTACGTGGACATTTCACGGTTTCCCCATATGACTCTGGACATGCGGTATGGAACCTTTCAGAATGTGACGGGGCACGATTTATACTGCGGGGCAAAACGCGCTTATTTAAAGACGATGGCAGCTCAGAAACTCCGCAAGGCAATCCGTTTATTGCAACAAGAAAAACCGGGTTACCGCTTCATTGTTTACGACGCTGCGCGCCCTGTTTACGCTCAGGCTCTGTTACGGCAGACCGTAGCGGGAACCCCTTTTAGCGACTTTGTCTCTAATCCCAAGCGCGGTAGTGTGCACAACTTCGGATACGCTCTCGATTTGACGATTGCCGATGAAAAAGGGAACGCTCTCGACATGGGGACGGACTTTGATTCCTTTGAAAGCCGCGCCGGGGAACAGGGCGAAGCGGATGCTTTGAAAAATGGCTTCCTTCAGGAATTCCAGATTGAAAATCGCAGACTTCTCAAGCGCATTATGAAAAAAGCGGGATTTCTCCCGCTCAGTTCTGAATGGTGGCATTTTAACGCGATACCGTCTAAAACGATTCGGGCAACTGGCGAACTGCCGCCCTTTTAAGACGGTCGTTGCAAGCGACCCCCAAACCTTCGTTCGGAATCGGGTCCACTAAAATCAATTCCACACCGGGCTTGTCCATCTGACGCATGAATGCGTACAAATTCGCAGCCGCTTCTTTTAAGTCTCCCGATGCGGACAGGTTCACCGTCGGCGGAATCACGGATTCCTGACTTCCAAAGGCGATGCGGACTGTTTCCGAAGGAATCTTGGCATTTTTTGGAACGGCTCCGTAGTAGAGCGGAACCTGCGGACGGTAATGTCTGTCGATCATGCCCGGAGCGAGCATCGGACCTTTTGGATTCGACTTGGACTCGTGAATGGTCACCGATCCGGCAACGGCTTCCACCATTTCCGGCGTAATTCCGCCTGGTCTCAAAATGACGGGTTTGTCTTCGGGGAAAGAAATGATGGTGCTTTCCACACCGACGCCACAGGAGCCTCCGTCCACAATGCCATCGATTACATTGCCGAGCTGTTCCGCCACATGCTGTGCCGTTGTCGGACTCACATGCTGGAAAAGGTTTGCGCTCGGAGCGGCAAGAGGAACGCCTGCCAAACGAATAATCTTCTGCGCAATCGGATGGTTCGGGAATCGAACGGCTACGGTCGGAAGACCGCTTGTCGCGAGGTCCGGAATGCAATCCTTTTTCGGCAGGACCAAGGTCATGGGGCCTGGCCAATAGGCTTTGGCGAGCTTCTTTGCCACTTCTGGAACTTCGAGCGCGACATTTGACAATTCTTCGATTGCCGAAATGTGCACAATCAAAGGATCGAAGTGTGGGCGCTTTTTCGCTTCGAAAATTTTGGCTAGTGCCTTGGGATCGTAGGCGTTGCCTGCGAGCCCGTAAACTGTTTCCGTGGGTATAGCCACGACACCGCCGTTTTTCAGAATTTCTGCGGCGGCTTCAGGAGTAGTCCAAGGAGGGAACATATCTATTCTGCTTCCGGTTTTTTGCCAAAGATAGCATCACACGCGGAATTGAATCGGTTCCAAATCTTATCGGATTCCTTTCGAGGCACTGCGCCGATCTCGCGCCAGTGACGGCGGAGCTGTTTGACTTCATTCATCGCGTCACGACGGTTTTCGTCGGTCAATCCATCGAGCAAACGTTCGGCTTCTTCGCAAAGGCGGAGCTTGCTCTGCAGATTGTTTTCGCGAGCCTGTTCCTGGATATCCAGCTGGTCACGGCGACGGGTAAAGAATTCATCGCAGATCGAACGGAACTTCTTGTAAAGTTCCTGTTCTTCGGCGCCACAACGCGGAAGGGCGTTCCATTCGGATTGCAGATTCTTGACGGCATCTGCGCTCTGGTTGGAACCTGCGGTTTCCATGAGCTTAGAAACGGTCGTAATCATCGACTCCTTCTTGGATTTCGCTTCTGCTGCGGTTTTTTTGTATTCCGGGTCGACTTCGGCTCGCTTGGCAGCGAACTTGTCGAGGATCGCGCTGTAGCGGTTCCAGATTTCTTCGATCTTGTCCTTGGGAACCATGCCGAGCTTCTTCCATTCTTCGGCACCTTCTTCCATCGCTTTTACGGTTTCCGGATCCGTCGGGTCAAAGTTCAGCGCTTCGAGCTTTGCGCAAAGGGCTTCCTTTGCGGCCAAAGTCTTTGCCTTTTCGGAATCGAGTTCTTCGAAGTGCGAACGCTTGCGGTCAAAGAAACCGTCACAAGCTGTGCGGAAACGGGCCCAGATTTCTTCGGACTTGGAGCGCGGTGCAGGGCCGATATTCTTCCAATCTTCCTGAAGGTTGCGGAATTCATTTGATGTCGCATTCCAATCGTTCGAGGTGGCGAGCTTTTCTGCCTTTTCGCAAAGAGCCACTTTCTTCTGGTAGTTTTCTTCGCGGACGAAGTCTTCTTGCTTCACAAATTCCTTGTGCTTGGCAAAGAAGGCGTTTTCTGCGGTGCGGAAACGATTCCAGATCGCCTGGACGTTGTCCTTCGGGACCATGCCGATGGTTTTCCACTTTTCCTGGAGTTCCTGCATAGTCTTGTACTTGTCGCGCCAGTTTTCATCGCTTTCCTTGGCGAGTTCTTCTATCTGCTGGCAAATTTCTTCCTTCAGGGCGAGGTTCTTTTCGCGTTCCTCTTCCTGTTCCTGGATGATCGGTTCGCACTTCTTCATAATTTCTTCGAAGAGGGCGCGGAACTTGTCGCGGAATTCGTTTAAACGGGCTGTGGAAACAGGACCGGCGGTCTTCCACTGGTTCGCATAGGTGCGAAGCTTTAAGAGGACATCCTTACTCGGTTCTTCCTTGGAAAGAGCGACCATTTCTTCGAGAAGAGCTTCACGGTCATTTTCGTTGTGCCAAGATTCCCATTCCTGCATTTCCTTAAAGCGGGAAGTCGCGTCCTGGTATTCCTTCCAAATTTCCTTGTAGCGGTATTTGTCGTCGACGACGATTTCTTTCCAGCGCTTGTATGAGTCGCGGAGCTTCTGGGAAATGACCTTGAAGTCATTGTTGTCGTCGATCTTCTTGACTTCGTCGATGATGGCACGGAGCTTTTCCGAGTTTTCGTTGAAAATCTTTTCGTCGGCTTCGTGCTGGGCGTTGAACTTTTCGGTCAGCTTATTGCGGAGAGCGTTATAGTTTTGCAGTTCCGGATCATCGCCTTCCATGACCGGGAGCTTTTCCCAGGCGCGGGCGAGAACCTTGACTTTGTGTTCGACTGCCTTGGAAGTGTCGTCGGCTTCGGCGAGAACCTTGAGCTGGGCGAGAATTTCTTCGCGGCTTGCTTTGGATTCTTCATCTTCTTCGCTTTCTTCAGTCGACTGTTCGGTCAGCTGGTTGTAGCGATCCATCGACATCTTGAAAAGGTTGAGCATGGCGTTATCTGCCTTGGAACTCTGAGCCTTGAAGCTTGCAATCAGAAGATTGAGCTGGTCTCTGTTTTCATCCAGATTACCTTCCATCAGCTTGTCGATTTCGGCGAGAATGCTTTCCAAACGCTTCTGCAGATCGGTCTTTGCATGGGCTTCGGCGTTAGCCTTTTCAATGCGGGACAGTTCTGCCTTGCGACGCAGATGGTAGGTGTCGGTGATACGGTCGAGCTCAGCTTGGGCAGGACCCATGCCGAGTTCCTTGGCGGCTTGGAGAATGTTTTCGAATTCCGCTTCGTTCTCCATGAAGTTTTTGGAGTCGGAAATGCGTTGGGCTTGTTGGAGAATGGCTTCACGCTTGCGGAACAAAATGGTTGTGTCATTCTTCTGGTCGTCTTCGGTTTTCCCGTTCTTTTCGAGTTCGCGGAGTTTTTCGCCGGCCTTTTGACGGACAACCGTGTGACGGGAATTCTGGAAAATGTTCTGCAGCATGTTGGCGCGTTCCACGCGTTCTAAGGCCGCCATGGCAACGTCGGTCTTGAGATCTTTCAAGGCGACATATTCGAGCGAGCTTTGGCGGGTCGAAATCTGGACGAGTGCCAAGCGAAGTTCCGAGCTCGGCATGGACTTGAGAAGGTCATCGACAAAGCGGGAGTTTGCCACCTTGGCTACGGCTTCAAGTTCATTCGGAGTCACGACTTCGCGGAAGTTTTTCAAATGGTCGGCCAGTTTTTCAAGAAGACGGTTTTCAGCGTCGCGCTTGTTTGAAGCATCGGTTTCTGAATCAATGACTTTTTGCAGGACTTCCTTGCTTTCGAGTTTTCGAATCGCAATTCCCCGAATTTCCGAATCCGTATCGGACAGAGCAACGGTTTCAATCGCACTCTGATTGTTTGCGTTCAATTTGATGACAGCGTCTTTGCGCACTTCCACATCAGATTTCTGCCATTTGGGTTTAAATAAATCAAAAAGTCCCATAAAGTGTTCTCCAAATTCAATTCGCGCCGCGGGGCGCGTTTGAGCTAGATTTAATCTAAATAAAAGCAAAAGATAAGTGCAAACGAAATGCAGAAAAAAAGCTGAAATTCGCTAAAAGAGCTATTTTTGGGTCATGGCAAAGAGAATTCCGAAGACTGTCCCACCGGAGAAAATCGCGGTCGCAAAAGATTGCGGGCTGTTTTCGGCTTTCTGTGAAGTAATCGTTCCGCTTTCGCCCATGATCTTCACTTATGCGGTCCCGGAAGGGGTTGTTCTGCAGCGGGGAAGTGTCGTTTGGGTACAGCTTTCCCATCGGAAGCCGACTTTGGGCGTTGTCTCCCGGGTGATTTCGGAAAAACCTGCCTTTGCGAAGGCGAAAACAGCTTTTCCCCATGCTTCGGGCTACGTTTTTAGTGAACGTTTTATGGAAAAGCTCGAATGGACTTCGCGCTACTACCTTTCGACGCAACAGCAGGCCTTGAACATCTTTTTGCCGAAGGACTTTGAAAAATATTTGGACGCGGTGTTTTTTGAAGCTTCCCAGGGGAACGCTCCGGAAGACAAGCCTCTGACATCTGCGCCCGAATTGCCTCCGTTGACCGAAGAGCAGAATTCCGCCCTTGAAAAACTTTTGGAACTGCTTTTGCAAAAGGAAGGATTTCGCGGCGCGCTTTTGCACGGCGTGACGGGCAGCGGAAAGACCCGCGTTTATATGGAACTTTGCAAGCGCGCCTTGGCTGCGGGCAAAAAGGTGCTGGTTCTTGTACCGGAAATCGGCCTTGCACCGCAAACGGCGATGCGTTTTGCCGAGTTCCTGGGCTTTGATATTCCTGTAATCCATTCGGCGCTTTCGGCACCTAAAAAACGGGCCGCATGGGTTTCGATTCTTTCGGGCAAGGCTTCGATTGTCATCGGAACGCGGAGTGCGATCCTTTCGCCATTTGATTATGATTTGGTAGTGATGGACGAAGAGCATGACAGCTCTTACAAGCAGGAAGACCCGGCGCCGCGTTATCACGCGAGGAGCATTGCGTTCCATGAAGCGGCTAAATACGGCGGGCTTGTTTTGCTCGGCAGCGCGACTCCGGCACTGGAAACGTACTGTGCCGCCAAAAACAAAAAGATCGACTACCTGGTGCTTTCGAAACGGGCGACGGAAACGGCGCTTCCGAATGTGAAAATTGTCGATATGAAGAAGAAAGTGCGTTTACAGGATTCGTCGCTCCTTCTTTCGACGGAACTGCGCGAAGCGCTCACGGAAACAGTGCAAAAGGGCGATCAGGCGATTGTGCTCATGAATCGTCGTGGTTATTCCAAGTCGCGAATTTGTGCGGAATGCGGTAACACGTTCAGTTGTCCGGAATGCAAGGTTCCCCTCGTTTACCATAAGCAGTACAACGGTCTTCTTTGCCACTATTGCGGAAGGCTCTTTCCGCTGAATATGGCATGCCCGGAATGCGGATCTCCGGAATATGAATTCGCGGGCGGGGCAATCGAAAAACTCGAAGAGGAAATCGCGGAATGGATTCCCGATGCAAAGACCATTCGCATGGACCGTGACACGACCGCGAATGTCGGTGCAGCAGAACAGATTCTTTCGGATTTCCGCGAACGCAAGTATTCCATTCTGCTGGGCACGCAAATCGTGGCGAAAGGCCACGATTTCCCCGGCGTCCAACTCGTGGGCGTCGTGGGCGCCGATTCCGGCGCGGGCGTGCCGGACTTTCGGGCTGGGGAAAGGCTCTTTGAACTTTTAAGCCAAACTTCGGGACGCGCGGGGCGCGCTCGCGAAGGCGGGCGTGTGATTTTGCAAACGAACAATTCCGAGGATCCGATCATCCATTTTGCTATTGCCCACGATTACGCAGGCTTTGCGGAGTGGGAACTCGAATCTCGCCTGGATGCACATTATCCGCCGTATGCCAAAGTCGCGACAGTCGAAGTCGGTCATCAGGATTACAACTTTTTGATTCAGAAGGCAGAAGCCTTTGCGGAAGTTTTATCTCGGAATCAATCTTTGGAAGTTCTTGGACCGGTGGATTCTTATATTCCGCAGGTTCGCGGCACGTACTGGATGCACCTTTTATTAAAGGCGTCGAATGCAGTCGATATCCGCAAGTCCCTGATGACGCTGCCCGAAGATCTCGAAATTCGCATCAATATCGACCCGCAGTAAATTTCAATTTTTCCACAAAAAAGACCGGCAGTGTGTGCCGGTCTTTTTTGAAATCACAATAAACTTAGAATTAGAAGCTGAAGGTATAGTTAGCTTCGGTGTGGAAAGCATCACCGTCGATGTCGCCAGAACGGAATTTGATCTGAGCGTCAACCGTCATACGGTCATTGATGCCGTAAGCTGCGCCAACCCAGAAGTTAAACTGAGTGTCACCTTGGTTGTCTTTCCAGTGTGCTGCTTTGTTAGCCGGATCGTATTCGTCATCCGTAAGCTTGTACTTGAATTCAGAACCGACGAACGGGGTAAGACCAATCTGTTCGATGAAGTAGCCAGCTTCCACGCCGGTTGTAAGAACGAGACCCGGATCGTAGTCGTTGTGTTCAAAGCCCCAATAAGTGCCGACTTCAGCACCGACGGTCAAGTTCTTGAGGAACTGATCGGAAGTGAACTGACCGCCGAAGTAAAAACCCCATTCATCCGTACCGATGTAGGTTCCTTCGTCTTCGTCACCGATCGGGAGGTTCATGTCCACAAAGACGTTGACGATCGGCATAATCGCATAGCGGACGCCGAAAGTGAAGTCCGTGATGCCAAAGCCGTCGGCGTCAGAGTCGTCGTCTTCCCAAGAAGCAATGCCGAGACCGCGGAGAGAAAGTTCCAAGTTCGGAATCACCACGTAGCGAGCGCTTGCATTGATGCCCCAGCCGGACCACGGATCGTCGGTGTCGTACTTGAACTGGCCCTTGACCTGACCTTTTCCGGCTTCCGGAACTTTGTAGTAATCCCAGGTAGCAAAGCTAGTTGCAGCAACGAGTGCTACAGCGAGTGCGATTTTCTTGAACATTGGATGTCTCCTATATAATAAGACTGTTTGGTTGTGTAACAACAAAGATGCTCTTTTAGGTCTTTTTTGTAAAGGGGGACTTCCTTTTGGGTGTGATAGGAAATACACTCGCGTGTTTTGGGGAACACGAACATTTTTCGTTTTATTCGTTTACAGGTTTGCTCTCGGCGGTTTTGGTGGCGGATTTTTTGGTGGTTTGGGCAGAGTGCTTGGACTTATTTTTGGTTTCGTCAAATGGAAAGAAAAATCTGCCTTCGAGGACACATCCACGGTCTCCCGGGTTGCATTCCTTGTTGCGTTTGTTGCAGTGCGTTTCGTCTAGATAGCGGCATTCCCAACTCATAAATGACCTCCGGCTCTTTTTATTAATCTAATGTTTTAAGCCGATTGTGTTGAAAAAATATCTATAAATTTATTTTTTTTTCGCTTGTAAGAGTATTAAACTCCATGTTTGGAACTTGGATACGTAGGGACCATGGATTCTATCGCCTCTTCGACCACGACATCACTTTCAAGAAAATCCCTAGGGACGTGTGGAGGTTTTAGAAAAGATTCCAGACAATTCATGATCCTGAAATTTTTCTTCAAGAGGAACATCGTTGCGAAGTTTTTCAACGACATCCTTCAGTTCCTGCATCGGAAGTCTTCTCTTTTGGCAACGCTTGTAAGACTTCTTGAAGCGACTAGTCCAAATAACTTCGTATATCATTTGTCTAAATCAGCCCACATTTCGTCCATGTCTGTATTTCGTTTTGTATGGGGATTTGACTCTAATTCCTTAGCCTCTTCAATAGCGGCTATCAGCTCCGTCGAATATCGAGGAAGTTCTATCTTGAAAGGGAGGCCACGGTGCAAAACCGCCTGTTGCAAGAAAAGGGAAAATGCCTGCGACATGGAAAGTCCTAGGCGATTGAACAAGTCGGTGGCCTGTTCGTTTAATCTGGAATCAATACGGAAATTTTTTGCTACTGTACTCATGAATAAATGTTTCACATAAATGGGCGAAAATGCGAAAATTCGTGTCTTTTCTGTAATTGTGTGAAACAAAATGTTGTGTTTTTAAATAAAATGTTTCATACAAAAGGAGCAAGATGGCGTCTCGTTCCCTATGTTATCCTGGAGGGGCGTAGCCCCGATAGGATCCAGACCAGCATTAAAAAGGGACCGCAGCGATGCGGCCCTTTTTGCGTATGGTGGGGGAGGAATCCCCCTGGCTTCAGCCCCTTTGGGTCTTCCGCGCACCCCCACTGCGGGCTTCAGACGCCAGCCCGCAACGCCTGGCTTATAGCAAAAAATGTTCGCGTTTTTATATTTACCTTATGCTTTCGAAAATCTTACAAATTTTATTCATCGCTTGTTCCGTGGTTCTTTCGCAATCTGTGGAAACGGGCGAATCGTTCAATAAATATATGTCCCCTGATGGTGGGATAAACCCTTTATCTGGAACGGTTAGCTTTAGTGTTCCTCTTGCAACGCTGTCTGCAGGGGGCGTATCCACCTCGTTTGCTTTGAATTATTCGGGTAATGTTTCTCAGAGTGTAAAAAATCGAAATGACTTGAGTCCGACTAGCTGGGTCGGTTTAGGTTGGTCTATGGGTTTTGCAAAAATCGTTAGCGAAAACAATCATTCGATGAGTCTTTTAGATGATTTTTATTACTTGGTAACTGCAGAGGGTATTCGTTATAAGTTGATTTATGAGGGAAATCGATGGTGGATTGAAGGTTTGCCATATTGGTTGGTTGAAAGACATGTTGAAACAAAAATTTTAAGTGGCAAAACTTTTGAAATTGTCGTGGGATGGATTTTGACGGATGATTCGGGCAATAAATACCAGTATGGTGATATGTCTTATTGCATGTCTAATACTTTAGATACTGCTTGTAGTGCGCAAGGGGCGACGGCATATGAGCTAGGTTTTCCTGCATTTGGGCATACGGGTGAGTCTATCGATGGAAACGATGTCCCTTATCCCGTTTCTTGGAGTCTAGCTAAGATTTATGATTGGAAAAATAATTCTTTAACATATTCTTATTACCAGTTTCAGGAAAAAATAAAGCATGGTTCCTGGACTTCTCAAAACAGATATACAAAAGAAACATACTTAAAAGAGGTTCGTTCCTCGATGGGTTCTTATGTAAAGTTTGTTCTTTCGGATAAAAATGAAGGTGATTTTGAAGGTGAAGTGGTTGATGCTATCGGAAAAGAAGAACTTTCTGCTGATGATGAAATTGATGCGTTTGTGGACCCCCTGAAACGAAAATTCTTGTCTAAGGTAGAACTTTATGGAATGGATGGCGAAATTTTGCAAACGGTAGGTTTCTGTTATGAAGCTTTGAAAGTTTCTCCAAGTCTAGACGCCGACGAAAATAAAAAATACACCAAGCGTTTATTGACACGAATAGTGTGGGCGAATGGCGCCGGAAAGGAAACGAAACGAGAATCGTATGAATACTACGATAATGTGTATAAAGCGTATTTGAATGATTCCTACGCGTTAGGCATGATGAAGGAAATTCAGGGGGCGAACTGCGGAAAAGTGTCATTTGATTATGTCTATCAGGCCATAGATAAACAACCGTTGACTATTCACTCGGAGAAATTGCCTGTCGTCAACGTGTCGCTAGGTTACTTGGAGGACGGAACTCCCTATTTGTTAGGTGTTGACAAGAACGAAAAAAAAGTTGTTGTTTATTATTGGCGAAACGGCGCCTGGAATATACGAAAGGAATTAAGTTCACTGCCGTATCATGACAAAGGGTATTTTATTACGGAGAAAAACAACTGGTTCGCCTATGTGACAGGTGATGGCGATAGTTACGATATGTATCCTGTTGTATGGGATGGTGCTTCGTGGCAAGTGAAGCCATATGTTCATGATGATGGTGATAAGGAATTGGTGCTTACAGGTCCTAATTATATAGTAAAGGGAAATCTGTCTTCAGACGAATCTACCCTGACGCTCACAGTTCCTTGGACTCTATGGGGAAATACTTTTGTAATAGATACTCTTTCTGCTGATGAAGGGAGTATGGATAATCAGTTCCTTCAGATTTATCCGTCGGAAAATCATATTGCTGTATCTTATATAGGTGAAGATTTGGGAAACAACTACCGAGTAAGAATTTTTTCTTTTAAGTACGATGCATCCGGAATTTCTGTCCAAAAAACCTATGATAATGATGATTTGGACGACGATAATCGTTACTATTGGGGAAACGGCTATTTGTTTGGTGCCGTGGAGTCCACTGGCCTTTGGGGGCAACGAGCAGAAGCGTATCATTGGAATGGTAGTGGTTGGACAAAATTGCTTAACTATGATGTTCATGGGGTTCAGGGCGTTCCGAGGGCGCAGGCTGTAGGTTATAATTATGTCGCTATGCGACACAATGACAACGATGACTTGACTTTATTTGATTGGGATGGTGAATCCTGGCGGATTCCTTTTGAAAATAGGAATATGGTCCACCATGATGATTTTGACCTTTTGAAAGAGGCGGAATGGGATGCTGTTGGGAGTAGCCATTTCTTTGTGACAAGAAGACCCAAAGTAGACAACATTATTAAAATCCCCTATTTTTGTTGGCCGAAATTTAAGCGTTGGGGTGTAAAGTGGAAGTGTAAATATGTGAGAGTGTGGAGTGAAACCCACTCCGGTGCAAATATTGAATTGTTTGAGCGGCAAAATGATGGTGGGTGGATAAGATATGGTGAAGTAAATACTGATGATTCCAAAAGTGAAAAACATTTGGTTGTTGGCTCGAATTGGTATATAGAGAAACGATCAAACAAGGCTTTTCTGTGGGACGGCGTAAAATGGAACGAAGAACAACTTGATATAAATTGGAGTCACTTTGAGGATATCCGAACCCCGAGCGGACAAGGACCGACTACGGTCGAACTCTTTGACGAGTCTTATACAATAGGTGATTTCTTTGCTGTTGAGGGGTCGACTGGACTGCCGGAAGAAGGAACGACAAGGGTTTATTATAAGAAAAATGATTCCTTTGTGAAAAATAAGGGCGTGTTACTTGTAGAAAAGAAGACTGTTCAGGATCCAATAATTGACAAAGAGTATTCTTACAAGTATGTTTATAATTTTGACAATGCTCCGGATGTTGCCTTTGATTATGTGAATAATACACCTTTAATAACGACCGTTCGCGTTGAATTACCAGATAATTCAGGGATGATTGAACGAGAATTGTGCCCAATTGATTACAGTGATGTCGGGCTTGGACTGGGAAAAATTTGCGCTGAAAGAACCTATGTGGGGGAAGTTATTGAAAAAAGTTCAATTTCCAAGTATACTCGTTACCATAATTCAAATTGGCCGAATCTGTTGCATGTCGATGCAGTCAGTTCTGTTGAAACGTATATCAAGGGCGTCAAGAGTAAGGATTCGATAGAGTATAATATTGCGCTTAATGGACTGCCCTCAAGAAAATTGTTTTTTGAAAACGGTTCGAATGATATCTCTAATGAGCAGGTTCTCAGATATTCGGCGGAAGAATATGCTTTTGAACGTAATGGAAATCATCTCCGCAACCCATTGCTTTCTTATTCATGTAAGCCCAATTGCACTTCGGGAAAAGTAGTTCAGGCTACGGCGGCTCGTTATGCCGCTGCAAACGACTCAATAGGAATACCGCACCTTGTTGAGGAATGGATTTATAATCCTGATAGCCTTGTAAATGGCAATTCTTTCCAAGGAATTCCTTGGGCGCTTAATGAGAACCCAAGTGGTATATGGAAAAAGAATTCTGCTGTATTAAAATTTTTGAACGGTTTTGCAGTAGAAAAAACTGATGCACTCGGAAACAAGACTGCAAGGGTTGTTGATGATGACTCAATTGCTTTTGAACGTGCCGTGGTGCAAAATGCCGGATTTGATGAAATTCTTGTTGTTCCTGGTGATCGTTGTGACGAAAATGGCATGGAAGTGACTAGTGAATGTCACTTGTTGCCTTTACAGGGAAGAGCGACCGATGGCGAAGGTGCGTCTAATGGTCGCTTTTCAAAAGTCGTGATGGATTTGAGATATGGCTTTTCAGGTGTCGTCAAGCAGGCAAGGCAAGCTAAATATCGTTTTTCCGCATGGGTCCAAAATGCGGACAACACATCTGCAACAGTTACGTTGTCACTTAATGGAATACAGAAATATAACTGGACTTTAGATGGAAATGCGGCCGGTAATTGGCATTATGTCGAGTGGGAAGGCGAAGTGAATTCGGGTTTACAGAATGTTTCCTTGTCTAGTACGGGAAATACTCGTGTGCAGGATATCCGGATGATCCCCGCTGGTGCTGCAGCCATGGTCAAATACTATGATGTACACTTCGGGATGCCTGTTGCCGAAGTTGATGATCGAGGTGTTGGTAAGCATATTACGCTGGATGAAAACGGACGGATCAAAAAGACTTTTGGTGAAGATGTTTCCGGTAGTCTACGGCTTGTAAGCGAAAATGATTTCATCGATGCAAGATGTAGCGATCCTTCTCTTGGTTCAGATGACTTGGCGTCTTTATCTTTTGATTCCAAACCGATTCTTCAGTCTTCGACTAATCGAAACTTGCAATATGTATTGGCCGGAAACAAGGAGGATGTAGTTATTTCTTGGGAACCAAAGAATTCGGAAGATGCAGTCCGTTATCGTCTTTATGCGGACGGAGAGTCTGCTTCGGCTGGATGGCATTACGACTGTTGCTCTGCTACCGATGGGTTGTATGCTACGTTTGATGACAATACCTCATATACATTGGAAATAGATGTCGGGGCGGACAGTGTCGGGATTTATACTGTGCATATTCAGAAAACCTCTTCCGGGTGGGTTGGCTATGGAAATATTTTGAGAAAGGCTGAAATGCCGCTGTTTATTAGCAAGGGAGATTCATCGAAAATAGTCTATTCTGCACCAGATGGAGTCTATACGGCTGATTTTAGTGGAAATGCATGGATTGAAAATCTGGTAACTTTGCAAAAGTCTAAGGCTTTGTCGGGAACAACGTCTGGTGGAAACAGCTATTTGCTTTCAATGCCGCGAATCCTGATGGTTGATTCTACTAGCAACGAAAATGCTGAACTGTTCTCTGGCAATTCAGAAACATGGAGCAACAATGGTTACATTTTTGATGCCTCCGTATACGGGCTTGATTTTGCTATGTCGGCGAATTCAACTGGCAATGTTTGTGCGGCCTATGTAAAGACAGCTGCCCATGATAGCACAACGCCTTCGGTACTTGCTTCCAGTTGCTTTATAAACAATGTATGGATGCCTATAGGTGGCTATACGGTGTTTGGGCAAGATTTTGATGCGCCTCCATCTGTTGTACCGGGTATTATAGAGAATGGCGATGTGTTTGGCGTTGATTTGACAACAGGTCCTGGCGGAAAACTCTATGTGGCGTATGTTGCACGAAATCCCTATTTTGAACTATATAAGGATGATGTGATTGCTGAACATGGAGATAGCGTTTCTTCTCCCAAATTCTTGATTATAAAGAGGCTTTTTGATTCTTCGGAATCAGGAATATCTGGCTCAGGAAGTATTTGGGCGGGGCCGACTCTTACAAAGGATTCTGCTTCGGGTGACATGCTCCCGAATTATCTAGGAGATTTTGTCTTTATGGATGATTCAATACCACTTACCATGGTGAAGCAGTTTAAGATTGTTGGCGATGCTGACTATATCTACCTTGCTGTCGCATACAATGTCTCTGTGGACAATACTGGTAAGACTGCTATTACGGTTCTCAGGGGCGAATTTGTCGACACGGAAGATGAAGATGGTATTCCCGAGCATAGACTCCAGTTTACTCCCTACGAGGATGCTTCTATTGTAAATTCTGCGGGATTACCCGTTGAACAGGAACGCCGGATTATTGCTTATTTAGAAAGTGATGCTCCGTTTGATTTTGCTGTTCGGAATGGAATCCCTTATGTCTTGTTTGCGAATAGTCAAAACGAAGATGGACTCACTCTTGTAAGTTATCGAGATTCACGATGGCTTTCTGTTGGTATCCCTGCTTTCATTAAGTCAAATAAAATGGTGAATTCGGCCAGCTTGGCTTTTGGCTCAAATGGAACACCCGCTGTTGTTGTACGGGCATCGGATAAAGAAACGAAAAGTCGCAGAAAGCATATTGTTCCAATGAAGTATGTATCGGCGGATGACGTGGATATAACTCTTTCTGGAATTCAGGTTACGGGTGCCGTGACAACAATTTCGTCCGAATTCCGTCAATACATTTTAAATTATTCGGCCAAGGTATTGTCGAATGACTCTGTCATTGAAATATCACCCGCCTTGATGGAACCGCTGGATGTAGCTTCTGTGCAGGTGCTTCATAACGGGAATCAGGTTTCCTATGAGGGTGTCAATTTCTTTGGTGCACTGATATCGTGGGTCGGTTCAATATTTTCTCCCGGATATAACTTCCAGGATTTGACAAGTGAAATTCATTTGGAACCTGGAGAGAACCGCATAGAAATAAATGTCATCGGGGCTAATGGCGTATCTTTGACTTATACGATAGACCTGGTTAGGGAGCACCCGACTGCGGATTCATCGGATAAAACATTGCAATATAGTATCAGTACCAACAGCAATTTGATTCCTGTCGGCATAGCTTTGGATACGGCACTATATGTCAGTAGGGGGGATAGTTCGTATCGTAAATTCTGTATTCAGTTCCCGTTCGGCGTTCGTCTGTGGTTCAAGGGAACGACCTATTTCCGCAGCACCTGTGTTGATTTGGATTTCTCCAAGGCTTCAATCGATACGTTGTTCCTGGAGGATGAATATGGAAATAAGCAAGTTATTTTCGTTGAAGATGACAACATTGCTGAAAACAAGAATGAAAGCGATGACGATAGTAGCGGAGTTGACGAACATGAGAATATTCCTTTACCGTATAGGAATTTGTTAGGGCACAAGGTCTATGCTACAGGATATATGGCCCTTTATGATCGGGCTTCGATTTCTGCCGATGAAGTTGTCGGTGAAACGGTCGAGGTTTGCGCAGGAGCAAATGTTCTTGCACAGATGACTGTTGAAGGGGATGTCTTGTTACGGTCCAATTCAAATGTCGAGGATATTACTTTAGGTGGAAATCTGTATATGCAGGATGGTGCAACGCACGGACAAATTGAACATAGGGATGTCCATATTGCGGACATACCTGTAAATTATTTCGTTACAGGAATAACGGATTTTATCGTCGGCGTGAATGATTCGGCAACGATATCTTCTGGTGCATATAAGGATTTCCATGCCTATGCAAATTCGGAAATACATTTTGAGGAGGGGGAATATTATTTCGACTCCTTTGTCGTAGAACCTGATGTCAGGGTGTACTTTGATGGCCCTGTTCGTCTGTGGGTACAAAACGGTATCAGCATTGCTGACCGTGCGGGGCTCTATAATTCTCCAGGTGGAGCAGAAAATGTATTCCTTTATACGAATACAACTGACTTGATGTATTTCGGAGTCTATTCTGATTTTGCGTCCATTCTTGTCGCTCCGTTCGCATCCGTGAGCCTTGCGCCCCGATCCAGGTGGGAAGGGCTTATTTGGGCCAACAACATTTATGTACAGGCGGATGCCGTAATTGAATAGGAGGAAAAATGAAAAAGACACTAATTTTTCTATTCCTGATTGTCGGATTTTCCTTTGCGGATGTCATTGCCCAGCGATATAGCGATGGCAAAATTCATAGGGCGCTCCCTAGCTGGATAGACATGTCAGATGCGCAAGTTGTTCCTTTTTCGGTGAACGGGACAGTTCTCAGTCTTTCTGAAGCACATCAGTTTACCTATATGTCGCGAACATATTCGAATCTTACCATTTATGCCGATGGCCGCATTTCGTTTGGAAATTCGACTAACGGTCTTGATAAGGACATCGAACCCTATCTACAGCCTATTTCTGCCGATGTCAACATGGGAAACTTTTTTAGATGGAGGTCTATTGTCGATGCGAATTCGAATTATCTTACCGTTGTAGAAATGGGACCGTTTCTGTATAGGGGAAAATCCTATTCTGTCCAGTCGTCTTTCTTTATAGACGGTGAAATTCAGGTACAGCTATGGCAAAACGATGTTGCTCACGCCAAACCGGAATTGCTTAATTGGATGCGTCCGGTCTTGTATAACGGAACTGTAAAAACACGTCCGGAGAAGAAACAAGTGACCAGAATGGATGTCTATGGGCCGAATGGTTTGAGACCTGGATGGATAGCGAAATCATTTAACGGGGCCGGGGTTTCTATTACTGAACCAAACGGCATTGGGACTGGCCTTCTTGTGAATATGGGAACATTTTCGCAAGCTGGGGGACTCCTTGCTTATGATTATTCTAGAGAGTACCCCGTAGTTGGTGGAATACGTAACATCGAAGTCAAAATGCTTAATCCGGTCGATGTTGACGATAGTCTTTGCATTTGGTATTTCAATGAGTTTCAAGGAACTGCAGATGCGTATTATCCGTCCATGAAGAAGAATCAGACGATGGGGGTATTTAGTCCCGAAGATTACACTTATCAGTGGGGCGGCCCTTTCTATACGTCATCTTATGTAACTAGGCCGGCTCCAGGTTTCAAATTTCAGCTGGCTTACCCACAAAACCAAAATATGACATTTAGAATAGGCCGGATTGTATACAATCTAAAGCAACTCCCGTCAATCCAGTTTCTGCCACCTAAACCATATCAGTTGACTTTTTCGATTACGGGAAGTGGTCGTGTATCGATGAACTCCCCGTCGGGTACTTCTCCGTTTAGTCTATACGAAGGTGAAAAGGCTTCCGCTTCCATAATAGGCAAGGCCGGTTCGACGATAGAACGGATTACGGTGAATGGAAAAGTTGTTGTTCTCAATGGAGAAATTATTTCGAAAATGCCTCCCATAAATCCGTCGTTTAATGCAATGAGAGATGCAAATGAATATGTAAAGCTTTTTAAGGTCTATGGAAACAGGCCGTATTCGAAGATTGATTTTGATATCACGGCCATGCATGAAAATGTGAATGTGGTCGTTGAATTTGCTCCCTGTGAGGCGAGGACGCTCGATGTCGTACCGGAAATGGTAAAGACCGATTCCTATCTTGATCCCGTCAACCAGTCAAATGCGAGAAAGTTTACATCGGCATTTTTCAAGGACGCCTTCGGTTCGACTGTGCAGAAGCAGGATTCTCTTGCTGACGGAAAGTATATTGTGTCAGCCGTATATAGTGACGCTCTCGGAAAAACAAAATATGAGCCGATGTCGTTTGTGCGTGATACGACTGCATTCGGGTATATGGATATGGCTTGCGAAGCCTGTGTGACCGCGGCGAATAATTATTACGACGGAACCGATTCTACAGACAAACCGAATGCGGAGAGTAATGCCTTCACGGAATTCGAACCGAGATATGGAAATACTTCCGGTTCCTTCGGAAGGAATGCAGGGATAGCGAGGCGTTCTTTTGAATATCAGCAGCAAGTCCAGGAAGCCTACGGTTTGCCCGCATCTGTTGCGACGGACTTTCTCTATTTGAATTATTTGAACGAAGACAATATATCGGATAATTTCAGGAAAAGAATCAAGAACCCTGGCGGAAAGCATTTGACGATATCTCGCGATGCTGAAGGGCGTTATACGCAAAGTGTAACGGATGAGAAAAACAGGACTGTATCGACATGGACATACGATGGCGAGAATGAACTCGTTGTCATGAACGAGTATGATGGCTATGATAGGTTGATTCGATCTTATCTTAGGGATTACCCTGCGTTTGCGGATACGATGGGCTATGATGCCATGGGTCGCCTGCTCTCGAAAAAATCCAATGACCGTGGCCTGGTGGAATATGCCTATGATTCCTTGGGAAATTTAAGGTTTACGAGAAACGCTCGCCAGAAGGCTTTGGGAAACAACTACTTTATGGCGAATGTATATGACGGCGAAGGGCGTGTTGTCGCAATCGGCGAAGTACATGGCGGTCATGACTTTGCAGCCCCAAATACGGCGATTGCCTCCGCAGCTCTTACTCCCATAGTCCGCACAGTTTACGGAAAGCCGACATCCGATACATTGACCCTATACGGGGTAAACCTGAACAGTTCGCTGCTTGGAAACATTCTGTCTCAGATGGACGGAATACGCGATTATGATGTCGGGGCTATCATTGCCTACGACGGTGAAGGTAATCCTGTATCTATAAAAATGAAGTCCTATGACCGCATTGGGCGCATGTCAAGACAGTGGGTCGTCTATCTGTTTGACGATGTTCCCGCGGTACAATTGTCCTATGTCTATAACTTGTCCGACGAGCTGGCTTCTTCGACCTATTCGGAATGGGATGGAAGCGGTTGGACGCAAAAGTCAACAAGGACTAGAACTTATGACAACAAGGGACGCCTCGTTGAAACACGCGAAGGCAATTCCATGTTGGCTAGCTATACGTACAGTGCAAATGGGAATGTTGTATCCAAACATTATTACGATGCGGGAGCAGAGGTGTTTGCAAAAACCGTTCGGCGCGATGTATACGGAAGACCCGTTGTACTGGACTATAGGAACGGCTCTACGGAGCTTTATTCTGAAAACATATCGTATGAAAATCCCTTGTCTGTGCGACAGTCAACCGTGGCAAGAGTGTGGGCTGATGCGGGAACTGCAGGCCGAGTTGTAGAAAATGCTGGCTATACCTATGACTATCTGGGCCGTCTGACGGAAATGTCCGGAACTAGGAACGCAAGCTATCGTTATGACGAACTTGGACGCCTGACTGCCAAGCGCGAGGGTTCCCAAGCTGTAGGGTATTACTATGGTTCTCAGAGCCATCAAGGCTACTATCGACCTCATGGTATGACGATTTCGGGTAGAAGCTACACCCCGTTTGAGTACTATTCCTATGACGCATCCGGAAATGTGTGGCTAGACCGTTATGCTCGTGCCGCCTACGAACTGGATGCCAGGGCGTTGCCGGAGAATGTTCGGTTGTATCCTGAAGTCCCGTCTGGAATTTCGCAGAATAATTTGGATGATTTCGAGTCTTTAGAATTGGCTCGAATCCGTATGGCCTATGACGAAAACGGCCAGCGTATGTATTTTAACTATGGTGACGGAAGTTCCGGTTACGGTGAGGCGACCCTGGGCGGGGTGGGCGTTTACCGCAAGGATGGAAGTGGGGATTATACTCTTGTACGGGAGGATTTGATTGCAGGCGGCTACCGCAAAGATGGCGCAGCGTATTTCCCTGTGACGGATGTTCAGGGCAATATAAGGGGCTATGCAAATACATCAGGAGTCCAGAGCGCATACGCCTATTACCCATACGGGACACTAATTGACTTGGCTCATGACGATGCTGAAGATTCAAGACGCTGGCAGGCCAAGGAATTTGATTCCGACTTGAACAAGTATTACTTCGGCGCACGATTCTATGACCCGCTCTTTGGACTATGGCTTACGCCGGACCCTGCCGGACAGTTTGCGAACCCCTATACTTATGGTGGTGACCCGCTAAACTACATTGACCCAAACGGGGAAAGCGTAACTGCGGCCATCATTGTGGGGGCCGCTATAGGAGCCGCTATTGGCGGAACAGTTTCGGCGGTGAATTGCAGCGGGGCAAATGAAGTTGGCTGTGGAAAAGCAATAGCACAAGGTGCTGCAATCGGAGGAATTGCTGGAGCTGCAAGTGGAGGGGTCGGAAGCGCAGTCAGCGGGGCGATAGGCGGTGTTGGTGGCGCGATTGCTGGTGGTGCTTCTGGTGGTGCAACTAGTGGGACTATTAATTACTTGGGAAATTCAGTTACAGGCAATGGTTCCGTTGATGGTATGGGACTGTGGACTGCTTTTTGGCAGGGGTCCGTTAGTGGAGCGATAAGCGGAGGTGTAAGTTATGGCCTATCGGCTTGGGGGCAAGCTTTTGGTGGTTCTTGGTATAACCCTGCAACATATTTCGGAAATGTCCCTGTTGTCAATAGTGCAATGTCTTCGTCTATATCCTCAATGGTCTTGGCGGAAATTAATGGCGATGATGTAGGAGAAGCTGGATTGAAGGGACTAATGTTTGGGGGACTATCGTCAATGGCAAATTCTCTTGCAAGTATAGGTTTGGTCTATGCTGCTAATGCTGTTGGTGGAACGGATGCCTTAAATAACCTCTATGGAGAAAAGGCTGGGATTTGGATGACAGAAAAACAAGCGGTTAAAGAAATGAGAACTAGCCCAGGTGCCGTTTCCGCCTCTGTGGCGAATGATCCGGTGGGGTGGGCTATTGCCATATTGTCTGGAGGCGGTCCTTTCAGTCATGTTCGAGGTAGTGATATTGAAGGTAATGTTTTAGAAAATAACGGGAACGGGGTGATGGAATATCAAAATGCGGCGGATGACGATAAAAGTTCAACCAGATTAACTTTTGTTTCAAAAAAATATGCCGATAATTATCATTCCAACGTTACTGTTAATAACATGAAAGGAATGGGATATCTAAAAGCTGGTTTATGCACAGGTGCTGTACATGAGCTGAATCCTTTTTATCGGGGTGGAGCTCCGAATAACCTTATTCCGTGGCGGTATAGATATCATTTTTATCCGGGAGGATTATGGTGAACTTCTCCAAAAAAAATATTATGTGTATTTTCATTTGTTTAATATTCATCGGTTGCTCAAACAAGGAACTTTTAGCGGTGAGAACGTGGCTAGTGACCGATGATGTTTATAATTTTGATGAAGATGGTTATCTTCTCCCTTTTGGTTATGAAATGCATTATGGTTTTAACAATACTTATTATCCTGAAATACCCAAAAGCGAAAAGATTGACTTGCCTGGCTTTTTTTACAGTAGAACTTTCTTCAAATATCCTCTTATACCATATCATGAAATAAAAAATGCGGAAATATCCATTTCGATGACCGAGCGTTGCACGGAAAGAAAACAAAAAAAATATTATCTGTTGGGGAAGTACAAACCGAGCGATTCCGGGGAAAAGATTACGTGGATACATACAATGGTGTACTTGGGTGAAAGAAATTTTCGGAAAAGAAAAAAAGATGAAAAACATTGGCCGGAGAAATATTTTAATTCCACATATTCTGATTGCTTAAAAGATTCCATTTTTTATGAAACATGTGTAATGAAACGTATAGAATACGATTCTAGCTATAAAATCGAGCAGTGTTTTTAGGGAATGTGTGTATGAAATTCAAAAGAAAATGGATTGTATCGATGATAAATTTTCTCATTCTTTCGTGTGCAACGCCAAGAAATACTCAAGATATTGTATTAACGACTGATTTGATTGACCCATATTCTTATAAAATGGCAGAAAGGTATTATCAATCTTATCTAGGGAAAAGTGCAGAAGGCGATGAATCTAGATACAAAGTGGAGTATTATCTTGATGGAGAAGAACAAGAGAGCAATTGTATGCAGGATTATAATGAACAAGGCTTTGATTGCCTTACAGGTTTTTGCAATGCGTTAATTGGAGCGGGCGATCTTGGAGGATGTAAGAATAAATTAAGACATGAGGCCCTTTTTCAGTCCTTTTTAGTGGAAATTAATACAGGAGAAGTATATCGGTTGGTAAAATACCAGACTTCATTTCTTGAATATGATAAAACCATTGTTTGGACTAGGATTTATGTCGGAACAAAAGAATTTGAAAAGAAAACCGATTTTTTACGCTATGGAAATACGTGTTCGAAACAAGAGCGTTCTTTCAATGCTATATATTCAGAGAATTTGCAAGATTACATTTATTTTCAAACGTGCATTTTGGTAAAAGAAAATGAAAATTCTGACAGGAAATGTCAAGAATGCTTTTGATTAGTAGTGGCTATCGCAAAAATGGCTTGGCCTATTTCCCTGTGACGGATGTCCAGGGCAATATCAGGGGCTATGCAAATACATCTGGAGTCCAGAGCGCATACGCCTATTACCCATACGGGACACTAATTGACTTGGCTCATGACGATGCTGAAGATTCAAGACGCTGGCAGTCCAAGGAATTTGATTCCGACTTGAACAAGTATTACTTCGGCGCACGATTCTATGACCCGCTCTTTGGACTATGGCTTACGCCGGACCCTGCCGGACAGTTTGCGAACCCCTATACTTACGGTGGTGACCCGCTAAACTACATTGACCCAAACGGGGAAAGCGTAACCGCGGCCATCATTGTGGGGGCCGCTATAGGAGCCGCTGTTGGCGGAACAGTTTCGGCGGTGAATTGCAGCGGGGCAAATGAAGTGGGGTGTGGAAAAGCGATAGCACAAGGTGCAGCTGTGGGGGCCGTTGCTGGAGCAGCTAGTGGAGGGGTCGGAAGCGCAGTCAGTGGCTTGGCTACGGGTGCTGCAGGAGTTCTTATGGAATCTGGTTCAGCTGCGGCTTTTGCTGGTGGTGCTGTTGGTGGTGCAGCAGGTTCTGCTGCTGGTTATACATCAAGTTATTTTTTGAATAACACTTTGGGGAATCGTTCCGAATGGAGTTGGTGGGGGCGGAATGGTTTTCTAGCACAAGTAGGCATTGGAGCAGTTTTAGGAGGAACGCTGAGTGAAATTCGTTTTCAAACAGATGTCAATTATCAATGGAGTGTATACGAGGAAACATATAGTTTTGGCAAACGTTTTGATTTCTTAAATCGAGTTGCCAATTATATAGGAAATGAAGAAGGTCTAGCTTTAGGAACGATATCTGTGGATATGACACAGGAATATTTTCGGGTAGAAAGTGCTACCAGCAAAACCGGATTTGTAGATGCAGAGGGAGCGACTGATAATTTGGGCAATATAAAAATTGCAAAATCAGCCACCACATCAGCGGCGAATTTTTATGAAACTATTGCGCATGAAGGTCTTCACCAAAAATTTAATTATATGGGATCTGGTAATATGGGACTGATGTTTAATAATAGTATTGATGCCGAAGAAGCCCTAGTAAGAGATCGTTTATTAGATCATAAGTTTAATAAATTCTGGCCTAATGAACGTGCGAAAGAAATCGCTGATTTAAAAACATTTATTGAAAGAAAATCAACAAGCAAACAAACAATAAAAACTTTAGAAACTTTTGGAAACCGAAGGCGCTTGTACAATATTCTTTTGGAGACGCAGCGAAGATGACTTTTAGATTTCTTGTTGTAACCCTTTTAGTGATAAGTGGTTGTGCTGTTTTGAATGGAAACCGACATCATTGGAGTGTGGAAATTTTTTCAAAGAGAATTAAGGACTCATTTCATAGCAGGTATGCATATGAACCAGGGGAAAAGTCTATTTTACGCTATAATGTGTGTGAAGAAAAAATAGAGAATCGAATAATTTTATACCCTTGTTCTCTAGAATATAAAACATCAAAGAATATCTAGAAACTTTACAAATAAAAGCGAGTGGGGTTGGTGAGTTAAATGTTCTATTTTTTTATTATGCGGCACAAATGTATTATTTTCCCAAAGATTCAGGTTCTTCTTCCGTAAAACCTATTTATTCGTTTGCGTCTGAACGGGGACCTATTTATATAGATGATAGTGGAGCGAAATTCGCTCTTTGCCAATCTACAGATGGAATAAAATGTGATTATCTTTTTGCAGAAATATCAGTAAAAAAATACTGTGATTCGTGTATTACAATTTATCATGAATTATATGTGAATTTAGTTTTAAAAGAAAAAATGAATGCAGAAATTCTGCTGAATGTCTTGAAGGAAGAATCAGTGGCAGATGAAAATTATATTCCGTCTGATGTAGTTAGGCATACATGGCCTTATTACAAGATAGATGGCAATAAAATGGCAGATTACTAAAATTTTTTGCATGGATGATATCGTGTATCAGAAGGCTTTGGGAAACAACTACTTTATGGCGAATGTATATGACAGCGAAGGGCGTGTTGTCGCAATCGGCGAAGTACATGGCGGTCATGACTTTGCTGCCCCAAATACGGCGATTGCCTCCGCAGCTCTTACTCCCATAGTCCGCACAGTTTACGGAAAGCCGACATCCGATACATTGACCCTATACGGGGTAAACCTGAACAGTTCGCTGCTTGGAAACATTCTGTCTCAGATGGACGAATACGCGATTATGATGTCGGGGCTATCATTGCTTACGACGGTGAAGGTAATCCGGTATCCATAAAAATGAAGTCCTATGACCGCATAGGGCGTATGTCAAGACACTGGGTCGTCTATCTGTTTGATGATGTCCCTGCGGTACAATTGTCCTATTGTAAGCTTCCCTGTTAACTAGGATTTGCTTTAGCATATCTGGGAATGGACTTGAACAAGATTGTTCGCTGCAACTTGTTCGAGTCCTTTCTTTTTTACTGAATTGCCAATTCAGCAGATTTTATACTGGGTTCAATTAATTTGCCCTCCTCTTCAGGCAGTTTGTCGTGAATTCTGTGAAGGGCTTCGATAAAGTCCTTTGACTGAGTTTTGGCTGCGATATCGTCAAAGACTTCGCTGACCCAACAAATTTCGTCTACTGTCGCCTGATTTTCCAAGAACTCGATTGAATGAGTATTCCGGAGTGAATTACACCATGAAACCGGAGTAATGGAAACCGGCGTACCGGTCAAACGGAAACCGCGATTCCGGAGACAAGGAAACCTGTCTAATTTTGGCCTGCACAATTCCGTGCGAACAAAATAGACAGGAGGTCTAATGACCAAATACCGCGAAATCCTCAGGCTGCGAAGCCTGGGATTAAGCCAGAACGACATTGCGGCAAGCTGCCAGGTGTCAAAAAAGACCGTAAACAAGGTCCTGAAACTGGCCAACGAGTACAATCTCCGCTGGCCCCTGGAAGAACGTCTCACCGACAGGGAAATCGACAAGATCATACACCCGAACGGTAAAGAGACCAGGAAAATCACCGACAGGAAGTTGCCCGATTTCGACCACGTTAAGAACGAACTGCTGCGCAACGGCGTGAACAAGAAGCTCCTCTGGGCGGAATATCTTGAAGAATGCAGGCTCGAGAATACCAAGCCGCTGATGTACTCGCAGTTCTGCCACTACATCCTGCAGGACGAACGCGTCCGCAGGGCTACAATGCACATCAACCGCAAACCCGGCGAGCAGATCGAAGTCGACTGGGCCGGAGATCCCGCATACATCATCGACCCCGAAACGGGGGAACAGAAAAAGGCTTACGTGTTCGTAGGCGTTCTCAACTACAGCATGTATGCCTACGCGGAGGCCTTCCCGGACGAAAAACAGAAGTCATGGAACGACGCACACATCCACATGTTCGAGTTTTTCGGCGGAGTCTCGAAGATGCTCGTGCCCGACAACTGCAAGACCGCAGTGACGCACAACAGGAAATACGCGGACGAACTGAATTCGAGCTACCAGGAACTTGCCGAACATTACGGCACCGCGATCATTCCCGCCAGGGTTCGGGCCCCGAAGGACAAGGCCAGCGCAGAGGGGACCGTCGGCAACGTGTCCACATGGATCATCGCTGCGTTGAGGAACGAGGAGTTCTTCGGCATCGGGGAACTCAACCGTGCCATCCGCAGGAAGCTGGAGGAATACAACGAAAGGCCGTTCCAAAAGAAGGAGGGCAGCAGAAAAGGGTTGTTCGACCTGGAAGAAAGAACGTTCCTCTTGCCGCTGCCCCGGACACGCTACGAGAACGCCACATGGCGCAGTCTTACGGTCCAATTCAACTACCATGTCTGCGTCGAGGGCAACTTCTATTCGGTCCCGTTCGGCTTCATCGGCAAGAAGGTGGATGTCCGTGAAACCGATTCCATCGTCGAGATATTCGATGACGGGAACAGGATAGCGTCGCACGCAAAAATGCTCGGCTGCAAGGGAAAATATAGCACATTGGCCGTCCACATGCCGGAAAAGCACCAGAAGTTCCTTGAATGGGATGGCGACCGTTTCCGCAACTGGGCGCGCAAAATCGGCTACAGCACGCTGACGGTAATCGAACGCGTGCTGGCCAGCAAACCCATTGAACAGCAGACGTACAAGGCCTGCATGGCGATCCTGTCGCTGGCGAAGGACTACTCCGATGTCTCGCTGGAAGCCGCCTGCGAACGGATGATTTCTTTCGGGGTTACCCCGACTTTCAAGAGCGTCCAGAACCTGCTTGCGGCAAACGGCGACAGGACCAAGAAACCTGCGGAAAGGCCGCGGGGGATAACCCGTGGGGCCGAATACTACAGGAGGGACAATGACTAACGAAGCGACACGGAACAAACTCATCGAGATGCGCCTCAGCGCCATGGCGAACGCCTTCGATGCGCAACGGGACGATCCGAACATGTCAAGCATTTCGTTCGACGACCGTTTCGGCCTGCTTGTGGATATCGAATATTGCCAGCGCAAGAACAACGCCCTGCACCGGCTCGTGAAACGTGCCGGGCTTGAGCAGAAAGGAGCCAATATCAACGAAATCGACTACTCGTCGGGCAGGAAACTGAACCGGGATTTGATTGCCAGGCTCGCTTCCTGCGAGTTCGTTCGCGAAGGCCGCAACGTCTTCATCACCGGGGCCACGGGCAGCGGCAAGACCTTCATGGCCTGCGCTTTCGGTTACGAGGCGTGTCGCCAGTTCTACAACACGAAATTCGTACGTTTGCCGGATTTGTTGATAGAACTGGAGATGGCCCGCGAAAACAGGACCTTCACGAAGTCGATGCTGAAGTACACGAAACCGGCGTTGCTGATTATCGACGAATGGCTGCTGCTGAAACCCAGCGAAAGCGAACAGAAGGCCATCTTCGAAATCCTGCATCGGCGTAGCGGGAAATCGTCCACGATTTTCTGCTCGCAGTACCCTTCCTCGGAATGGTACGAGCAGTTGGGCGGTCTTGCGAACCCGTTGACGGATTCCATACTTGACAGGATAATCCACAACGCCTATACGATAGACATCCGCAGTTCCGACCCGCACAAAGACATCTCCATGCGGGAAATCTACGGACTGGATAAAAAGTTAAGCCGCTAGAGCGGTTTCCTGCATTCCGGTCTGGCGGTTTCCGCCATTCCGGAATGCCGGTTTATTTTCGCCGGAATATTCAATTGAAGATACGATATCCTCAGAAAGGAAGTTTGCCAAGTTTTCCCAAGCAGTTGTATCCCCAGCAACAATGAAACCATCCTTGTCAATTCTTTCTTGAATCAATTTTTTGAATTTTTCCTTGTCAAGCATATAATACTCCTATGGTTGATTGCTATCGGGAAAGGCTGTTGCTATTTGCCCATTTGTTTTGATTACACCTCCACGAAGACCTTTAAAAGTTCCGTACATAATTTGACCGTCAGGAACATTGCGGTTCCTGTGTAATTGGGCTACATGTTCTCCTGCCCGTTTAATAGTCTTTTCACTCCATGACGCGGGGAACCAAGATTGGTTTATCCCCGTACGTTTCGCTCTTGTCGAATGCAAAGGGATGTTTCCTACACGAACACCATTGGGATAGATTTTCACAATATTGTACGCAATACCGTATTTATCTAGTCGTCCCTTAAAATCCCGCCCAGCCCGCATAACTGTTGGGAAAAACTGATTTCTACCCTGTGAAAATATTGCAAGGTTTTCTAAAATATGATTGAAAACCTTGCAATTTTTTATGTACAGACCGCCAAAATCCCACGCACAGACAAGCCTTTTCTGTTCCCTTGAGGAGCAGTTGAACCACAAGCACCCCCTCTACGTTCTCGCGAACAAGATTGACTGGAACAAGTTCGAGACCGAGTTTTCGAAACGGTTTGACGACAAAATGGGTGCGCCGAACAAGCCGATCCGTCTCATGACCGGGCTCATCATCCTGAAGCACATCCGCAACGTATCGGACGAGTCCGTCGTGGAGCAGTTTCAGGAAAACGCCTATTACCAGTATTTTTGCGGAGAACGGTTCTTCTCGACGGAGCAACCCTGCGACCCGAGCGAACTTGTTCACTTCCGGCACATGATTGGCGAAGCGGGCATGGACATGATCCTCAAGGAAAGTATCCTCGTCAACGATGACCACGATAAACAAGGACCGACAGGATGCGGCACGGTCTTTCTTGACACGACCGTGCAGGAAAAGAACATCACGTTCCCTACAGACGCCAAACTTGCGAACAAGATAATAGAACAGGTACAGAGGATCGTGGAAGAGCATGATCTTCCGCAAAGACAGTCCTACAAGAGAACCTTGAAGAAGGCCCATCGTGACCAGCGTTTCCGCAATCACCCGAAGAACGGCAAGAAGGCTCACAAGGCAGATCGCAGGCTGAAGACAATCGGGGGACGGCTCGTCCGTGAATTAGAGCGAAATCTCGCCAGCAAGAACTTGTTGAACACGTACAAAGAAAAAATCGAGCTTTTCAAAAAAGTTCTGGCACAGAAGAAATGCGACAAGGACAAGGTCTATTCGCTTCACGAACCCGAAGTAAAATGCATCGGCAAGGGCAAGGAACACAAGAAATACGAGTTCGGCAACAAGGTGTCAATCGCCCGGAGCTACAGCGGCATCATTGTCGGCGCGGTCTCGTTCCGGGACGAGTATGACGGACATACGATAGACGATACGCTTGACCATGTTGAACAAATGCTTGGATTCAGGCCGAGCCAGGCCGCATGCGACCGAGGCTACCGCGGACAAAAGGAATCCGGAACGACAAAGATCGTGATACCGGACGTCCCGAAGAAAAACGCGACTTACTACCAGAAGGAAAAGGCTCACAAGCTTTTTTGCAAGAGGGCAGGCATCGAGCCTATCAACGGCCACCTGAAAAGCGACCACCGTATGGGTAGAAATTTCTACAAGGGAATCTTTGGCGACATGCTCAATGCAAAGCTTGCAGCAGCGGCGTTCAACTTCAAGAGGGCCATGAGGCGCTTTTTTGTCCTGTTGGAATGGCTATACTGTTGCTTCCTTTGCCGGGAAGGGGTGAATAAAAACGGCGAACCTCCTTATCCTGCGCTCGCGAAGTGACTTTTTAAGGGTCAACTATCTAGTCGTCCCTTAAAATCCCGCCCAGCCCGCATAACTATTGGGAAAAACTGATTTCTACCCTGTGAAAATATTGCAAGGTTTTCTAAAATATGATTGAAAACCTTGCAATTTTTTATGTACAGACCGCCAAAATCCCACGCACAGACAAGCCTTTTCTGTTCCCTTGAGGAGCAGTTGAACCACAAGCATTCCCTCTACGTTCTCGCGAACAAGATTGACTGGAACAAGTTCGAGACCGAGTTTTCGAAACGGTTTGACGACAAAATGGGTGCGCCGAACAAGCCGATCCGTCTCATGACCGGGCTCATCATCCTGAAGCACATCCGCAACGTATCGGACGAGTCCGTCGTGGAGCAGTTTCAGGAAAACGCCTATTACCAGTATTTTTGCGGAGAACGGTTCTTCTCGACGGAGCAACCCTGCGACCCGAGCGAACTTGTTCACTTCCGGCACATGATTGGCGAAGCGGGCATGGACATGATCCTCAAGGAAAGTATCCTCGTCAACGATGACCACGATAAACAAGGACCGACAGGATGCGGCACGGTCTTTCTTGACACGACCGTGCAGGAAAAGAACATCACGTTCCCTACAGACGCCAAACTTGCGAACAAGATAATAGAACAGGTACAGAGGATCGTGGAAGAGCATGATCTTCCGCAAAGACAGTCCTACAAGAGAACCTTGAAGAAGGTCCATCGTGACCAGCGTTTCCGCAATCACCCGAAGAACGGCAAGAAGGCTCACAAGGCAGATCGCAGGCTGAAGACAATCGCGGGACGGCTCGTCCGTGAATTAGAGCGAAATCTCGCCAGCAAGAACTTGTTGAACACGTACAAAGAAAAAATCGAGCTTTTCAAAAAAGTTCTGGCACAGAAGAAATGCGACAAGGACAAGGTCTATTCGCTTCACGAACCCGAAGTAAAATGCATCGGCAAGGGCAAGGAACACAAGAAATACGAGTTCGGCAACAAGGTGTCAATCGCCCGGAGCTACAGCGGCATCATTGTCGGCGCGGTCTCGTTCCGGGACGAGTATGACGGACATACGATAGACGATACGCTTGACCATGTTGAACAAATGCTTGGATTCAGGCCGAGCCAGGCCGCATGCGACCGAGGCTACCGCGGACAAAAGGAATCCGGAACGACAAAGATCGTGATACCGGACGTCCCGAAGAAAAACGCGACTTACTACCAGAAGGAAAAGGCTCACAAGCTTTTTTGCAAGAGGGCAGGCATCGAGCCTATCAACGGCCACCTGAAAAGCGACCACCGTATGGGTAGAAATTTCTACAAGGGAATCTTTGGCGACATGCTCAATGCAAAGCTTGCAGCAGCGGCGTTCAACTTCAAGAGGGCCATGAGGCGCTTTTTTGTCCTGTTGGAATGGCTATACTGTTGCTTCCTTTGCCGGGAAGGGGTGAATAAAAACGGCGAACCTCCTTATCCTGCGCTCGCGAAGTGACTTTTTAAGGGTCAACTATCTAGAAGATGAAGATGTAATTTTCTTTCTGTAAAATAAATAATTCATGAAAAAAAAAGGCTCGCAGCGATGCGGCCCTTTTTGCGTATGGTGGGGGGGGGAGGCTTCCCCCTCGCTTCAGTCCCGGCCCCGCCCTCATTGTCATACCGGACTCTGTTCCGGCATCTCCATTATCCCGCCCAAGCCGGGTCTTCCGCTACCCCTTCTAGCGGGTGCTCATTCGTCGCACCCGCAACGCCCGGCTTTTGACAAGGTTATTCTTTACCTTCAAACAAATCGGACTGCCATTTTTCTATAGGGCGTTTTACCGGCAAAACGGTTCGAGGTATATTATTTTCGTCGCAAATTATTTCAGCAAGAGTTCTGTCGCCTATCTTGTATTTATGCACAAGATTTTCAAGATTGTCGAACTCTTCGCAACGATTATCGTCTAGATAACCGCTACCGTCCTCATCTTGCAGATGGATTCGAACTTTCCCGATGCCAGAAAACGGGTCGTCAAATTCAATGAGATACCATTTGCCTTCGTAAACAAATTCAATGCCAGTGGTGCATTCTTCGAAGAAATTTTCAACAGAAGTAAATGATATCATTGTGCAAGCTCCTGCACGTTATTCGGCCCAAAGGCATTGATAGCCTTTTTCTTGAAAAGCTTTGATATAGCTTTTTAGCATCTCGTTTGAGTAAGCCTTGTATATGGGATTGTTGCATTTTTCCCTGTCGTTAATGATGACGATTGTTCCGACTTCGCTTATTTGGTCGAGCAAAACATCAAAATCCGACTCCGTGTCTATATGAGAATCCAACCAAGATGCTTTTATAGACCGCGTTAGTTTTGAATTTGAATCATCAAACAACTCACGACGATAAGTGAAATTGACTAATGGGAATAAAGAGGATTTCTTATAATGGACCTTTTTTAATTCGATAGAGTCTGTCTCTGTCAAGTTGAAAAATTTTTGGTAACAATAGTTGTCCGACATGTTAAAACCAGAACCACACAGGCATATTTCTTGACTTAGCGAATTCTAGAGCCTCAACAACCTTTTGAACTGCGGATTTTTGAACTTCTTTTTTACAATGTTTTTGAAATTCTTTTGCTGTGTTCAGCGCTTCTGCAATGAATTCTTTGTTTAGAATACGGTCTTCGCTGATGTCAATATATACATCGAATTTTTCACAGTAGTCAAAAAGCAGGGAGTTGATAATTGAATTTGTTTCAGCTTCGGTAAGAGCCCATTCCTTGAAATTCCCTGTACAAGGGTCTCCCATTTGCTCCATATCAACTTCTAGCCCTTGTTGGTTTAATGGCACCAACATATAGCGCAAGATTTCGTTTGCGTTTTGCATAACTACATCTCCTTTCTTTTTAGAATTCTAAAGTGCGTGGCTTCATTGAATTGGCTTTTGGTTCTTCTTTGTTTTTTGCCTTTGTCGTTAATATAGTTTCTTGCGTCATTGCCATTGATGTCAAGAAAACTTTCCTTACCGCGTTTAGAGGTGTCTTGCAAGCGACAATAACCTCCTGTCAGCTACCGCAGGCTGCCCTTGTGCTGTCCGTTTGTGTGTGTCGGCCTTTTTGGGACGTGGGTTGGTTGTCCTTATTCGTTCAGGCAGTCAAGAGCCTCATGTCCCGATGTGCAGGGAGAAAACTTCCGCATTCGCAATAAGTTGCTGCAAGAGTATGTGAATGCCATGGAGCTTTGAATCAAGCCGCCTGGAATATGGAAAAGCAAGAAACGAAAAATCGTGAATTAGCAGCGATTCGTTTGGCGAAGGATGTCACATGGGATACTGATGATGCTTTAGAAGACGGCATCAAAATAGTACCTGTTTGGAAATTAATGCTTCTTGACGGCGAGGAACGTCACGGCGCAGAGAATCAATAAAATACCGAAAATCAGGCGAATGGAAAGCGTCTCTCCAAAGATTCCCACGCCGATGGCGACAGCCGTTACAGGTTCAATCGCACCAAGAATCGCTGTCGGTGTGGAACCGATTGTTTTCAGCGATTTTTGCATGAATACAAGGGAAAGTAAAGATGGAATCAGGGCGAGTTGCAAAGCCCAGCCGAATTCGGGTAATGTCTTGATCGGACGAATGCCATGCGCAGGCATTGCCAAATTAAAGATCGCAAGGCAGACCGCGCAGATGCCGAAAATATACATGTTCATTTTTAACGCACCGACAGGCTTTGGCATGTGGGCTGCGACAATGATATAGATCGCATAAGCGAGAGAGGATAAAAACACGAATAGGGTTCCGATGGGGCTTAAAGCCGCGCCGTCGCTTGTGCGCATTAAAAGTCCGACTCCGCACAGGGCAAGGAAAATGGAAAGAAGCATTTTCTTTTGAAGTTTCTCATGGAAAATGAGGACCATGAAAATGGCGACCATGATCGGGTAGCCAAAAAGGAGAGTCGAAGCGATTCCCGCATCCATAAAAAGAAAACTGCTGAACAGGGCCAAAGCGGAAACGGCGAACAGGATTCCCAAGGCGCAGACATAAGGAATGTTTTCTTTGGGAAGCCGAAAGTCCTTGCGAAGGATCAGGAGAAACAAGGCGCTTAAAATGGTTGCGCCTAAGAAGCGGTAAAAGAGAACGGAACCCGGGTCGAATCCAGCGGAGTAAAGGTGCAACGCTCCGAGCGGATTTGTTCCGTAGCAGATTGCAGCGAGAATGCCGTATAGAAATCCGCGATTTTGATTGTTCATGGCCGATAATATAAAAAGAAGGCCTCTGCTGTTGCAGAGGTCTCCTTGAAGTATTTTAAGCTGTTAGGCTAAAATTACTTAGCAGCGATGACGCGAGCCATTTCGCAAACCTTGTTGCTGTAGCCCCATTCGTTATCGTACCAGGACACAACCTTCACGAAGGTCGGGTCGAGCTGGATGCCAGCCTTGGCGTCGAAGATGGAGGTCTTCGGGCAGTTGCGGAAGTCGGTAGAAACAACGGCTTCGTCGGTGTAACCGAGAATGCCCTTGAGTTCGCCTTCAGAAGCTTCCTTCATAGCCTTGCAGATTTCTTCGTAAGTGGTTTCCTTAGCGAGCTGAACGGTGAGGTCAACAACGGAAACGTCAGAAGTCGGCACGCGCATAGACATACCGGTGAGCTTGCCGTTGAGCTGCGGGAGAACCTTACCCACGGCCTTAGCAGCACCCGTAGAAGACGGGATGATGTTTTCGAGGATGCCACGGCCACCGCGCCAGTCCTTCTTGGACGGGCCGTCAACGGTCTTCTGAGTAGCAGTTGCAGCGTGAACGGTGGTCATGAGGCCACGGACGATGCCGAACTTTTCATCGAGAACCTTGGAGATCGGAGCCAAGCAGTTGGTGGTGCAGGAAGCGTTGGAGATGATCTTCTGACCAGCATAGGTCTTGTCGTTCACGCCATAGACGAACATCGGAGTTGCATCCTTGGACGGAGCAGACATGATGACCTTCTTGGCACCAGCCTTGAGGTGAGCAGAAGCGAGTTCTTCAGTGAGGAAGAAGCCAGTGGATTCCACAACGACGTCTACATCGAGAGCGCCCCAAGTGATAGCGGACGGATCCTTTTCAGCGAAGATCTGGATCTTGTTGCCGTCGACGATGAGGAAGTTGCCTTCGACCTTGATGTCGTGGTTGAACTGACCGTGGACGGAGTCATACTTCAGCATGTATGCGAGGTAGTCAGCGTCGAGGAGGTCGTTGATACCGACAACAGTAATGTCCTTGGAGAAGTTTTCCACAGCAGCGCGGAAGACCATACGGCCGATGCGACCGAAACCATTAATACCGAGTTTGAGAGCCATTATTGGATCCTTCTTTTTTTTGTTGTGAAATTGCTAACCACTTTTTACAGTGGGGCGTTTCTAGTTCAAAAGATATAAAATTCCTTTTTTTTTGTGTAGGATAATTGGAAAAAAGGAGTGCTCAACCGGTATCCTAGGTTCCCGATGGTGGTAAGTGCTTGACTTTTGGGAAGATACATTTGAAGAAAAAGGAGACCGTATAATCGTAAATTCTATATTCTAGTGTGATGAAGCATACTCTTTTTAAATCTTGCAGTCGCCTTTGTACTTCCTTATTTGGGATTTTTCTACTCGTTTCTTGCGCTGGAAGCGATATTCCCCTGAAAACGGACCCGCAGTACGGTTCTGCTCCGTCGAAGCAGTCTTCGGGAACATCGAATCGAGGCTATTCGAAAGGCGATCCGATTCAAAGTGCTGAATTTGAACCGGAGGTCTCGTCGACGGCTAAGATGCGTGAATTTAAAACGAACGGTTTTTTGTTCAAGACGCCGAGCGCCGATTGGGATCTGGTGAGCGATCCGAGCGATGAAACAGCTCCGCTCGAATTTTTTAATCCGCAGACAGGACGACGCGCCGAAATTCAGACGATTATCCTTTCGACCGGGGAATCTCCGAATGTGATGGACCGTGCCCGTGCCGAAATGCAAGGCCGTGGGCTTTCGTACCGCAAAGCGGAATATACGGCGGTATCGCCCGCGGAAGAAGTCGGCATGACCGGCGCTTTCTTTGAAACGGCGGGATCTTCGGCAGAAGCTTCTCTTGCTGCAGACGGCTTTGTGGCGGCATCGGGAAATCACGTTTTCTTTTTAACGCTTTCGACAGTGGATTCCGTTTCGCCGCGTGCGGAATTCAAAAAGGAATGGCGGGAATTCTTTGCGGGCTTTTCCCTTTCGGAAGAGCTCAAGAAAACTTCGAAGGAACAGGAAATTTCGAAGGACGTGGTGACGGATTATGAGTCTTCGGCTCTTGGCTACAAGTTCCATGTGGAAGATTCTCTGTGGCATAACTGGGCGAGCGTCGCAGCGCAAAACGGCGACCCGGATCTTGTCCTTGCGAACATGAAAGAAGAAACGGCTTTCTTTGTATATGGAACGATTATCGACCCGAATGAAGTCAGCGCGCAGGATTTGTTCAAAGTGCTTTTGATCCGTTTGGGTCTCGATCCAGAAGATCCGAATTTGGATCTGGTGCGCGTTCGCGGTGGAAATGCAAACCAGTTCTCGCAGAACTTTACCTGTACCCGAGTGATCGACGGTTACGATTTTAAATATTCGGGGCGTTATTTTTGGGACAACGGTCGCGGTATTTTGGTCGCAGGTTGGGCGCAGGGAATTCTTTATAAAAAGTATGCGAAGGTTTTGGAACGGGCAATTGACGGCGTGACCCTTCTCGAAAAGCCGAAGACCGTGACCGATGAAAAGGTTCTGCGTTTCCAGGCGGCGGTCGTGAACCAGGTGGGCCTTTTGCGCCTTGCGGAAAATCAGCCGCTTGTCGCGCTTTCGTACTTTGAAAAGGCGAACAAGATGGATCCGTCGGAACCGCTGTATTTGATCAACTGCGGATTTATCTATCAGATGAAGGAACTTTATGGACCGGGTGTGAATCATTTCTTGAGTGAAATGGATTTGGTGCGTAAGAGCGGGCGCCTGCTTTCGATCCTCGGTGAAATGTATGAAGAGATGATGGATTTTGGCGAAGCACGCAAGTATGCAGAAATGGCTTTGCGTTATACGCCGAACCATCCGGAATATGTAATCAATCTTTCAGATGCGCTTTGGGGGCTCGGTCAGCGCACGCAGTCCTTGGTGGTGGTGCAGAACCTGTACGACAAGCAGCCGTCTTCGCGTTTGGGCGTTTATCTTGCGAAAACTTATATGGGTATGGACCGTTATGCGGAAGCGGTGGAGGTTCTTTACTTGACCAAAAAACGGTTCGGGATGACGGTGGACTTGGGACTTACTTTGATGGATGCGTTGGTGTTCCTCGGTCGTTATCCGGAAGCGCTTGCGGTGAGCGAAGAAGTTTTGCCGCTCGGCTCTTCGGATTATCGCGTGTGGACAATGCGCGGTAAGGTACAGTTCTATTCCCGCAATTATGTGCAGGCAGAAAAATCCTTGTCGCATGCCCTTGTGATGCACCCGGATGATGAAGATATCAAGAGCTTCCTTTCGGCGACAAAGGCGTTCCTCGGCAAGGCGGATAACCGGACGCTCCAAAAGAAGATCGATCCGGTGGAAATGCGACCGATTGCGCTCGCAGCCTTGGTGAACAAGGATTTTGCGGTCAAGGCGAAAAAGGACGGCTTCCCGGCGGTGGTGCATTATTCCCGCGAAGCGCTGCGTGCCGACAAGGACAAAGCTTGGACGCGAACGCAACAAAAGCTTGTGGAAATTCTCGACATGCGCGGCGTGGGCCTTTATTCGGAACTGGCGTTCGACTTTTTGCCGGGCTATGACCGCATTTTTGTGAATGCGCTCGAAATCTACGATTCGACGATGACGCTCAAGGCGAAAATGTCGCTCAAGGGCGCCTACATTACCTATGCGACAGAACTGGGCCTTGATAATGAAATGCAGACGGCGCATTTTCCGCTCGAAAAGCTTGCTCCGGGCGATTTTGTGTATGTGCAAATTTCCCGTACGAGCCTTGCGAATTACGGCGTGATTCCTTTTGTGAGTTTTGAAGCTTCCGAAGAAGTGCCTGTGCAAAAGAATTCGTTTAAAATCTATGCGGATACGTCTCGCTTTGTGACGGAAGAATATGGACCGCTTTCGAGCAAGCCGGAAGCGGATGGCGAAGAGTGGTCGATTGAAGATCCTGTCGTGATCCGTCGTGAACCTTACATGCCTGTGTATCGTGACTACGGTGCAGGATTCCAGCTGACCGGAAAGCGGACGTGGCAGGATGTCGGACGTGAATATGAAAACCTGATTCGCCATCAGTTCAAGAATGCGATTCCGGTGCGTGAAAAGGCTTTTGAAGTCAAGGGAAATCGCTTGGGCAAGGAAGCGGTTCTTGCGGAAGTGCGCTATGTGCGTGAAAACATCCGCTACCGTGATGTGCGCTTTGGTGGACACTCCTTGATTCCGCAGGTTGCGGAAACGACGCTCCGCGAACGCCGGGGCGATTGCAAGGATCAGAGCCTTCTTTTGAAGGAAATGCTGAATGCGATCGGCGTTCCAAGTAAGCTCGTCGCGATTCATTTAACGGATCCGGGTTTTGAAACGCTTCCGTCTATTCAGCAGTTTAACCACATGATGCTCTATATTCCGAAAGGTGAAAATTATCCGGAGATGTGGGTGGATCCGTCCGATAAGGGCGGTAACGATCGTCCGGTCCCTCTTGATATGGAAGGAAAAGTCGCCTTGGTTATCGATGGCGATTCGAGCCATGTGGCGATTACGCCGGTTCTTGAAGACGCAAAGGAACATCAGGTGTTCCTCGGTCACCGCTTGCACATTGCTGCGGATGGTACTGCGGAATTCCGCGATTCCTTGAGCATGACGGGCAAGTTTGCAAGCACGCTTCGCAATCAGCTTTACGGTCGTGATGCGAAGGAAACGGAACGCTTGATTGCGGACCTATTGGCACAAGGCGTTCCGGATGTTTCTATTTCTCGCGTTCGTGCGGAAAACGTAACGGATTTTGATAAGCCTTTGAAGCTTGTGATTACATTCTCTTCCAAGAATTACTTCGGTAAGAGTTCTGACGGCAGCAAGGGCCGCTTCCCGAATATTTGGGAACGTGCGATTATGTATTTGCCGAAGGTTCGCACGCGTCATTTGCCGATTCGCATGCCGCACGAGACGGAATTTGAAAGCGTCTTGGAAGTGACCGCCGACAGTGGAAATGTGACGGTCGCCGATGCGCCGAACTTGGGCCGTGAAACGGAATACGTGAACTTTGAAAAGGTCAAGAACGGTTACAAGTGGATGACTTACGCCATTTACGCAGACCCCTCGGAATATGAACGGATCCGTGAAGAATGGAACTATCTTTTGAATGCGACTTCGCCGGAGATCACGGTAAAGTAAAAAGCTCCCAGAGACATTCCGAGAACTTAAAGACATCAAAAAGACCCGCAGATGCGGGCCTTTTTTGAAAGCTTGGAAACCGCTTTTATGCGCTAACCTTTGCAGCCTTTGCCGAACGCTTCTTCAAAACGACTGCGACAGCAATCGAACCGACGAAGACGATGCAGGCGACAAAGCCGAGGGCTAAAGATCCGCGGACGGCATCGGACTTGTATTCGAGGCGAACCGTCGAAGTTCCTTGAGGCACGGCGACAGCGCGGAGCGTTCCGAATGCCTTGTAAACCTTGGCCGGCTTTCCGTTGACGGTCGCCTTCCAGTAGCGGTGGAAGTTACCCGAAGAAAGCAGGAATGCCGGCTTATCGGAAGAAACCTGGTAGGTGATGTCATCCATCTTCGGCTTGGCGGTGATTTTCGCATTGCCGTTCACGGAAGCGGACTGCGTAAAGCTTTCGGACGGTTTTTCGGAAAGGATAAGCGTATTCTTGTAATCGAAGCCTTCGCGGAGAGCCTTGACCGCCTGGGAATCGCTCATGACGACGTAGTGACCGTAAAGATGTCCGTCACTATGGTGATTTTTGAACGGAATGTATTGGGTTCCGGCGCGGGTATCGAAGATTACATCCCCGATATTCATCAGATCGAGGAAAGCATTTTCCGCCTGACCCTGCGCGACCTGGTTGATGTTGTACATGTAATTTTCGTTGCCCTGACCGCCACGGAAAAGACGGTAGCTCGCGAGTTCGTTGTCGTGGAAACCGTCTGCGTTTCGCATGCCGTAAAGCGGGAAAGCGTTACCGCTCAAAGCCTCGCTGCGGGACAGCGAAAGGACGCGTGGGCGGTTCAGCGAATCCGGGTGTTCTGCGTGGATGCTCTGTACGATCGGATTCTTTGGCTGCACGTATTCGTTGTAATCTACATTCTGAATGAAGGCTCCGTTGATCGTGTAAAGTTCAATCGCAGCCACCACTCCGACGATAGCCGCTTTTTTCAGACCTTCGAGCTTGGAACTCAAAACGAAGAAGACGGTGACAGTCGCGATGAGCGTGAGGACAAAGCTCGGAATGATCGTTGCGGCGGTGAAGTTCATCACGGTTTCGTTCAAAGCCTTGAAGTAGCCCGAAGTCACCGGGTCCGAAAGAAGGTTCTGGTTCGAAAGAAAGAAGCATCCTGTGAGCAGGAAAGGAGCAAAGATAGCACCGATTTCAAGCTTGGAAGAACCTTGGAATTTGAGCTTAAACGCATTGGCAAATTCCTGAACCTGAAATGGAACATTGCGGTCCAGAATGTTCAAAACGGCGATAAAGGCTAAGCCGTAAACGATCGAAATGAGGAATCCCGGAATGCCGAGCACCGAAGTCCACGCAAAACGGGACGCGCAAACGATTGCAAGAAGAATGATAAACATCACAAAGCCCGCCTTGAGAGCTCGGCGGTTGGCTGCATTCTTGAGGGAAGTCACTACTGGGGCTGCCATCATCGTCATAAGCAGCGGGAGCCAGAACATAGCCATGCTCGGAGCGCGGAAGCTCTTCATGCCTGGAATAATCGTAAACCAAAGCTTAAAGAGCGGGGAATGAACCCCCATCGCATAGGAAAGTGCGACCGCCGCACCGACAAACCAGAAAGCGGCCGCGCGGCGGCTTTTGCGCACAAAAAGTCCAAGGAAGGCGAGGAACGTGAGAACGATACCGGCGCTGTCGTGGTTCAACTTGAACGGATTATGCCCCCAGTAGAACGGCGAACTTTGGATGTGCGCCTTTTGCATATCGGCGTAGGGAATGCTGATGAGCGAGCTGCCCGAAAGCTCAAGGCCCGCAGCACCTTGCTTCTGTTCGTAAACGTCTGCGCCGATAAAGCCCGGAATGAGCATGCCGGCGAGTTCTTCCTGGTGCATAGACCAGCTACTCGCGTGGCCGTAGTTCGTCTTTTCGCCCGTGCCGCGGACCGATTCCGTGGTCGTGTAAAGGTACGGCGGAATGATCTGGAAGGCGGAAATTCCAAGCGCAATAGCCAATGCTCCGGCGGTTACACCCAGGCGCAGCGAACGGGTCTTCCAACTGGCCGAAAGAGCGAACATTTCAAAAAGCGCATAAAAGCCTGCACCCCAGAGGAACAGGTAGGTGAGCTGTAAGTGCGATCCGAGAATCATCCAGACGACGGAAAGCACAAAGATCGCAAAGTAGCCGATACTGCCCTCTCGAATAATCTTGCGGATAGCGAGAATCGCGAGAGGCGCGACGGCAAAGACCATCATCTTACCGTCGTGACCGCCATAGACGTAGCTAAAGTACTGCGGCGAGAAGGCGTACAAAAATCCGAACAGGGTTCCCCAGGCAAGGCTCCCCGTTAAAGACTTTGCAAGGGCGAGCGCTGAAAGGAAGGCGACCCAGACGATGAGAATAAACTTGAAGCCCACGGCCCGGGCCGGGTCCATCAAAAATTCCACCAGCACGAGCGGATGGTAAGCGTCGCCGAACAAGGCGTCGATTGTCGGAACGCCGCCGAGGCGGCTGTCGTCCCATTCCGAAAGCACAAGGCTTTGGGCGCGGACCACTTTACTGCCAATACCGTTTAACTGGTCGGAATTCAACATCAGCGTATTCGAATCAAAAACGAATGCGCGGAAAACAAAGAGAAGAAGAATGAAGAAGGCGATGCCGATACCGGCATAGGCTCCGAATTTTTTCAGTGTATCTTTTTGCATATTTCGCAAGGTAAAAAAAACACCGCATCTTGTGAGGTGCGGTGTTGCAAATGATTTAATGAAACTGCTTTAATCGGCTGCATTTTCATCGAGTGCGCGGGACTGGATAATGTGGTAAATCGAGAATAGAGAAAGCAAGAATACCACAACAATGCCCAAAACTTTGATGATTTTTCCCATAGATGACTCCTTGATTACATGTTCAATTTACTAAATAAATGCCCAAAAAGAAAGCGATCTATCCGATTTTTTTTACGATAATGCAGATAGCGGGGAGCTTTTTCTCTTCGGAAATTTCGCTTTGGATGATTTCCGTTTCTACGATTTCACAGGGTTGGTTCTGCAAAAGGAAGCGGATGCGTTCTTCGCTGAAACCGAGCCAGAGGTGCCCGTGGGTTTCGCGGAGCTCTTCTTCGTGATGTTCGGCGAGGTCGAGCAGAGCAAGAGTGGCGCCCGGTTTTAAGAGTCGTACGGCTTCGGCCAAGGCTTCCTGAGGGCTCGGGGCGTGATGCAGAACCTGGCTCATCAAAACGAGGTCTGCGCATCCCGTTGGCAGGGGAATCTTTCGCATGTCGGCGCAAAGAGCTTTGATATTTGAAAATCCGCGGTTTCGGGCCATTTCGTTCACGCCTTTGACGCTCGATTCGCTGATGTCGATCGCGGTCACTTTTTTGCAACGTCCGGCGAGCATAAAGCTCAGATCGCCGCCTTCGCCGCATCCGATGTCGATTGCATGGTCGAATTGGACCATCAAATGGGCAAAAAGCGAAATCTGGGCGCGGAGGCTTCCACCGGCTTCGGAAAGCTTGTGGAATTTGGCCGAGTAATTGTTGCGACGTGAAACCAGGAGTTCTTCGACCTTGCTTTCGACAACAGCCAAGTCGGGAAGCTGTTCCCAAGCCTTGGAAATCATATCGTAAAGTCTACTGCTCATGTAAAGGTCGTCCGAAAGACCGTAAAAAGCCTTTGTCCCTTCGCGGCGGTCCTTCAAAAGTCCGCAGGCGGAAAGCTTGGACAAATGGCGGCTGGCATTCGACTGGTGAATGTCGAGAACTTCCTTGAGTTCGTTCACCGTAAATTCCGAATGCGAGAGGATCATCAGAATCTTGAGACGCGTTTCGTCGGAAATCGCGTTGAAAAGATCCAGGTTCGGCTTGAGCGGCTCCAGATTTTCGTTTTTCTCTTGCATAAAATAAAATTTATCTTTTTTATGATGAAGTTTAATGCTTGTATGCTCTTTTTTGCATGGATTTTGTCTGCGGCACTAGGGACGAAAGCCATGGCGGAAGAGCCTCCCTATGCGCTGTCGTGGACAGTAGACGCTCCGATTCTCACATTGGGCGTTGCCACTTATGTGCTTTCGCAGTACACGTATTCGCAAATGGAGCCGCGGTCGGGAGAGCCTTCTAAGGATGAACTCTTGCCGTGGGACAGGCCTTTTGCGGGAACGTACCATCCTAGCTTTGATTATCTCAGCGATTGGAGCCTTTATGCGCTCATCGCTTTTCCGCTCGGATTTGAATCGGTGGAACTCGCCTTGGGTAATTCTTCGACGCGTGAAGCGATGACCTTCTTTTTGACCGCCGCCGAAATCACCTTGTGGCAGAGCAGTTTGAATTTGATCGTGCGCAGCATGCGCCTTTGGGGACGTCCGGAAATTTACCGTTCCAAGGCGGACAGAAGCCGTGGAGAGTCCTGGGGGTCGTTTTATTCCGGGCATACGGGCACCGCGTTTTCGGTTGCGGTTTTTAGCAGTCTTTGGTTTATGGAAAAGTATCCGAATTCCGCATATGTGCCGCTTGTTTGGGGTGGAACCTTGGTCGCTGCAACGGCTGTCGGTGTGATGCGGATTGCGGCGGGTAAGCATTTTCCGACAGATGTTATCGTGGGAGCCTTGGTGGGGTCGGCTTCGAGTTTTCTGGTTTTGAAATTGCATGAATCTTCCCGTGTGAAAGTGGCTGCGTCTCCGGGGTACTTTGGGGTGGTGATGCATTTTTGATTGTTTCCGAGGGACTGGTCCTTTAGCCAAAAGTCGCATTACGTGGAATGGGACGATTTTGTGCGCTTTAGGGGCATGTATGTGTGCTGTGTAGCGGACTTGTAAGGGTGTGAAACTGTAGAATGGCCGTTCTGCGTTCTGGATTTAGCTATATTTGAATCATGCCTGAAACTTTTGATTTTCCTTATGTTCCGAACCGTTTTTCTCCGGTTCGTAGAGAAACTGTCCAAGTCCGTGTAGGTGATGCCCTAATCGGTGGAGGAGCTCCGATTCTCGTCCAATCGATGACGACGACAAAGCCAAAGGATATCGATAAAACCGTTCAAGAAACACTTGCCCTTGCGAATGCGGGCTGCGAACTCGTTCGCATTACAGCTCCGACATTTGCCGATGCACAGGCATTGAAGGAAGTGATGCAGAAAATCCGTGCGGCAGGATGCAATGTTCCTGTTTCCGCCGACATCCATTTTCAGCCGAAGGCCGCCTTCGAAGCCTTGAAGTGGGTCGAAAAGGTGCGCATTAATCCGGGTAACTTTGTGGATACCGGTATTGCGACTCTCGACAAGCAGGCTGATAAAGATTTTGAAGAAGGCCGTGAAAAGGTTTTCGAAGCCTTTACGCCGTTTGTGCAGGAAGCTCGCCGTTTGGGCCGCGCTATCCGCATCGGTGTGAACCACGGTTCTCTTGGCGCCCGTATGCTTTACCGCTACGGCGATACCGTCGAAGGGATGGTCGAAAGCGCTATCGAATATCTCGCGGTCTGCGAAGCGGAACACTTTGACCAGGTTGTCGTGAGCCTCAAGTCTTCGACTCCTCGCGTTGCGATCAGCGCTTACCGCATGCTCGCCGCAAGACTCAAGCAGGAAGGCTTTAAGCAGTATCCGTTCCACGTCGGTGTGACGGAAGCGGGTGCGGGCGAAGACGGACGTCTTAAGTCCTCGGTTGGTATTGGTGCCCTTTTGATCGACGGTCTCGCGGACACGATTCGCGTTTCCCTGACGGAAGATCCGGTGGCAGAAGTCCCGGTGGCTCAGCAACTCATTCACGTTTGCGAAATTCCGCAGGAAGAACTCCATTACCAGGTTCCGGAATGGAAAAAGGATCCGTACCATTACGAACGTCGTGAATCAACGGTGACGAGTTTCTCCGGTGTCAAATTGGGCGGCAAGGAAATGGTTCGCGTGGGCGAAGCGGTAAGTGCGGTCAGCATCAGTGGTAAGCCGCGTACTCCGGAATTCGCCTTTACGGGCCTCGATTCCCAGGGGATCGTCGTTTTCAAGGATATGTTCGATATCAACGCCTTTGCTGCGGGTTGCATGGAAGTTCCGGCAGGCTCTCTCGTGACGTATACGGGCGATAATCTCGCCTATGGAACGCGCGCTCTCGTTTCTGCGATGGAAGCGAAGAACGCAAAGAACCCGATTCTTCTGTACAAGAAGATCGACGGTTCGGAGGATCAAAAGCTCAAGACCGCAGCGGATTTCGGCAGTCTTCTTTCGGACGGTATCGGAGACGCCATGGTGATTGAAGATCCGGCAGACCAGATGTCTGCAGTCGCTCTCGCGTTCGACATTCTACAGGCTGCAGGTGTCCGTCGCAGCAAAACGGAATTCATCAGCTGCCCGAGCTGTGGCCGTACATTGTACAACATCCAGCAGGTGCTAGGAAAAATCCAAGCTCGCTTGGGTAAGCTTCAGAATGTCTCGATTGCCGTCATGGGCTGTATTGTGAACGGAACAGGCGAAATGGCTGACGCGGACTTCGGTTACGTCGGCGGCGCTCCGGGCTTCATCAACCTTTTCGAAGGCAAGACTTGTGTCAAGCGCAACGTGCCGGAAGACAAGGCTCTGGACGAACTCGAAGAACTCATCCGTTCTCGCGGCAAGTACAACGAGGGCTAAAAAGTTTTATTTAACGAACCTTCATAAAAAGGAACTCACAATGCGTAAGATTAAAACTCTGAACAACATTTCGAAGAAAGGCCTCGACCTTTTTAGTGACAAGTACGAAGTTTCTGATTCCGTGGAATCTCCGGAAGCGATTCTCGTCCGCAGTGCACAGGTCGATACGGATTCTTTTGAAGGTCTGTTGGCTGTCGCCCGTGCCGGCGCTGGTGTGAACAACATCACGATCGACAAGGCAAGCGCAAAGGGTGTTTGCGTGTTCAACACGCCGGGTGCTAATGCAAATGCTGTTGCAGAACTCGTGATGACCGTGCTCGGCATGGCTGTTCGCCACGTTTCCGAAGCAGAAGCTTGGGTCAAGTCTCTCGACCCGAACGATCCGGCTCTCGAAAAGACGATCGAAAAGGGCAAGAAGATGTTCTCCGGTACCGAACTCGCCGGCAAGACCCTCGGCGTCGTCGGCCTCGGCAAGATCGGTGTTCTTGTTTCCAACTATGCTCGTTGGAAGAACATGAAGGTTGTCGCTTATGATCCGTATCCGAGCGCAGCCAACATGCACAAGCTTTCGAACGTCGTGACTGTTGTGAAGACAATCGACGAAGTGATTTCCCAGGCGGATTACCTCACCGTGCACGTTCCGTTCATCAAGGGCGTGACCGAAAACATGTTGAACGAAAAGAACCTCGCTGCATTCAAGGGCTCTTTGATTCTCAACTTTGCACGCGGTGGCATCGTGAACATGGAAACCGTTTACAAGATGCTCGACGAAGGCAAGCTCGCTGGCTACCTCACCGACTTTGCAGACGCTCGCTCCTTGAAGCACGAAAAGATTTCCATCTTCCCGCACCTCGGTGCTTCGACAGAAGAAGCGGAAGAAAACTGCGCAGTCATGGCTGTGGAAGAATTGAAGGACTACCTTGAATTCGGCGTTGTCCGTAACTCTGTGAACTTCCCGCCGCTCGACAGCTATCCGCACGCAGAAGTGAAGAGCCGCGTCGTGGTGATCAACCAGGATGTTCCGAACATGATCGCAGAAATCACGAAGGTCTTCGGTGCGGCAAACATCAACATCGCAAGCTTCAGCAACAAGTCTAACGGCAAGATCGGTTACAACCTGATCGACGTCGAAACGGCTGTGGATGATTCCATTATCGACGCTTTGACGAAGCTCGAAAAGGTGATCCGCGTTCGCGTCATCCACTTCTAAGCTTTGCCTTCAAAGTTTAGAATCGAAAACGCCCGGCTAAAAAGCCGGGCGTTTTCGATTTGGGGAGGAGGGAATTACTTTGTACTGACTGCATCGTTGCAGGCGTTTACGGCGCCTGCGTATTCGTCGGCGTACTGGACGCCTTTTTCTTTGCAAACGGCGTTCGAAGGGGATTCTAGGCTTGCTCATGGCTCGAATCCTTGCTCGAATCCTTGCTTGAATCATCGGCATTGCTTGCTGAAGAATTGCTGCAGGCTACACTTGCTTTTGAATTGTGAGGATGAACAATTGCGGGGAAGTATTCTGAATTTAAAACAAGAAACCCTCTCGTTGAAGAGAGGGTTTCTAGCGGGACGGACGAGGCTTGAACTCGCAACCTCCGGCGTGACAGGCCGGTGCTCTAACCAAAATTGAGCTACCACCCCAGAAAATCTTCTGGGCGATAACGGATTCGAACCGCTGACCCGCTGCTTGTAAGGCAGCTGCTCTGAACCAACTGAGCTAATCGCCCCTATTTCTTCTGGCTTTTACCGCCCCAGAGAATTCCAATTGGAATCACAACCAGGTAAGCAAAAATCAAGATCATCGGTGCGACAGTCAGTGATACGGGGTTTTCTGCAGGGCCTTGGGCGAGGCAGATGAATCCGATCACGATCAACAAGGTTCCGATTGTAACTAAAAGAATGTTCTTTTTCATTTCTTTCTTTACCTTGTTTAGCGTTATCACCGCTTGGGTGACCCAAATATATAAAGAACTTTTAGAGGCGTCAAGGGTATTTTGTAGAAAAAATGAAAAAAGTTTAAGAAAGTCTGAAAAAAGAGCGAAAAAAAAACTGAATCCAGGGGAAAATAACCTTTTGTACCAACTGTGTCTGCTGTATCGACTGGAATTTGGGAGAAGATATATAGTTGACCCTTAAAAAGTCACTTCGCGAGCGCAGGATAAGGAGGTTCGCCGTTTTTATTCACCCCTTCCCGGCAAAGGAAGCAACAGTATAGCCATTCCAACAGGACAAAAAAGCGCCTCATGGCCCTCTTGAAGTTGAACGCCGCTGCTGCAAGCTTTGCATTGAGCATGTCGCCAAAGATTCCCTTGTAGAAATTTCTACCCATACGGTGGTCGCTTTTCAGGTGGCCGTTGATAGGCTCGATGCCTGCCCTCTTGCAAAAAAGCTTGTGAGCCTTTTCCTTCTGGTAGTAAGTCGCGTTTTTCTTCGGGACGTCCGGTATCACGATCTTTGTCGTTCCGGATTCCTTTTGTCCGCGGTAGCCTCGGTCGCATGCGGCCTGGCTCGGCCTGAATCCAAGCATTTGTTCAACATGGTCAAGCGTATCGTCTATCGTATGTCCGTCATACTCGTCCCGGAACGAGACCGCGCCGACAATGATGCCGCTGTAGCTCCGGGCGATTGACACCTTGTTGCCGAACTCGTATTTCTTGTGTTCCTTGCCCTTGCCGATGCATTTTACTTCGGGTTCGTGAAGCGAATAGACCTTGTCCTTGTCGCATTTCTTCTGTGCCAGAACTTTTTTGAAAAGCTCGATTTTTTCTTTGTACGTGTTCAACAAGTTCTTGCTGGCGAGATTTCGCTCTAATTCACGGACGAGCCGTCCCGCGATTGTCTTCAGCCTGCGATCTGCCTTGTGAGCCTTCTTGCCGTTCTTCGGGTGATTGCGGAAACGCTGGTCACGATGGACCTTCTTCAAGGTTCTCTTGTAGGACTGTCTTTGCGGAAGATCATGCTCTTCCACGATCCTCTGTACCTGTTCTATTATCTTGTTCGCAAGTTTGGCGTCTGTAGGGAACGTGATGTTCTTTTCCTGCACGGTCGTGTCAAGAAAGACCGTGCCGCATCCTGTCGGTCCTTGTTTATCGTGGTCATCGTTGACGAGGATACTTTCCTTGAGGATCATGTCCATGCCCGCTTCGCCAATCATGTGCCGGAAGTGAACAAGTTCGCTCGGGTCGCAGGGTTGCTCCGTCGAGAAGAACCGTTCTCCGCAAAAATACTGGTAATAGGCGTTTTCCTGAAACTGCTCCACGACGGACTCGTCCGATACGTTGCGGATGTGCTTCAGGATGATGAGCCCGGTCATGAGACGGATCGGCTTGTTCGGCGCACCCATTTTGTCGTCAAACCGTTTCGAAAACTCGGTCTCGAACTTGTTCCAGTCAATCTTGTTCGCGAGAACGTAGAGGGAATGCTTGTGGTTCAACTGCTCCTCAAGGGAACAGAAAAGGCTTGTCTGTGCGTGGGATTTTGGCGGTCTGTACATAAAAAATTGCAAGGTTTTCAATCATATTTTAGAAAACCTTGCAATATTTTCACAGGGTAGAAATCAGTTTTTCCCAACAGTTATGCGGGCTGGGCGGGATTTTAAGGGATGACTATATAGTTGACCCTTAAAAAGTCACTTCGCGAGCGCAGGATAAGGAGGTTCGCCGTTTTTATTCACCCCTTCCCGGCAAAGGAAGCAACAGTATAGCCATTCCAACAGGACAAAAAAGCGCCTCATGGCCCTCTTGAAGTTGAACGCCGCTGCTGCAAGCTTTGCATTGAGCATGTCGCCAAAGATTCCCTTGTAGAAATTTCTACCCATACGGTGGTCGCTTTTCAGGTGGCCGTTGATAGGCTCGATGCCTGCCCTCTTGCAAAAAAGCTTGTGAGCCTTTTCCTTCTGGTAGTAAGTCGCGTTTTTCTTCGGGACGTCCGGTATCACGATCTTTGTCGTTCCGGATTCCTTTTGTCCGCGGTAGCCTCGGTCGCATGCGGCCTGGCTCGGCCTGAATCCAAGCATTTGTTCAACATGGTCAAGCGTATCGTCTATCGTATGTCCGTCATACTCGTCCCGGAACGAGACCGCGCCGACAATGATGCCGCTGTAGCTCCGGGCGATTGACACCTTGTTGCCGAACTCGTATTTCTTGTGTTCCTTGCCCTTGCCGATGCATTTTACTTCGGGTTCGTGAAGCGAATAGACCTTGTCCTTGTCGCATTTCTTCTGTGCCAGAACTTTTTTGAAAAGCTCGATTTTTTCTTTGTACGTGTTCAACAAGTTCTTGCTGGCGAGATTTCGCTCTAATTCACGGACGAGCCGTCCCGCGATTGTCTTCAGCCTGCGATCTGCCTTGTGAGCCTTCTTGCCGTTCTTCGGGTGATTGCGGAAACGCTGGTCACGATGGACCTTCTTCAAGGTTCTCTTGTAGGACTGTCTTTGCGGAAGATCATGCTCTTCCACGATCCTCTGTACCTGTTCTATTATCTTGTTCGCAAGTTTGGCGTCTGTAGGGAACGTGATGTTCTTTTCCTGCACGGTCGTGTCAAGAAAGACCGTGCCGCATCCTGTCGGTCCTTGTTTATCGTGGTCATCGTTGACGAGGATACTTTCCTTGAGGATCATGTCCATGCCCGCTTCGCCAATCATGTGCCGGAAGTGAACAAGTTCGCTCGGGTCGCAGGGTTGCTCCGTCGAGAAGAACCGTTCTCCGCAAAAATACTGGTAATAGGCGTTTTCCTGAAACTGCTCCACGACGGACTCGTCCGATACGTTGCGGATGTGCTTCAGGATGATGAGCCCGGTCATGAGACGGATCGGCTTGTTCGGCGCACCCATTTTGTCGTCAAACCGTTTCGAAAACTCGGTCTCGAACTTGTTCCAGTCAATCTTGTTCGCGAGAACGTAGAGGGAATGCTTGTGGTTCAACTGCTCCTCAAGGGAACAGAAAAGGCTTGTCTGTGCGTGGGATTTTGGCGGTCTGTACATAAAAAATTGCAAGGTTTTCAATCATATTTTAGAAAACCTTGCAATATTTTCACAGGGTAGAAATCAGTTTTTCCCAATAGTTATGCGGGCTGGGCGGGATTTTAAGGGACGACTATATATATATTCAAAAGGAACTTAAACGAAGGAGTCTTATGCTTCCTAAAACGCTTTTCGCTTTGACCGCATTGGCTTTGGCGGCAAATGTTTCGGCCAAGAACGTGATGACGAACGGAGACATGGAATACGGAGATGGCGGCTGGTACCTTTGGAACAATCCCGATGGACCTGCGACAGTCTCTTCAAAGATAGGTGCGCCGGGCATCGGTTTCGAAGGTTCCCAGGGTGCAGTCGTTTCGATCACCGCGAAACCAAAGGATTGGTGGGGACTTCAGCTGCAGCCGCCTAAATTCCTCGCAGATACGGTCTTTTATGAATTGAGCTTTAAGGCGAAAGCCGACAAGGGCGGCTCTATCAATGCTGTTGTGCAGGGCGGTCCTCCGGATTATCGCCAAAAGACTTCTTCTTCGTTTACGCTCACTCCGGAATGGAAAACTTACAAGATGAAGTTCTTGCCGGATCAAAAAGGTTACGGCGTGAACAATGTGGTTTTCCAGCTGGGATATTTGACGGGTAACGTTTACTTGGATGATGTCTCCGTGGAAACGGTCGATGAAAGCTTTGACGTAAACTGGTACAAGAATTCACCGGCGCGTATCGATTCCATTCGCAAGCAGAATCTGACGGCGGACGGATTTACTCCGGGCGATACGGTCCACATGGCGCTCAAGCGTCATGCGTTCCCATTCGGTACGGCAATTGCCTTCTACGGCAAAATGAATGATAGCCTGGAAACTTGGTACCGTAATACCGCCAATAAGTACTTCTGGTATGCGGTTCCCGAAAACCAGTTCAAGTGGCCGGAATACGAACCGAAAAAGGGAAAAATTCGCCGTGAAGAACTGAAGAAATACCTGGACTTTGCAAAGGCTTACAACTGGGGCTTCCGAGCTCACACGCTCGTTTGGGGCATTCAAAAGTACGACTACGACAAGCATTTCGGCAATCAAGGTTCCTGCAAGGAAATCGCCCAAAAGATTCATGACCGCATTGACCGCGACGTGAAGGAATACAAGGGCAGAATCACCGAGTACGACGTTTGGAACGAACCGATCCACGAAACGTATCTCTTTGACAAGTGCGGCTGGGATCTTCTCGACAGCTCCTTTGTATGGGCGCACCGCGCCGATCCGAGCGCGAAGCTTTACGTGAACGATTATAACGTCGTCGCGATGGGCGAAACGGAACGTTATTACGAACTCATCAAGGGCATGCTCGACCGCAAGGTTCCGGTGATGGGCATCGGTGTGCAGTGTCACTTCAACGGTGGAAAGGTCGTGCCTGCGCTGATCAAGGAACGCCTGGACCGTTTAGCGGAACTCGGCCTTCCGATCAAGGTGACGGAATTCGACATGGGTTCGTATGATCGCGGATTTGTCTTCTCGGAAGAAGAACGCGCGGAGCAGTATGAAATGTTCCTCCGTTCCGCCTTTAGCCATCCTGCAGTGAAGGGAATTCTCTTCTGGGGCTTCTGGGATAGCCGTCATTGGATTCCGGGCAACGGAGGCTTCATTGCTGCGGACGGAACGGAAAAGCCTGCGGGTAAAAGGGTTTACGACTTGTGGCACAAGGTCTGGACGACGAACGAAACTCTTGTCGCAGACGAAAACGGTGCCGTGCATTTCCGCGGGTATCCGGGCCTTTATGAACTCAAAACAAAAAAAGGCTCCCAGTCAAAGAATCTGGGAACCTTGGAATAAAGCTTCGAACGTTTAAACTTGACGCCCGATTCTTCCCGCTGCAAGTGCCGCAGCGGGATATTTTATACGCGTATGGTACGTCCCGTCGAGACTCTGCAAGAATGCCTTGGAAAGCTTCGAAAGGTCGCGCAGATTGAGTCCGCTTTCCGAAAGCTGACCTTCGTTTAAGCGGGCGTTGATGGTCGTGTTGACAAGGTCTTCGAGCTTTTCGGCGCTCGGATCCGGCATGGCGCGGCTCGATGCTTCGATTACGTCCGAAATCATGAGAATTGCCGTTTCCTTGGATTGAGGCTTTGGTCCCGGATACGTAAAGTCTTCGACGCGGGTATTTTCCGGATCGAGCTTTTTCGATTCCTGATAGAAGTATTGGACGATGCCTGAACCGTGGTGTTCGGCGATGCCGTCGCTGATAACTGCTGGAAGCTTGAATTCCTTGGCGAGTTCAAGGCCTTGTGTTACGTGACCGATGATGATCTTTGCGGAATCACGCGGCGGCAGGTTCTTGTGCGGATTGATGCCTTGCTTCTGGTTTTCGGTGAAGAATTCCGGTCGCATGGTCTTGCCGATGTCGTGGTAAAGCGCCATGGTGCGTACAAGGAGTGCGTTTGCACCGATTTCGTCGGCGACCTTTTCGGCGAGGTTTGCCACCTGGATCGAATGGTGGAAGGTTCCCGGGGAAAGATCCGAAATGCGCTTCAAAGCCGGACGGTTAAAGTCCGAAAGTTCCATGAGCGTCAAGTCCGTTGTAATGCCGAAGATGCGTTCCGAAAGGTGAATGAGAAGTACCGAGGAAATCGCGCTCCAGAAGACGATGTTGATGACGCCCGCGATAAAGGTCGGGTAAATGATTTCCCAGTTAAAGCGGTTGCGCAGCAAAAGTTGAATCGCAAGGGCTCCGGCGAAGGCAAGGAGCGCAAAGAGAATACTCCAAATGAACTGCGAACGGTAACGGATGCTGTTCAAGTTGTGAAGCCCTGCCCAGGAAATTCCAAAGGCGAGCATCGACGTCGAAAGGTCATAGCCCGAAAGAATACCGAGGAACGAGGCAGAGAAGACCGCAAACAGTGTACCGATACGTCGGTCATAAAGAACCGTCGCAATCACCGGGGAAAGGATAAACGGATAGAACCAGATGACGTCGATATCCGGGATGGTCGTCGAAGTCTTTTGAATGTATCCTACAAAATGGTGAATCGCCGCAAAAGCGATCAACTGGAGAGCGGCAAGAGCCACGATTGACCACAGCTGACGGTGGTTGCGGAACCGCTTGGCGTTGAAATAGAAGAAGTATAGGAAGAAGAGCGTGATGATGACCGCGATAAAGATCATCTGGCCGTAGACCGCCGTGAAGTGGCGAGATCCTTCTTCTTTCTGCAGCGCGTTCTGCAAGGCTTCCAAACGTTCAAGGACGTCTTTGGTCACGATCGAGCCTTGGGAAATCAGTTCCATGCCACGGGGAACCATACCCTTGGAAGCGTTCACTTGGGCTTCGGCGGCGACGCGGCGATGTTCCGTTTCTTTCTTCAAGTAAAAGACGTTCGGCAGGGTGAACACATATAGGGCTTCATAGAACGCGCTCTGCAAACCTTGGTTTTTGAAGTACTGCTGCAGGTCGGTAAAGGCTTCGTCGATAGCGCGTTCGCGAGGCTGGATGCGGCTCGCGTCGAGCTTGCGTTCTTCGTTGTCGCGCACAAAAGAAACTTCCGTTTTGGAATACGGAATGAAGTTCACATCCTGAACGTTATACGTGTCGCGGAAGAGCTGGACGCTCGTGTTGTTCGTGGCGAGGAGCGTGTTCGAAACACCGTTGTCGAGCATGCGGTTGAAAACGCTTTCGAGGGAATCTCGGGCGCGTTTGCTCGAAGAGAGCTGTTGCACGGCGGTGTTCGAAAGGCGCTTGGTGAGCACGTGGAAAGCTTGAGAAGCTTGTTGCACCTTCAGTTGCAGGGACGAGTCCGCAGCGTCAGCGGAGCCCTCGGAAATTTCTGCCTGCAAAGCGCCATAGCGGGCGACTTTGGTGAGGTAGGACTTCAAGTCGTTTGCAATGCGGACCGTTTCGTCGTGGTTGAATTCGAAAACCGCATAAACCTTGTCGGCAGCTCGCGCCTTTTCGTTTGCAATTTCTTGCGCGGACTTGGGAACTTCAAAAGAAATCGGCGCGACGATTGTGCGGGCGCTGATCTGCCCCAAGTGCGGAACTTCGGATTTTTGGGCAAGGTCCTTGTCCGGGAACAAAACGATTCCCAGGGCAACTATAATGGCCCATCCGATGATCAGGTGAAGTTTGAGAGACTTCTTGTTCACTTTTTGCCTCCATGTTCGTAGGCTTTCACGATTTCACGAACCAGCGGATGACGGAGAACGTCGGTCTGCGGGAACGCGATGTGTGCGATGCCTTGGATCTTTGACAGCAAGCGGATTGCATGTGCAAAGCCGGAAACCTGACGCGGACCGAGGTCGATTTGCGAAGAGTCTCCGGTAATAATCGCTTTGGAATGTTGGCCGAGTCGCGTGAGGAACATCTGCATCTGCGGAATGGTCGTGTTCTGCGCTTCGTCCAAAATGATAAAGGCGTGTTTGAGTGTGCGTCCGCGCATATAGGCGAGGGGCGCGACTTCGATCAGACCGTCTTCTTGGTACTTGCGGAGTTTTTCCTGCGGCAAAAGCTCCGCAAGGCTGTCCTGGATTGGACGCAGGTACGGGGCGATTTTTTCCTTTAAGTCGCCCGGAAGGTAACCGAGGGATTCTCCTGCTTCGACGGCCGGACGCACAAGGCATATCCGTTCTGCTTCATGGCGCTCCAGGCTTGCGACCGCAATCGCGACAGCGAGGAAGGTTTTACCCGTACCGGCAGGACCGTCGGCAAAAATGATGTCGTTTGAGTCACAGGCTTTGACGAGCTCCGCCTGCGAAGCGGTCTTGGGAACAACCGGAAGTCCGAGCTTGTTCCTGAGAATCGGCGTGTCGGGAATGAATGGCTTGGAGACGCTTTTCTTTGAACAAGAATGTTTGGACGTGTCGTCTGCCAAGCGGGAAAGGAAGCCCTTGGAAAGGAATGTGCCGCTTTTTGCGGCGAGCTTCACCTGGTCGAGCAGGGAGAGAGCTCCCTGGATATCGGCTTTTTTGCCCTTGGCTTCGATGCGCAGTCCGGGAAGCCTTGAGTGAATAATAACGGAAAAACGGTCTTCCACCATGCGGAAGACCGTTTCATTTTCACCCGCGATGATCCGTTTCAAATCATCGGAAAGAGGATAACGTACTTCAGAATCCATCAATTACTGAGCGTCGGCAGCTTCTTCCGTGGCAGTTTCTTCCGTCTGAGTCTGTGTGGAAATACCAAGCTGAGTCTTGGCTTCGAAAATCTGACGACGGAGTTCGTGGTTTTCTTCCGTAACCTTCACAGCAGCATCCTGGGTCTTCTTGAGTTCGTCTTCGTCGACCTTCTGAGCCTTTGTGGAACCGCCTTCCGATTCTTCGGAAGATTCACCTGCGTCGTAGGATTCGCTACCACCCTGGTGAGAGCCAGCGCAAGCGGCGAGAGAAATAGCGCAAAGAGAAGCGAGGGCGAGTTTCCAAATTTTAGATAAAGACATGATAAACTCCATGCATAAATGATGTTAACCGAAATATATATAGAAAAATGGATTATTTTGGACTGAAGTTGTTAAAAAAATTAGATTTTAAGGCATGAATTGCTATTCACAGGTCTTTATCGAGCCTGTCGGCGATGTGCCGTCGACCGAAGTCTATCATTCCCGCCGAGAGGCACTTCTCCAAAAATTGGACACAATCGGCCTTTTTTGCGGAATTGAGCGGAATCCGGGCACTGAAGAAGTCTACGTTGAAATTTGGAATAAAATGGTGCAGGAACCTAGTTTTCTGTTCCTTACGGGATTGAATCAGGCGGGGTGCAAACTGTTACTGGATCCTCATGGCGATGCGGATCATCGGGAAGTGCTTTTTTTGCCGAAAAAAAACGAAAAAGAGGAATTTTGGACCGGTCTGAAGGTGACCTATTCGGAGGATTCCCTTGCCGAAGTCCAGGAATTGACAGGCTTTAAGACGATTCTTCCCGAAGACGATTTCTGGAAATACTTGAATTCCCAGGTCCAAAAGCAGGATTTGAAAACGCTAGAAGTCTTTTACCTGGAATTCCTCTGCGAACTATCGACTAAGTCGGTGTCGGATGATCACAATGCGAAATTTGCCGAGGAAGTGAAAAAGCGCTTTGCGGGACGCTTGGAAGTCAAAAGCCTTGCCGACAAACACTTTGATTTACGCGTTGTTCTGGATTACGCCCGCATCGCGGATTCTCGCCGGGCTCAAGTCTGGACGAACAACGCTTTCTGCGATTTTTTAAAAAATTTGAAGAATTTTAGAACGGAACGGGAAGCGCAGCTGTTTCTCGACTACAAAATGCAGGTCCAGAGCGACGGGGATCTCGCGTTCCCGACGATCATGGCGAACGGCAAGAATGCCTGCTGCCTGCACTATGTAAAGAACGACGAACCGCTGCAACCGGGAAATCTTTTACTGATGGATTTTGGCGTTCGCGCGGGAACGCAGCACAGTGATATCTCGCGCACGGTCCCGGTGAACGGTAAGTTCAATTCGTTGCAGAAAATTCTTTATTCAATCGTTCTCGATGCCCAAAAATTTCACCAGAAGAATGTGAAACCGGGCGTCAAGCTCGCCGATTTGAATCCGATGGTCTGGAATTTTATTTGGGACGCTTTACAGGAACGCTTTGTTTCGAAGGGCGGCAAGTTCAAACTGCTTTATGATAGACGTCCGCATGGGGTAAGCCATCTGATCGGGGAGCAAATCCATGAAGGGGATCCGTTCCGCTGCTACATGCAGAAGCCCTTGAAGCCGGGAATGCTCCTTTCTAACGAACCGGGGCTTTACGGCTATTTTGAAATCGATTTGGACGGCATCCATTACGCGGAAGACGTGGGCATTCGAATCGAAAACGATTTGCTCGTGACGGAAGACGGCTGTGAGGATATTTCGGCTGAAATCCCGCGTGAAATAGAGGATCTGGAAATACTTTTGGGCTAAAAAGCTATTTTTTAGGGAAAACTTGGATTTTTTTGAAAAGGTTTGGACATGAGAAAATTTTTTGCGATTGCCCTGTTTGCTGTTTTAAGTTCGTCCGCGTATGCGATGATGAATGAATATGGCGTGATATCGAAAACATTCCAGGTGGATTTGAACGCTTACGGTGTTTTTTACCGTTCCGTTTTCCACGATGATAACGATGCCGATCTTTCGGATGACGCAGAAGAATCCCAGTTGAATCTGATGCCGACGATTCGCGTGAGTCCTGCCCGAGGCATCGAATTCAGCTTTTCTTATCCGATTCGCGATGACGGCATGAAGAGCGTGACGGGAGTCTGGGGTCCGATTCTCGGCTTTAAGTACGGTTCACCCTCTTCGGCGGGCTTTATCGATTTCGTATTCCCGGCGGGTTCGAAAAAGCTTCTAGGCAACGGTGAAAAACCTTCCCCTGCGTTGATCTTTGGCGGTTCGAACTTTTACGGAGATTGGAAGTCTTTCGGCGTGCGTCTGCACAGCTGGTACTTCTGGGACTTTAACGATCGTTCGTCCGATGAATTATACGTGTTGATCCGCCCGGAATTCAACTTTGGAACAATCCGTGTGGGTCTTGGATTCCCGTTTGAGTTCCTTTATGGAAGTGATGGAGGTTTTATTTCGAACACTCCGGGCAATGTCCGTACGCAGGGTTACTCGGGTAAAGATGAATTCGGCTATACGATGTCGGTGGGCATTGAGCCGAAGGTGACTGTGAATTTGGGACTGATCGAGGTGGAACCGTACTTCCATATTCCGATTTGGGAATATACGAATGATGCGGCGAATTTGTATTACGGATACACTTTGGGTTGCGCAGCGCACCTGAAGTTCTAATCCGATTCTAACCATTTCAGCGAAAGCGCGACAAAACATCAAAGGTTGACTAAATATGTGGAAAATCAAAGGAGCTTGGCCTTTATTCCTTTCAATCTTCTTGACAAATTTTGCAGTCATGGGGCATTTCGTCTTTACGCAGAAGGTGATTGCGACCCATTATGAAGGCTCGCAACTTTTGTTCTGGAGCGTTCTTTTCCAATTGTTCTTCCTGTTGCCGTTCGTCTTTATGGTGGTGCCGGCGAGCTTCTTTTCGAACCGTTTTTCGAAGAGTCGCGTGATCGCTTGGACATCGATCGTGATGACCGCATCCTTGATTGCGACTGGCGTCTTTTATACGCTGAAGTTCTACAATCTCGCCATTTTCTTTACTCTTTTGACCGCATCCGCTTTTGCGGTTCATAGCCCTGCAAAGTACGGTGTGCTGAAGGAAATGTTCGGGACAAAGCTCCTCGGCTATTCGAATGCTTTCCTCCAGATCTTTACGGTGGCAGCCCTTGTGCTTGCGGCTCTTCTCGTTCCGGGCCTTGATTCTTTGGATTCTACGTTCAATTCCGCGCCGTCTGTGAAGCTGTTCTTGCGCAAGGCGGTGGCTTGGCCTTGGGTCTTTATGGCGGTGAGCCTCGTTTCGAGTGTGCTTGCGTTCTTTATCCCGAAGGTCGGTCGAGAATACGCTTCGGTTCGCCGTTCTTCGGTGGTGAACAATGTCGTCCATACGTGGAAGCTTCCGACTGTGCGTGCGTGCATTGTGGGAATCTCGATTTTCTGGGCGGGCACGCAGATCTTTGTGATGCTCTTTCAGCAGAATTCGAACTGGAGCGATACGATAGTCCTTTTCAAGAACGGACTTTTCTTTGCGGTTCTCGGTTTGCTGCTTGGATCCTTGATCGTGGCACGCGCTTCCAAGGACTTCATTGAAACGGGTCTAGTGCCGATGGGCGCCCTGGGCTCTTCGATCTGTTTTTTGCTCGTTCCGTTTCTGCACTCCCAGTTTCTGGTTACGGTTATCTTCTTCTTGATCGGCTTTTTCAGTTCGATGTTCCTTGTGACGTTGAACGCCTTGTTGCAGTACAATACGGTTCCGACGAATTCCGGTCGAATCCTTGCCGTTTCGAACTTGATCCAGATCGTAATCCTCGGTCTTTTCCTCGGCGGTGAAGCTCTGATTATCCACTATACGGGGAAGTGGTTCCCGGATCAACGCCATGCGATTTTCCCGATTCTTTTCTTTACGCTCGCGGTGATGTCGCTTATCGGCTTTGCTTATTCGCTCAAGCATTTGCCGCAGGCCCTGCTCCGTTCGCTCTTGCGCACGTTCTTTAGCTCGTACCGTTTGAAGGTTCTGGGCATTAACAATATTCCGACCGACGGTCCGGTTCTGCTTTTGGGAAATCACTTTAGCTTTATCGACTGGGCTGTTTTGCAGATGGCGACCCCGCGTCCGCTTCGAATTGCCAGTAACAAGGACCATTATGAAAAGTGGACTTTGCGCTGGGTCTTGAAGCGCATGGGCGTTATCCGTATTCATAAGAACAATGAAGCGGAAGCCTTGAAGCAAATTCATGATGCTTTGAAAAATGGCGATGCCGTTGTGCTTTTCCCGGAAGGGGAAGTGGCGAAGACTCCGTTTGTCGGTCCGTTCCGCTTTGACTATGCCGAAGCGATCAAGGATACGGATGCGGTGATAGTGCCGTTCTATATCCAGGGGCTGTGGGGTAGCCGTTTTGCCTATGCGGCTTCGGCAGATGCGCAGTCTCTTGCGGCAAAGCTTACTCGCATTATTACGGTCTCGTTTGGCGCTCCGGTACCGAAGGATACCGAACCGAATAAGATTCGAAACATTGTCCGTGAAATCTCGATCGACGCCTGGTGCTCTTCCTTGCGCGCTTATAAGCCGATTGCGGAATCTTGGCTTGTCGCCTGTAAGAAGGTGACAGGCTCCGGTCCGTCGATTTACAGCCCGGACGGTGCACATCTTTCCGGTTATAAGCTCCTTTGCGCGACCCTTGCCTTTAGCCGAGTCTTCAAGAAGATGCTCAATGGCCAGAAGCATGTGGGTATTATGCTTCCTCCTTCGGGCGGTGGCATTATTGCGAACCTTGCCGGCTGGGTGACTGGTAAGGTAAATGTGAACTTGAATTACACGTCTGCGCCAGATATCGTTTTGAAGTGCATGGAACGCGCCGATGTGAAAACGGTGATTACGAGCCGTGTCTTTTTGCAGCGTTTGAAGCAGAAGGGAACCGACTATACGGTTCTTGCGGATAAGTGCAACCTGGTTTACGCCGAAGACGTGATGAAGAGCATTCCGAAATGGAAAATGATCTTCCACATGCTCATGGGCGTGATCCTTCCGATTCCGCTCATCAAGTTCTTCTACTTCAAGAAGAATGTGAAGCTGAACGATACCGCCGTGGTGCTTTTTAGCTCGGGAACAGAAGGCGTTCCTAAGGGGGTGGAACTGACTCATTACAATATGATCGGTAACTGCGCCCAGCTTTCTTGCATTTTCAACCCGACGAAGAATGACGTGATGCTTGCGGAACTTCCGCTTTTCCACTCGTTTGGACTTACGGTGAACGTGCTCCTCTGCTTGATCGAGGGGACTCCGATGGTGGTGGTCGCAGACCCGACGGACGTGAAGACGATGGCGCGTGTCTGTGCGGAATTCCATGTGACGGCATTTGTGGGTACGCCGACGTTCCTCCGCGCCTTTACCGTGAACCGCTGGGTGCACCCGATGTGCTTCAAGTATCTGCGATTGATCATTGCGGGGGCAGAAAAGCTTCGCCCGGAAATCAGCACGGCCTTCCGACTCAAGTTCGGCAAGGAAATCTTTGAAGGCTACGGCTGTACGGAAACGGCTCCGGTCGCTTCGGTGAACTTTGAAAACATCCTTTTGAATGACTACCTGACGATGCAGGTGAACAATAAGCCCGGTTCTGTCGGCATGCCGCTTCCGGGAACGCTCTACAAGATTGTCGATCCGGAAACGAACGTGGAACTTCCGACCGGTGAAGATGGCATGATTCTCATCGGTGGATGTCAGGTGATGAAGGGATACCTGAAGGATTCTTCGCACACGAAGGATGCGATCATTGAACTCGACGGTCGTCGTTGGTACCGTACCGGCGATAAGGGCCACTTGGACGAAGACGGCTTCCTTACGATTGTGGACCGTTACAGTCGCTTTGCAAAGCTCGGCGGTGAAATGATTTCGCACGGCGCTGTGGAAATTCGCATCAACGATACGAAAATTCTCGAAGGGGGAGACTACATGGTGACATCCATTCCGGACAGCGCAAAGGGTGAATGCCTCGTGCTTCTGTATACGGGTGTCGAAATGGAACCGTCGGATGTGCTCCGAGCCCTTCGCAAGTCGGGAATTCCACCTTTGATGGTTCCGGGGCTCGCGTTCAAGGTACCCGCGATTCCGAAGCTCGGTACGGGCAAAGCGGATTTCAAGGCGTCCAAGAAAATTGCACTGGAACTAGCTCAACAATAAGTTCTTAAATTTGATTCACTTCTCAAGGAATCTATGAAGATTAAAGGCCTTTTCCCTTATTTAGTTTCGGTTCTTGCCTCATCCTTTATCCAGATGGGGCTTTTTCTGTTTTTTGAACAATGGATCAAATATTCGGTCGTGAAGGATTCTGCGGAAAGCGTCGTTTACAGTGCCGTTTTGCAGGCGATGTTCTATGTGCCGTATCTGTTGTTCTTCCCGTTAGCGGGCTTTTTGGCGGACCGATTCGGAAAGGGAAAAGTGATTGCCTGGTCTTCCTTGGGATTTGTCGCAGGTTCAATCGTAATCGGTGTCCTTTGGACGGTGGGGCTTCCCCAGATCGCGATCTGGTTTGTGATGCTCGTTTCGACATCCTTTGCCTTGGGAAGTCCGGCGAAATACGGTCTTGTGAAGGAAATGTTCGGTAATCAGCGGCTTGCGACGGGTGTCGCTCATATGTTCAATATGATGATTGCGGGTGCTTTTGTTTCTGCGGTCGGTGTGATTAGCCTTTATAAAGAAACGGCGACGCTCCTTGGCGTGGATTACCTGCTTTGGATCTTTGTCGGTGTGGCGGTGCTTTCGGAAGTCGCGGCCTTCTTTATTCCGAAGACGGCCAAGGATAGTGAATCTTTGCAGTTCCGTTCTCCGGCGCGCATTTTCCATGCGACGTGGTACATTAGCCTTTCGCGTGTGATCATCATCGGCTTGGCGGTGTTTTGGGGTCTTGCACAGGTGTTCGTTTTGCTCTCGTCGAGCCTTTCGGGAGAAGGATTCCTTTCGGTTATTCGCAATGGTCTTGTGTTCTCGGCCGTCGGCATGATGTTTGGCGGTTATCTGGCGTCCCGTTCTTCGCATCAGTTTATCGAAGTCGGCTTGATTCCGGTTTCGGTCCTCGGTTGCGGCGTGTGCGCTTTCCTTGTTCCGTTTGTGGATAATCCGGTACTCGTTCGCATTTTGTATGCGTTCCTCGGTCTTTTCTTCGGTGCGCTTGGCACGGTTTTGAATTCGCTTTTGCTGCTCTATTCAAGACCGGCGTCTTCAGGTCGAATTGTGGCTGTTTCGAACATGGTGACGATGCTCTTTCTCGTGTTCGTGGTGGCCTCGGAAGTCTTGCTGCTCAAGTACACGTCAATCGACAAGGAAACGTTCCTTTTCTTCTTCTCGCTTTTTTTGCTTGCCGCATTTGTGTGGGCTTTTATCCGGTTCCCGCAGTCGCTCATCCGTACGTTGTTCCGCGCCTATTATGTGTTCCGTTATGATTTGAAGATCATCGGTAACGAAAACATTCCTCTCGAAGGTCCGGTGCTTTTGCTCGGCAATCATACGAGCTATATCGACTGGGTGCTTTTGCAGATGGCGAGCCCGAGGTCGCTCCGTATGGCGGTGAATGAAGATAAGCTGGAACACGGTTATTCCCGCTGGATTTTGAAACTTCTCGGCGCGATCCGCATTAACCGTCGCAATACGGAACCTGCGATGGCGCAGATTCGCAAAGCCCTTTTGCAGGGCGAAGCCGTCGTGATTTTCCCGGAAGGTGAAATTGCAAAATCCTGCAATATCGGACGCTTCTCGATGGACTATTCCTCGGCCATCAAGGATACGAGTGCAAAGCTCATTCCTTTCTACATCCAGGGCGTTTGGGGTGGCAAGAGAAGCTATGCTGATGAAAATGTCAACTTCGGTGAAAAGCTGACGAGTATCGTTTCTATCGCTTTTGGCGAGGAAATCCCGGCGGAAACGGAAACCGCGAAGCTCCGCAATATTCTGCGCGAACTTTCGATGGTCGCCTGGTCCAAGTCGCTTTCTTACTATCCGACGATTGTTCCGTTCTGGCTGCAGGCGATGAAACGTCGAGTCCGTCACCGTGTGGCGGTTTACAGTCCGCTCGGCAACCATTTGACGGGTTACGGCTCGATTCAACAGGCTCTTGTTTATGCGCATATCTTAAAGAAGATCACTCGCAAGGAAGAACGCGTTGGATTTATGCTTCCGCCGTCTCCGGAAGGCGTCTCCATGATGCTTGGTATTTGGACTTCGGGCAAGACCAGTGTGCATCTGAACTTTACGTCGGGCGTTGAATCGGTCCTCAAGTGCATTGAACGTTCTGAAATCCATACGGTCTTTACCAGCTGGGCTCTGTTGAATAAACTGCAGAACCGCGGCCAGGATTACTTTAAGCTCGGCACGGTCTGCAAGCTCATTTGCGTGGAAGATTTGGATAAAATGGTAAATCCATTCTACCGCTTTATCGCTCTTGCTTCGGCGATCGTTTTGCCGACGCGCCTCATTGAACTTCTGTATGTGAAGTCGGCAAAGCCGGACGATACCGCGGTGATTCTCTTCAGCTCGGGCTCCGAAGGAACGCCGAAGGGTGTGATGCTTTCGCACCGTAACCTCGTTTCGAATACCCAGCAGACGAACGCGATCCTTTGTATCCATCCGAACGATGTGATGCTTGCGGAACTTCCGATTTTCCATTCCTTCGGTTTGACCGTGACGGTGCTTTTGCCTCTCTTTGAAGGCATTCCGATGGTGACTTGCTCGGAGCCGACCGATGTGAAGACGATGGCGCGTGTCTGCGCCGAATTCCGCGTTACGATCCTCGTCGGCACCCCGACCTTCCTCCGTGCCGTGGGCATCAACCGCTGGGTGCACCCGATGTGCTTCAAGCATTTGAGATTTGTCCTTTCGGGTGCAGAAAAGCTCCGTCCCGAAATCCGAGATCTGTTTGCCCGCAAGTTCAAAAAGGAAATTTACGAAGGCTACGGTTGCACGGAAACGGCTCCGGTCGCTACGTACAATTCCGAAGACGTGCTTCTCGATGACTATCTCACCATGGATCCGCGTACGAATTTGAATTCCGTGGGCATGGCGATTCCGGGCGTCGGGGTCAAGATTATCGATCCGATTACGGACAAAGAATTGCCGCAGGGTGAACAGGGGATGATTCTTATCGGTGGCTGCCAGGTCATGAAGGGATACCTGAAGGATCCGGAACGCACCAAGAGCGTCATCCTGGAAATCAACGGTCATCGCTGGTACAAGACGGGCGACAAGGGTTATCTCGACAAGGATGGCTTTGTCATTATCGTGGACCGTTACAGCCGCTTTGCAAAGCTCGGTGGGGAAATGATTTCACTCGGCGCTGTCGAAGCAAAGATCAATGATTCGGGCGTGATTGCCGGCATGGACTTTATCATTGTCGCGATTCCGGATGAAGTCAAGGGCGAAAAGATTGTCCTCTTGTTTGAAGGCAAAAAGGATGCGGATGAAGTACTCCGTGAAATTCGCAAGTCGGGAATCCCTCCAATGATGATTCCGGGTGAAGCCTTCAAGGTGGATGCTGTTCCGAAGCTCGGTTCGGGCAAGGCGGACTTTTCTACAGCGAAGAAGGTCGCATTGGAATTGAGCAAAGCGGCAAAGGCAAAGTAGCGGGGAAATGATGATTTACGAGGAAGGACGTGTTGTTGACGAGGGATTCTCGAAGTCCCGTACGATTCGATTCCTCGGATTGAATTTCCTGTTGCTCGCGGCGGTCTTTATCGTCCTTGGCTTTGTTTTGGATTATGCGCATGACTATGCTTCGCATATCGTGGATCTGGCTCTCGCGCGTTACAGCAGCTTCACGGGACAGATTGCGCTCAGCAGCTTCTCGGAAGATCGTCAGTTGATGTCCGTAGTCCAGTCGGTCAAGAAGGAACTTTTGCCGCTGATCGCTACGGCAAAACCTTTCGCTTTCTCAATCAGCGTTTTGACGGCCCTTCTTGGGAGCGCTTGCGAAGTGTTTCCGAATTATGTGGCGAAGGCCCTTTTGAAACTTCACGTTTTGAAACCGGCGCATGGCGATTTGCACGAACTGCCGGAATCTTTCCGCAGAAGACTGAAAATCCTCTCGATGGCCGCCGGCGCTGTTGCGGTTATCGCCGTTGCCATCGGACTTGTTTTGCATTTTACCGATCCGAATCGAGATACTCCGGCAAAGGTCCAGGAACTGGAGCGGGAAGCGGCGAGGTTCTATTCTTTGCAAAAAGCTTATTTCCAAAAGAACAAGGCGATTGGAACTTGGGCGCAGATCGGTTACGAAGCCCTGAAATCGGAAAATTTTATCTTCGAGAAAAAAGGAAAGTATTCTTGGCGCGCCAAGAATATTCAGGCATGGGAAGAATGCCCGGAAGCGAGCTCATGGAGAATTTCGTTTGAAGTCATCGGATTCTTTTCCAAGGAATTGAAAACTTACGTCGCGCGTCCGGACATCGAAGCCTGTGAAGCGCTGACGCCTGAATTTAGAAAGAACGTTGTGAAGTAATGCGCACGGACTGTTGCCAGTCATCCATTATCAGAGAATTGGAAGAGAAATTCTACGGCAGAATAAATGTCCTGCTGTAGCGGATACGTTCGAAGTTCATGGATTGTGCATGGATGATTTCAGTTGGTTTCTCACGGCTTCCAAAAATTCAATGTATTCCTTGCTCTGGTAATCTCTGTACGTCCACGGGAATGCGTGAAAGTGTCCATCTTGGAAGTAGAGAGTCGGTTCCACGTAAATGCCGTCTCGAATGTACACGCGCTGACGTTGGTCCTTGGTCGTCGCCAAAAAGAACTGTCCAAGCGTGATGTAACCAGGGTCGAGGTTCACCGGGCGCAGTCCTTCGGTTCCGTGTTCCTTGGCAAATTCGAGTTCTAGATGGTTCGTGGCAAGCTTGATATCTACAATCGATTCGCGGTCGATCAGAGTCTTATAGGTGACAAAGGCGCGCACGGGGGATTTGCCGATTTCGTCCTTGTAGTAGTTCGTGAAACGGAACGGGAATGCGGTCAGAACCTCGAGTTCTTCGCCGTAGAGCTTGCAGAGACGCGGGCGGATTTCATCGATCAGTGCCGCGTCTTTTGCCAAAAATCCCATGACGAGTCTCGCCGGGAGAGGCTTTTTCGCAATACCCATAAGAACCTCTAAAAGAAAGAATCTCCAACGATCTTTTACGGACTAAAAAATACTAATTTGAAAGCATGCAGCAATATCTTGATTTACTCCGCGACATTATGGAAAATGGGGTGGACCGTTCTGACCGAACTGGGACAGGGACGCGTTCCGTTTTTGGCCGGCAGGCTCGTTATGATCTTTCAAAAGGTTTCCCATGCTTGACGACAAAAAAACTCCATCTGCGGAGCATTATTCATGAATTGCTCTGGTTTTTGAAGGGCGATACGAACATCCAGTATCTTCACGACAACAAGGTGACGATCTGGGATGAATGGGCCGATGAAAACGGCGATCTCGGTCCGGTATACGGCCATCAATGGAGAAGCTGGCCCACGCCGGAAGGCGGTCACATTGACCAGATCCAGAACCTTCTGGACAGTCTCAAGAATAATCCGGATTCCCGCCGTCATCTTGTTTGCGCATGGAATGTGGCAGAAGTCGACAAAATGGCTTTGCCGCCATGCCATTGCCTGTTCCAGTTCTACGTGGGTGGCGTCGGCGCAAGCGGCAAGCGAAAGCTCAGCTGCCAGCTGTATCAGCGTAGCGCGGACATGTTCCTCGGCGTGCCCTTCAACATCGCTTCTTACTCGCTTTTGACGTTGATGCTCGCCCAGGTCCTTGATTACGAACCGGCGGAATTTGTGCACACGTTCGGCGATTTGCACCTGTACTGCAATCACTTTGACCAGGCGAAGGAGCAGCTTTCCCGCACACCGCGAGCGCTGCCGACGATGAAGTTGAATCCGGATGTCAAGAACCTGTTCGACTTCAAGTTCGAAGATTTCTCCTTGGAAAACTATGACCCGTGGCCGACCATCAAGGCTCCGATTGCAGTATGATGAAAATTTCGGTAATTGTTGCAGTTTCGGACAACGGCGTGATTGGTAAGGATGGCCATTTGCCGTGGCATCTTTCCCAGGACCTCAAGCGTTTTAAGGCGATTACGACGGGACATCACGTTTTGCTAGGTCGCAAGAACTATGAAGATATCGGACGCCCTCTGCCGAACCGCGTCAATCTGGTGCTTTCACGGAATGAGAACTTTGAAGCTCCGGGCTGTATCGTCGTGCGCGACATGGAACAGGCTTTGAAGATTGCGGAACAGAGCGGGGAAGAAGAACTCTTTATCATCGGCGGTGCCAGCGTTTATGCAAGAGCCATGCCGAAGTCGACAAAGCTTTACCTGACAAAAGTCCATGCCGAAATCGATGGCGACGTCAAAATGCCGACTCTTGGAGAAGGCTGGAAGCTTTTGAGCGAGGAGCATATCGGAAAGTCCGAAAAGGACGATTACGAAACGACCTTCCAAGTTTTGGAACGTTCGCTCTAGAATTCCCAAATTCAACGGTGTACAAGAAAGGCTCGCTTTGCAACGGGCCTTTTTTCAGATCCCCGAAGGGTTCAATTTTTCTGATCTTGTACGAATTGCACCGCTTCGGCAAGGTGCTTAAAGCGGAGGATGTCGATTTTTGCCGATTTCGAAATCTTGGCGGATGCAGGCAGGATGATATGCTCAAAGCCAAGACGCTGCGCTTCTTTGACGCGTAGGTCCGTTTGGCTGACGGAGCGGATTTCTCCCGAAAGCCCGAGTTCGCCGATGACAATCGTATGCGGCGGCAGGGAAATTCCCAAATGGTTGCAGACGATCGCGAGGGCGATAGCGAGGTCCGTTCCCGTATCGGCAATTTTTAAGCCCCCGGCGATGCTTGCGAAAACGTCGGAGTTTCCGATGGGGACGCCTCCGAACTTGTCGAGCAACGCGAGGATAATCGTTAAACGCTTTTGGTCGATGCCTGCAGCGACACGCTGGGCGACCGCATAATTCGTCTGGTTCACCAGGGCCTGCGTTTCAAAGAGCATCGCACGGGAACCTTCGATCGTGCAGCTGACGACGCTACCCGGGGAATTCATGTTCGTCGCGTCGAGAAAAATCTTACTCGGATTTGAAACGCTCACAAGTCCGCCGGATGTCATTTCAAAGACGCCGATTTCATCGGTGGCTCCGAAACGGTTCTTGATTGTACGCAGAATACGGTACTGCCCATTGCGATCGCCTTCAAAATAGGCGACTGTATCGACCATGTGTTCGAGGATTCGCGGACCGGCGATCTGACCGTCCTTTGTCACGTGCCCAATCAAGATCGTGATACAGCCCGAATTCTTGGCAAAGACCATCAGCGAAAGGGTGCTTTCGCGAAGCTGTGAAACGCTTCCAGGAGTCCCTGGCAAATCGGCGTTGTAGACCGTTTGAATGGAGTCGATGACAAGAACTTCTGGTTGGATCGCTTTCGCTTTTTCAAGGATCTTGTCGAGGTTCGTTTCGCAAAGCAGAAGGAGGTCGCTGCCCGAAACGCTGAGTCTTTCACTGCGCAACTTGACTTGCACAGCGCTCTCTTCGCCGCTGACATACAAGGCTTTGACGCCTGCGCTTGCCATGGTGGCAAGCGTCTGCAGCACGAGCGTCGATTTTCCGATACCCGGATCGCCACCGATTAAGACGAGGGAACCTGGAGCAAAGCCTCCGCCGAGCGTTCTGTCAAATTCGGGACTTGCGGAACTTAACCTTTTTGCGGCTGTCGTTTCGATGTCGGCGAGCTTTCGCGGAACGCCGGAAAGTCCGTCGGTGTCGAGACTGTTATGGCCGAGCCCTCGGCGGGTCGCCTTGCTTTCGACGGGACGTTCGACAAGGCTAGACCATGCGCCGCAATGCGGACATTTGCCAGCCCATTTGGAAGTGACTTCGCCACATTCCTTGCAAAAAAATTCGGTATCGTTCTTAGCCATGCTTTAAAAATAAAAAACTGCCACTTGATAAAGTGACAGTTTTTGACAAATTTGATTGGTGCTTTATTCGATGCCTGCAGCTTCTTCGGCAGACTTCTTACGGCGCTTCTTTTTCTTCTTCGGCTGATCGCTTGCGGTTTCGGACTTGACTTCCACAGCCTTTTCGCCGAGCTTCGTGAAGCCGTACTTACGCGGTTCGAAGCCGTCCGGGAACTTGGTCTTTGCATCGTAAATTACCTTCTTGGCGGTGAACTTTTCGATGTGAGCGTGGGTGAGGTCTGCACCGGAGAAGTCGACGTTTTCCATCTTGGTGTCAGCGTCGATCTTTACGTTCTGCATGTTTGCGTTGAGGAAGGTGACGTTGTCGAGCTTGGCACCGGAGAAGTTTGCACCGGTCAAGTTGGCAAGGTCATAGCTCGTACGGCTGATTGTCGAGTTCGAGAAGTTGGCCTTGGTGAGGTCCGCGTTATCGAAGATGTTCTTGAAGATGTAGGTGCCGTCGAAGATTGCCTTCTGCATGATGGCACCGCGGAAAATGCTCTTGCTTGCTTCGCCATCGAAGAAGGACGCCTTGTTCATCTTAGCCTTTTCGAAAGAGCTCTTGGTGACGACGCCCTTATCGAAAACCACGCCAGAAAGATCCTGGCCGTTGAATTCCATGTTCTTCAGGTTAGACTGGGCGAAGGAAGCCTTTTGGAGCTGAGTCTTGGAAAGATCGACGTCGTTGAAGTCGGTCAAGGAAAGGTCTGCGCTCTGGAGGTTCACATTGATGAACTTGGTACCGGAGAAGTCAGCCTTGGAAAGACCCGCCTTGGTGAAGTTCACATCGCGGAGTTCCACGCCGCTGAAGTCTGCGTTGATCAGGTTGCAAGCCGTAAAGTCCGTCTTGACGATCGTTGCGTCATCGAGTTTGGCGGCACCCATCAAGGAGCGGGAGAAGTTCGTGTTCGTCAAATTGGCATCGCTGAAGTCGGCCATAGTCAAGTCGACATCGATGAAGGATGCGTTCTTGAGGTTTGCATCGCTAAAGTCTGCCTGGTCGGAAACCTTCATAGCGTCCAGACGGGCGTTTTCGAGGTTTGCCTTCGGGAAGCGGGAATCCAGAAGGGTTGCACGGTAGAGGTTTGCGCCCTTCAAGTTGGCTTCCTTAAAATCGGAGCCACGCAGGTCCGCGCCGGAAATGATTGCGCCTTCCAGATTGGCTTCACGGAAGTCCGGATTGTTCATCACGGAGTTCTGGAACTTTACGCCACGGAGATCGGAACCGCGGAAGTTGACAGGTTCATGCGTTGCGTTGGAACCGGTAAAGTCCGTCACGTTCTTGACTGCCTTCGCATTTTCAAAGTTGAATCCATCGATGTTTTTGCTGCGGAAAGAAACGTTGATATCCTTGCCGCTCCAGTCGGTCTGCTGGGCAAATGCGCCAGCGGTCATGGATGCGAGCAACAAGACACCGAACTTGGATGTCAAATTGAGGTGCATATTCATTCTGTATATCCCTTTGTAAGAGTCCAATCAAAATTTATGTTGCACCTAAAATAAATTAAAAAACACACTTTGGATAAAAAAAAGATAAGATGTTTCTATAAAAAAGCTATTTTGCAGGTTATGACATGCTATTTGAAGGAAAATTATGACGTAATCATCTGTGGCGCAGGCCCAGCCGGGCTTTATGCTGCAAATTGCCTTCAAAAAGCCTCCGCTGGCAAGCTTTCGGTGCTTCTCGTCGACAAAAAATCCCCGTGGAAGGAACCTGTCGCCTGTGCGGAAGCGGTTTCCCGTAAGATTTTCTCCCGCTATTGGACTCCAAAAGAGGAATGGATCCGTCAGCATTTGAACGGCGTCTATTTTACGGCGCCCGATATGACGCGTGTGGAATATTTCCAAAAAGATTGCGGTTTGATTTTGAACCGAGCCGCTTTTCATCACGAAATGGCGGATAAGGCGGCGGAACTCGGCGTTGAATGCCATTTTGAAAATAGGGTCTCTGCCCTTGCCCCGGCTGAAAACGGCCTTTGGGCGGTGACGGTCTGCTCGGGAGAGACGGAATCCGTCTTGAAAACGAAGGTCGTGATCGATGCGACGGGTCCCGGTGCAAAGATTTCTCGTCGCGTTCCGGGCCTTGATGCGCTCGAAACGGGGGATTTTGACCAGGAATCGGCCATTTTTGCGATTGCGAAAGGCGTTCCGCACAGCACGCGGCATATTGAACTTCTTTTTGGTCAGCGTTTCTTTGAAGGCGGTTACGGCTGGGTGTTCCCGCGTGACGGCGAAACGGTCAATGTGGGCCTTGTCGGCGGCCGTGATTTCTTGAAAACGCATCCGCCACGTGCGACTCTCGAAAAATTTATCCAGGAAGCTTATCCGGATGCGAAAATTCTCGCTTTCCACGGCGGTGCGATTCCCTGTGGCCAGTCGGAACATCCGATTGCGGCGAACGGCGTCTTTAAGGCGGGGGACTCGGCGAGTACCGTGAACCCGATCAGCCGGTCGGGCATTGTCGAAGCGATGAAGAGTGGAAAGATTGCTGCGGAATGCGCCTTGGAATGGCTTTCCGCGACTTCGGAAGAAGAACGCCGCGAAATAGAAAAGTCTGCCTACGACCGCTGGATGAAGATCCAGGGAAAGACGCATTTAAATTATTCCCGCGGAAAAAGCGGTTTTGCAAGGATCTCGGATGCGCAGTTCAACAAGGCGGCTCACCGCCTCGCTTCGATTCCTGTGGAAAAGCGCTCGATCTTCCGCATCTTCTGGGCGGTGCTCGCCTCTTCGCCGAGCATTCTCTGGAAGCTGAAATCGTTCTTTATTTAACAGGTTATTGTTCCGTGAAAAGCATTCTAGAAGTTGAAGAAGAAATTCGCGCGACATTTGCCGCATTCACTTCGTCCGACGATAAATGGGCTTATCTCTTGAAAATCGCCCGTGAACATCCGGGGATGGATGATCGTTTGAAAGCCGAAAAGTTCCTGGTGAAGGGGTGCGCTTCGCGCATGTTCCTTGTACCGGAATTCAAGGATGGAATTTTACACTTGCACATGGACACGGAAGTCGGGGAAGCGAACCCGTTGATCAGCCGTGGCCTGGGCGCTCTCGCTCTCAAAATCTATGACGGTCGCACTCCGGAAGAAATCCTTTCCGCGGATCCGGCATTCTTTCAGAATATCGGTCTGCAGCAGGGGCTTTCGCCGACGCGCGCAAACGGTTTTGCGAGCCTCTTGAAACAAATCTACCTGTATGCCAAGGTCTATAGCGCTTTGGCGACACGTGCAAAGGAATAGGAGGGATTATGCTGAGCTTTATCAATATCATGGGCGGAAAAAATCCGCTGGACGATCCGGAAGATGAAGAATCCACCGAAGGCGGCGAAGGCAAGAAGAAAGTCGAAGTCAAAGGCTTCATGAGCTGGTCGGACGCTCTTGTTCTGCTCCTCATTATCGGCGGTATCATCGGTGGTTATAAGTATTACCAATACACGAAGAAAAAAAGCGCAGAAACGTTTGCCCGTTGCGCCCTGCTCTTTGACGGTGGGGATTTTGCCGTGGCGAAGGACTGCTATGAATCGACATGGGAACTGAGCTATGCTCCTGCCGACCTCGACAGTATTCGTGTGGTGCGTCTCGGTGCAATCGAAGACATGAAGGTTTCTCAGGAATATGTGCTCGAAACAACGCGCACCGCTTTGCAGGGAAACGATACCGTTGCCGCAATCAAGGCGATGAAGAGCTTTCAGGGGCCGATCCTTTTGAATGAGGACGACGCCGAAGAATGGAAGTCCTTGCAGACGGCTTTTGCTTCTGCCATGCAGGATTCCGTGGTGAATACGGTTAAGGATTCGACGGCTGCGAAGTAGACGTTTCGACGAAGATATTTCTCGAATCATCTTCGAGAATGGAAAGCGTGAGGCGGTGGGTGATGCCCACCGTTTCGTCGTCTAGGCGTTCCGGCCATTCGATGAGCGTGACGCCGTCGCGTGTCATATAGTAATCCACGCCGATTTCGCCGAGGTCCGCATGGGGCGAAAGGCGGTAGAGGTCCAAATGGAAAAGGGGCATTCCGTTTGGATTCGGGTATTCGTGGACGATCGTGTAAGTCGGGGAATTGACCTGACCTTGGAATCCAAGGCCCTTGCAGATGCCACGGCTAATGACCGTTTTACCTGCACCGAGCGTTCCGTAAAGCGCAAGGACAGAACCCTTGGGAAGGGTCTTTGCAAAGTCTTCTGCCCACTTCAAGGTTTCTGCTTCGGAGTGGGTCTGGACTTCTAATGCTTTGACGAATTCGGTCATAGGTTGTCCTTGTACTGCTGGTAGCAGAAACTGCGGACGAGTTCAAAGTGGTTGTCGAGATGCCAGATGCCGATGTCTGGGTGCTTGACGCCGTTGAAGAACGTCGTCTTGACCATGGTGTAGTGGATCATATCGAAGAAGACGATCTTGTCGCCTACTTGGAGCGGTTCGTCGAAACTGTAGTCTCCGACGATATCACCGGCGAGGCAAGTGTTTCCACCCAGGCGGTATTCGTACTTCTTTTCGCCGGGCATGCCGGAGCCGAGGATCATCGGGCGGTAAGGCATTTCAAGGCAGTCCGGCATGTGAGCGCTCACGGAAACGTTCAGAATGGCGATGTCCTTTTCGTTGCGGACAATGTCTTCGACGGTGGCGACGAGTTCGCCCGTTTGCCAGCCCACGGCTTCGCCCGGTTCAAGAATGATCTGAACGCCCGGGTAGCGGCTGTGGAAGCCTTTCAAGATGGAAATCAGACGGTCGACTTCGTAATCGGCGCGGGTAATATGATGGCCACCGCCAAAGTTTACCCACTTCATCTTCGGAATGAATTCGCCGAAGCGTTCTTCAAAGTTCTTGAGGACCGCTTCGAGAGCGTCCGCGTTCTGTTCGCAAAGGGCGTGGAAGTGCAAGCCTTCGATGCCTTCGAGCTGGTCTTCGCGGAATTCCTTGCGGGTGACGCCCAAACGGGAATACTTGCCGCAGGGGTTGTAAATGTCGGTGTCGACGGTTGAAAATTCCGGATTGATGCGGATGCCCGGGCTTACTTTAGCGGCGAGGGACTTCTTTTTGAAGCGCTGCCACTGGCTAAAACTGTTGAATGTAATGTGGTTTGCGATGGTCAGGATTTCGTTGATTTCGTCGTCGCTGTAGGTGGGTGCAAAAACGTGCACTTCCTTATTCATCTCTTCGCGTGCAAGAATTGCTTCATTTAAACTTGACGCGGTCGCCCCTGCAAGATATTTTCCAATAAGAGGAAACGTGCTCCACATGCTGTAGCCTTTCAAGGCACAGATGATCTTGACATCCGCTTCGTCCTGTACACGCTTGAGGATTTCAAGGTTACGGATTAAGCGGCTTTCTTCGAGAACGTAACAAGGACTAGGAACTTGAGAATAATCAATCATGATTCAAATTTACTTTTTACTAGATTTCTCTCCAAGAGAGGTTTTCTTTTGAATCGAATTTGCTGTACCCTTCTTGCTATTCTAGGCTCGTCCTGCTTGGTTTTTGCACAAACGCCTTCGCCTATGGTGCTTACGTCGTCTTCGGGAATAGGCGCCTCTTCGTCATCTGCAAGCTTAATCCGTGGAACAGAGGATTTGGGCAAGGCTATCGAGGCGAAGATGGATTCCATCAGCCGTGCACTCGAAGCGGACTCGAAGGAAAATTCCGACAGTCTCGCCAAGGCAAAGGCAGACAGCGTCCGTTCCGCTCTCAAGGCCGGAAACTATGTGGGCCGTGCCCAGTATGACAAGAGCAACTTTGACTCTTGGAAGATCGATACGGTTTACCAGAAGTCGATGAAGGAAAAGGTTTCTGGAGATTGGCGCACGCCGATTCTTTCGCACGGTCACGCTTTCCGCGACGCGGCTCTCACGTTCCAGATGAACGATACGCTTGTCGGAACGACCCGCACCTATTCGGATTCCGGACGTTACCAGATGACGGGTGAATATACCTACCGCGCCCGTTACCGCTTCCAGGACGATTCGACGATCGTGACGCGAGAAGTCTTTAAGGACCGTGGCGTCGTGCGCTGGGACTTTATCCAGTTCAAGATCGATGGCAAGAAATTCCTGTACCATCTGAAGAAAATCGAATTCCGCGATCTGAACGACAACTGGTTGAATGCCTTGCAGGGCTTTGACAAGGTCGATCCGGAAACCTACCTGAAGGTGGAAGGTTCGAACTCCAATACGCCGAAGTCCGTTTTGCAGGTCAATGCCAAGTAATGCAAAATCCGCGGCAAGAATTTGGGGGGGATTTCTCTTCCTCGGAATTTTTACCGCCATCCTTTTTTTGCTGACGATTCTTTCGGGCCCTTCTTCGGTGGGCGTTTCGGATGTTATCCAAACATTTTTAGGAAAGAGCGATGTCGTGGCGAGCGATATCGTTTGGCAGATCCGTTTGCCGAAAGCCTGTGCGGCCCTCCTCACGGGCATTTCACTTGCGATCTCGGGCCTTGTGCTGCAGAGCGTTTTTAAGAATCCGTTGGCGGGGCCTTTTGTGCTAGGCGTAAGTTCCGGGGCAAATCTCGGCGTGGCGCTGGTGCTGCTCGCCGGCTTTGGCGGTTCGATAGGCGTGTTTCCCTGCGCGGCTTGCGGAGCCTTTGGCGTGGTGCTGCTGGTACTCTTTGCGTCGAAGTTCGTGGCGCACTCCGTTTCGCTTTTGATTGTCGGTTTGATGCTCGGCTACTTTGTCGATGCGATTGTTTCTTTTTTGATGGCGACGAGCTCTTCGGAAGCGCTTCGCGGATTTATGACATGGGGACTTGGTTCGTTTTCGAGAGTTTCTTTGGATGTAGTCCCGACTTTTTTTGTGGTGACTCTTGTGGGCGTGATTTTGTGCGGTTTCTGTGTGCGTTACCTGAATGCAGCGCAGGTCGGAGATTCCTTTGCGCAGTCGCTGGGGGTGAACGTGCGCCTTTCGCGCATGGCGGTTCTTTTGGGGGCGAGCCTTCTTGCCGCAGGGGCGACGGTCTGCTGCGGTCCGATCGGCTTTATCGGGCTTGCTTCTCCGCATATCGCCTATGGAATTTTTAAGTCATCGAATCACCGCGTGCTGCTTCCGGCGTCTGCACTGGTGGGTACGGAACTGGCTTTGCTTTCGGGGCTTGTTCCTGGAATTCCGCTTGCGAGCGTGACGAGCCTTTTTGGAGCTCCGATCGTCTTGTGGATTTTCTTGCGGTCGAGACGAGGAGGGGAACGTGCCTAACGCGATTCTTGAAGCGAAGAATTTTTCGGCGGGCTATACCTATGCACTGTTTGCCCCGGTCGATTTGAACCTTTTTGAAGGGGAACTCGTTTCCCTCGTAGGACCGAACGGGGTGGGCAAGAGTACTTTGCTCAAAAGTTTTGCAGGGATTCTTGACCCGTGGTCAGGCGAGCTTACGTTGTGCGGAATGTCGATGGAAAACTTTACGATGCGCAAGCGGGCTCAGACGGTCGCTTCTGTTTTTACGCAGGAACGCGTTCCTTACGGAATGTCGGTACGGGAATTCATTTCGCTCGGACGCATTCCGTATTCCGGATTTTTGGATGCCCGAACGGAAGAAGATGAAGCGGCGATCGACAAAGCGATTGCGAGCGTTCAACTTGAAAAATTTGTCGACCGCGGCGTGCTCAACCTTTCGGACGGGGAACGTTCCCGCGTGTTGATCGCCCGTGCGATAGCGGCTGAACCCAAGGTTCTTTTGTTCGATGAACCGACCGCCTTTTTGGACGTTCCCAATATTTTGAATCTTTTCCGCATTTTGAAAACGATGGCTTCGGAACGGAATCTGACCGTTCTGCTTTCGACGCAGCATGTGGATTACGCTCTGCGTTTTTCGGATAGGATTATCGGTTTTGACGGAAAAGGCTTTGTTCGCGAAGCGACTCCGCAAGAAATGAATGAATCCGGATTCTTGGGGTGGTCCTGTGTGGAATAAACTTTGGAAGTTCGGCATTCTGGGATTCTTTTGTGCGCAATGCGTTGGCTGTGCAGGGAATCGTTCGGAAGAATCTGCGGAGCCTTTGAAAAGCCCTGTGTGCGGCGAAAAGCATTTGCTCTGGAAGGCGGAAAAATCAGGAGCGCCTGCCGTGTGGCTGCTCGGCAGTATCCATTTGGCGGATTCCTCTTTTTACCCGTTTGCGCCTGTGATCGATTCGGCTTTTGATGCTTCGAGCCTTCTTGCCGCGGAACTCGATTTGACTGAAGAAAGTACAATGCAGGAAACGGGCCGTTTGATGGCAGAAAAGGGAAGGCTTCCGGCTGGCGTGAAACTGGACAGTATTCTTCCCCAGGAATTGTATGCGGAACTCGATTCCGTGACAAAGGCTTGGAACATTCCGCTTGAAATTTTGAAGCCATTTCGCCCGTGGATGATCGCACTTTCGCTTTCTGCCGTGGCCATTGAACGCACGGGGCTTTCGGGCGAATATGGCATTGACAAGGAACTGCTTTTCCGTGCCGAAGATCAGAACAAGAAGGTCTTTGCGATAGAAACACCCGGGGAACAGGTGAGCATTTTTTCGGATGCAGAAGATTCTTTAGGCGTTCGCTACCTGAAGAATACGCTCGATGAGATTACACATGCGGATTCGTTGATTACCGAAATTGCGAACGCTTGGAAATGCGGTGACGTGCCAAAAATGCAGCGGATCTTTGCTATGGATAAGACGGACGCGGATTACGAGGAAGCGCTTTATACAAAGCGGAATTTGCGCATGGCAGAGAGTATCGATTCGTTGGCGACAGCCGGGGAAAAGGCGTTTATCGTTGTCGGTGCGGCGCATTTGGTCGGTTCCGGGGATAATGTTTTAAGGCTTTTGGAAAAGAAAGGCTACCGGATTCGGCAGAGATAGGGGATTTCCCGTAACCGCCAAAAGAAAAACGGAATCCTCGGAGGCTCCGATATTCCTTGCGGCTCCAGAGCTGCTTTATATATATTTTACGGAAAAATCGCAAACGGAGCAAACCATGTCGCAGCCAAAATGCAAAACGATGACCTTGGAAGAGCGCAAAGCGCGCGTTGCAGAATTAGCCCGGCTCTTCAACGAGAACAAAACCTATTATCTTTCTAAAGAATTTAACGAAGCCAACTGCCGTGGACAATTCATCGATGTTCTTTTGGAGTGCCTCGGCTGGGACGTGAAAAACGAAAAGGGTGCCCGCCCGGACAAGCGGGAAGTCATCCCCGAAGACCGCGTGACCATCGACAACCGCACCAAACACCCGGACTATTCCCTCTGTTTCGGGGGCATCAAAAAAATCTACGTGGAAGCCAAGCAGCCCAGCGTGGACCTGAAAAAGGACCCAGCCCCCGCCTTGCAAGTGCGCCGCTACGCCTATACCTCCAAAATGCCCATCGCCATCCTCACGGACTTCTCGGAATTCGCCGTTTACGACACGCGCATCAAGCCCAACTCCAAGGACACCGCCGGCACGGCGCGCATCGGATATTACACCTTCGAAGAATACGCCGAAAAATTTGAAGAGCTTTACAACCGCTTCAGCTACGAAGCTGTGGATCTGGGCAAGTTCGACACTTATTTTGAAAGCGCGAAAGACAAAAAGGGGACGGCCAGCGTGGACGACGACATCCTTTCCATGATAGAACGTTGGCGACTTCTCCTAGCCGAAGACATCGCGCTCCACAACGCCGAAATCGACGAATACAATCTCACCTCCAGCGTCCAGAAAATCATCGACCGCATCCTCTTCTTGCGCATCTGCGAAGACAAGGAAATCGAAGAATACGACGCTCTAGGAAAAATCGCCCGGAGCAAAAACGGCATTTACCCCCGCCTCCAAAAACTCTTCGACGCGTCGGACAAAAAATTCAACTCCGGCCTTTTCGCCAAGGACGACTTTACCGACAGCCTTTCCATTCAGGACAAAACCCTCGAAAGCATCGTCGGCGAACTTTACTACCCCAAATGCCCATACGAGTTCAGCGTCCTTCCCGTGGAAATCCTGGGCTCGATTTACGAACGCTTCCTCGGCAAAATCATCCGCTTCAGCCGAAAGACGAAAAACGGACACAGCGTGGAAGTCGTTGAAAAGCCCGAAGTGCAAAAAGCCGGCGGCGTGTATTACACCCCCACTTACATCGTGAATTACATCGTGGAAAACACCATCGGCAAAAAAATCGCCGGACGCACTCCCGAGCAGATTGCGAAAATGCGTTTCGTGGACCCCGCTTGCGGCTCGGGGAGCTTTCTCATCGGCGCATACCAGTATCTTCTTGCCTACCACCTTGACTACTACGACAGCGACAAAAACCGCGCCAGGGCCGAAAAATCGGGAATCATTTACAAAGACTCCGCAACCCTTTCTTACAAACTTTCCGTCGAAGAAAAAAAACGCATCCTTTTGAACAACATCTACGGCGTGGACATCGACGCGCAGGCGGTGGAAGTCACCAAACTCTCGCTCTTCCTCAAGCTGCTCGAAAACGAAGGCAAGGCCCTCTCCCAAAGCGGCATGGGCGAAATGTTCCGCTCTTCGGATCTTGCGCAAAACAAAATCCTCCCCGACATGCGGGAAAACATCAAGTGTGGCAACTCGCTCATCGGAAGCGACTTCTACGCCGACAAAAACTTTCTGGACTTTTGCATGGAAGAGCAAAGAAAGGTGAACGCCTTCGACTGGGAAAAGGAATTTCCCCAAGTATTTACGGACGGGGGAAGCCTCCCCCTCGCGAAAGCCAAAGCGTCTTTCGCTACCCCCTCTGCGGGGACACCCCGCAACGCCCCGAAAAAAACGCGGACTGGCGGATTTGACTGCGTCATCGGCAACCCGCCGTATTTGCGTGTGCAAGGTCTGCGCGAAAATTATGAAGAAGAAGCGAAGTTTTATGAACAGAATTACCAGTCTGCAACAGGACGGTTCGATTTTTATGTTCTATTCCTGGAAAAAGGATTCACCTTGTTGAACAAAGACGGCTATCTCTCTTTTATTTGTCCGCATAAATTCTTGAACAGCGACTTTGGCGTGGGATTACGCTCTTTCATATACAAAAATCGTGCGCTGAATTTTTTAACGCATTTTGGCTCGGAGCAAGTCTTTTCTTCGGCATCGGTTTATACCTGCGTCATCGGACTTTCCCATCAGAACAAAAATTTTTCTTATGCGCAAGTGATACCCACTGAAATTGAAAACGGCGTTGTGTCGGAAACGTTCCCCATAGAAAAATTAAGCGATACAAGCCGATGGAGTTTTCAAACAGGAATGGCTGCAACAGTTCTTGAAAAATTACATCAACAAAAAAATACAGTGAAAGAGGTATTTAAAGGGATTTATCAAGGCATTGTCACCGGCGATAACAAAGCATTTTATTTAGAAAACTGTACAGAAACCAAAAAATTTATTACAGGTTATTCAGAGGCTCTAGATCAAGACGTCCAAATAGAAAAAGGAATTTGCAAACCTGTATTGACAGGCAAAACCATTCAGAGATATTCTTTTAACGATAAAAAAGAATACATGATTTATCCTTATAGATTAGGCAGATAAATACTTTACAAAACAAGCAAAGTTTACTATATTTGCATCATGGAAAAAGATGATGCAAGAAAGAATGTCCAGAGCCTTCTCGAAAAACGGAAGACAATCGTAAAAATGAAGAAGGCGGGATTCAAGAAAAGCAAGATCGCAGAGACCTGCGGCGTGAGCCGCCCCATGGTGGATGCAGTTCTATCGCTTTACGAGAAAGGCGGGATGAATGCGCTCAAGCCGAAGACAAGGGGCCGCAAGGAAAGGGAAAAAAGGCTCCTTTCCGCCAATCAAGAATCCGAGATACAGAAACTAATCCGGGACAAGCGTCCCGAACAGCTCAAGTTCAAGTTCGCCCTCTGGACCCGCGAAGCGGTTGCGGAGCTTGTCCGCAGCAAATTTGGAGTGAAGCTGGCCAAGAGAACGGTCGGCGACTACCTCAAAAGATGGAACTTCACCCCGCAAAAACCGATTGTCCGCGCGTACGAGCAAAACCCCGAAGCGGTGAAGAAGTGGCTCGAAGAGGAATACCCGAAAATAAAGGCCGATGCGGTATGCGAGAATGCGGAAATCCACTGGGCGGACGAGACCGCCATCGTGAACACGGATGTCCGTGGCCGCAGCTACGCCCCCTGCGGGCAGACCCCGGTCGTGAAGGCTCCCGGATGCAGGGAGCGCTTTTCCATGATATCGGCGGTGAACAATCGCGGGAAGTGCCACTGGATGATGATTGACGGGGCGTTCGACGCGACGAAGCTCATCGACTTCATGACGGCTCTGGTGAAGGATGTGTATGCAGACGGGAAAGGGAAGAAAGTGTTTCTCGTGATGGACAACCTGAGGGTTCACCACAGCAAGCCGGTAAAGGAATGGCTTGAAGCGAACACGGACAAGATAAGCGTATTCTACCTGCCCAGCTACAGTCCCGAGCTGAATCCTGACGAACGTCTTAATGCCGACCTGAAACACGAAATATCTTCCAACGCACCGGCTCGGACTCGCGAAAAGCTACGCTCCCATGCGGAATCCCACATGAAAATGGTGAGCAACAGCCCTGAACGAGTAATCAAGTATTTTGGCGACAAGCATGTCTCTTATGCAGCATGACTATGTAAAAAATATATCCGCCGGAGCAATATTATAAAAAGGATAATGGAAAAACCGTTCTCTATGAAGAACAAGAATTGAAAAATCAATTTCCATATTGTTACGGATATTTTTCGTCTTTAAGAAAAAGATTGGCTAGTCGAGGAACCGCCAGTATGAAATACCCATCTTGGTATTCGCTGTGGAATTTCCGAAATATCGATAATCTTTCAGTGGAAAGAATCTTAACGCCTGATGTATGCTATGGTGCAACAATGTATCTCGATTCCGGAGAACATTATCATAACGACACTTCATATGCGTTTGTTTTGAAAAATCCAGATTCTAATTTGTACAAAACATATTTGGCTATTTTGAACTCGCCTATTATTTGGTTTTACTTGAAAGAAACAGGAACTTCTCTTCGTGGAGGATATTTCCGTTTTAAGACCAAATATTTGGAGAATTTTCCTCTTCCCACCGCCACGCCCGAACAGCAGCAAACTCTCGCCGCCCTTGCAGACCAAATGCTTGCCGCGCACACGCAGCTTGCTTCTGCCAAGTCCGACGCCGACAAGAAAACGCTCCAGCAGCGCATCGCCATTTTGAATGCGCAAATCAATGCGCAGGTCTATGCCCTCTACGGCCTTTCCTCCGAAGAAATCGCCGTCGTGGAAGGCGCATAAGCCGATTTCAGGCGCGGCATCCCTGCGCTCATCCCTGCGGTCCTCCCGTCATTGCGAGGCGCGATAGCGGCGTGGCAATCTTGATTGCGGGAAAGGATTGCTTCTACACTTCGAGTATAACTCCACTAAGGTAACAAAGTTACCAAGTGTCGTATATCCACATAGAGGATAACTCCACTAAGTCAATAAATTGACAAGTGTCGTATAACCCCTGCGGGGTTCGCAATGACGGAAAAACGTTCGCCATGACAACTGTAGCCGTTTTCACGTACACACGGGCCAAAATTTTTCTTGACGGACAATTTTCACGTAAAAACGCGCAAAAACCGGTTTGCTTCGACAGGCTCAGCAACCGTGCTTTGATAACCGCTCCCTGTGCTCATCGAAGAGAGCGGTTTGGTGTGGTCATTTCGACAAGCTCAATGACCGGCGCTCCCTGAGCTTGTCGAAGGGCACCAACCATGCTTCGACAGGCGCACGAGCCATAGCTCGGCCACTGACGACTGACAACTCGCCTAGCATTGCAATCTTTGCATTCTTTGCATTCTTTGGCTATATTTTCCCGGAAACGCCTAACCAAACATTTTGAACTCGAGGAAAATGCATGAAAAAGTCACTTCCAGTTGTTTTGACGGTCGCATTCATGGCTTTGATCGTTGCTTGCGGCGATGAAAATACGACAAATGTAACGAATGTCACGGAGACTTCCGGCATTGACGTTGTCGCAGCGGGGGATTCGCTGCCCGCCTGTGGCGAGGAGAACGTGGGCGAAATCGTATTTGCCGAGGATTCCGCGCAGGTTTATTACTGCGCCGACGGAAAATGGACGACGCTCAAGGGCGAGCAGGGCGAAGCCGGCAAGGATGGAACGGACGGCGAAGTGGGTTCGGATGGAAAAGGCTGCATTGCGGAAGCCATCGACAACGGTTACAAGATACTTTGCGGTGGCGACTCCATCGGCGTATTGCTGAACGGCGAACAGGGCGAAAAAGGCGAACAGGGCGAGCAGGGAATTCAGGGTGAAAAAGGCGAGCAAGGCGAAAAGGGCTTGGATGGCGCAAGTTGCACCGCCGTAGCGTTAGAAGACAATTCAGGATTTAATGTTATATGCGGCGGCGATACCATTGGCGTATTGAAAAATGGGGAGAAGGGGGAAGCCGGTGAAAATGGCTCGGGCTGCGAAATCGCCGACCAGGGCGATGGCGTTGTGGAAGTGACCTGCGGCGAAGGGGAGAACGCCTCGACGACGACTCTGTATAAGGCCATGTGCGGAGCGGCAGCCTACGATCCGGCGAAAAAGTTCTGCATCGATGGTGCTACCTACGACTTGTGCGACTCCAAATCTTACGACCTAGCAACGCAATTCTGCGCTGCCGATTCCATCTACGAGTTATGCGGAACGGAATCTTACGATCCCGCGACGCAAATGTGCCTAGACAACCAAATCGTTTTGGTGTGTTCGGATTCGCTGGACGGCGAGAAAATTACGGTGAACGGGACTTCCTACCAGTGCTGGGAACAGAAGTGGATTGAAGAAAAGGCGAATTGGCAATATCTGAATCCTGCGATTTCCTATGGAATGTTCACGGATTCCCGCGACGGCCAGGTTTACAAGACCGTGACTGTTGGAACCCAGACCTGGATGGCGGAGAACTTGAACTATGATTACAATGAAGGAACCGCTAAAAGTTACTGCTACAACGACAAGCCGGATTCCTGCGCCAAGTACGGGCGGCTCTACCTGTGGAGTGCTGCCATGGATAGTGCCGGGGTGTTCAGCGACGGCGGCAAGGGCTGCGGTTACGATGTAGAGTGCAACGCGACGGAACCGGTCCGCGGCGTCTGCCCCGAAGGTTGGCACTTGCCAAGTAAAGAGGAATGGAGTGTGCTTTTCGAGGCCGTCGGTGGAGAGGATGTCGCAGGAACAAAGCTCAAGTCCACCAGCGGTTGGGACTATGATGATCATGGAGGAAAGACCGGGAACGGCACGGACGAATCCGGCTTTTCCGTGTTGCCGGCGGGCCTCCTTGGCCCTGGCAATTACTACTACGCCGGCGAGAGCGCCAACATCTGGAGTTCTACGGAGCGCAGCAGTGGCAATGCGTACCGCTGGTACTTCCACTACGGCAACGAGTCCGTGCTCTTGAATTACTACGACGACTTCAAGGACTTCGGGTATTCCGTACGTTGCCTCAGGGACTCGGACTGAGGCAGTGCTTCGACGAGTTCGACAAACGGTCCCTGAGCTTGTCGAAGGACAGCAACCATGCTTCGACAAGTTCATTTGTTTGTATATCCGAGCCTGCCTAGCCGTAGGCAAGGCCGCCCCGTTTTTTGGGCGGTCGGCTGGTTGTTATCAATTATTAGTTGTTCGTTGACGAGAAATCGCCGGATTCCCCGCAATAGCTGATGGGAGCCTTGGAAGTCCCGTCTATTTATTCCGCTTGGAAATATCTAGCCCCAATCGGCGGGCGAGGGCGTAGAGCCCGGGGCGTAAAATGCCAAAACTTTCGGCGGTTCTGGAGATGGAACCGTCGTTTTCCCGGATTTTCGCCACGATGTATTCCCGCAATTCCTGCTTTTGCAGCTCTTGAAACGCGGCATAGGAAATGCCTCTCCAATCGCGTCGAATCGGGGTGTTCGCCTGTGCGGAAATGGGCGTGGTAAAGATGTTTTCGCTCTTGAGTTCGTCGCCGTTCATCAGCACGAGCCCGCGGTGGATGGCGTTTTCGAGTTCCCGAATGTTGCCCGGCCAATCGTATCGGATGAGTTCCTGCATGGTTTGCGGGGAAATGCGGGGCGAGAGGCCTGGCCGAATGGAGTATTCGCGGATAAAATGCGCGACCAGTTCCGGGATGTCCTCTTTGCGTTCTCGAAGGGCGGGGACGTAAATGGGAATGACATTCAAGCGGTAGAACAAATCGCTTCGGAAACGTCCGGCAAGGGTTTCTTTTTGCAAATCGCGATTGGTCGCTGCGATAATCCGCACTTTGACTTTTTTGGTTTCGTTGGAACCGACGGGACGGATTTCGCCCTCTTGCAATGCCCGCAAAAGTTTGGCTTGCATGGGCAGCGGAATGTCGCCGACTTCGTCTAAATAGAGAATGCCGCCGTTTGCCGCTTCAAAAAGCCCCCGATGTTCGGAAATGGCGCCTGTAAAGGCTCCGCGAACGTGGCCGAACAGCTCGCTTTCAAAAAGGCTTTCCGTAATGGCGCTGCAATTCACGGAAATCAGATGGTTTGAAACCGATGCGATCGCTTTGGCGACCAGTTCCTTGCCGACTCCGGATTCTCCTTGGATTAAAACGGTCGCCCCTTTGCTTCGGATGGCCTTGAGAATGGAGTCGTAAAGGCGTTTGATGGCGTCGCTTTTTCCGACAATTTTTTTCAGGGATTCTTTGATGGCGGCAAGGATTTCGGACTGCTGCTTGAGTTCATTGACGACAGTCATAAAGCGCAGCCGGAGTTCTTCTTTGCTTAAGACGCCGCTGTACAATCGCTGCTGGAATGGATTTAAATGGAGAATGTCCGAACCGACGCCCATAAAGCGCGTTGCCGGAGAAATATCCTGCAAGGTCTGAAAGAGCGATTCGGGGTATGTCTTGTCCAAATCGACTACAGCTATTGCCGGGAGAAATCGGCGGAAATCTTCGACGGCATTCAAAGAGTCTGGGCAAAGAAAGGTTTCATACCCGTCCACGTTGGAAAGCACGTCTTCTAAAAAAGAAATGCTTTCGTTCTCTTCGGAAAGGAAGAAAATCCGAGTTTTGCCCATGGAATTTTATTTGCCGAGAGCCTGGGAACGGAGCGTTGCCGCTTCGACCGTGTGCATCAAGGTTCCACGAAGACCGGCGTCTTCCAGAACCTGGACGCCTGCAATCGTCGTGCCGGCCGGGGAAGAAACCATGGCGGAGAGTTCACCTGTGTCCTTGCCGGATTTTTTCAGCAGTTCGACGCTGCCTTCGATGGTGGCGAGAGTCAGCTGCATTGCGACAGGGCGGGAAAGGCCCATCTTCACACCGCCACGCACAAGACCTTCGATGAATTCGAAGACATAAGCCGGAGCGCTGCCCGAAAGGCCCGTCACCGCGTCAATTAGGTTTTCACCGACGGTCACGGTGATGCCGACAGTCGAAAGGAGTTCTTTAGCGACTTCGAGGGATTCTTGGGAAACGCCGTCCGAAGCGATGGCGATGGCGCCTTTCCCGACGGTCAATGGCAAATTGGGCATGACCCGGACGACGTCGCCGTGGGCAAAGTTCAGCGCGTCCAGAATTTTTTGGCGAGAAACCCCGGCCATGATGGAAATGATTTCCGGTTTGGACGTGTTGCTTTGGGCGCTGGCATTCCATTCGCTCGCGACCGCCTTGAAAATTTGAGGCTTGACGCAAAGGAAAAGAACGTCGGCTTCGTTTGCCATTTTTCCGAAGTCGCTGTAACGAACGGCCCCGAGATCGGCGACGGATTTTGCCGTGCTTTCAAAGGGTTCAAAAAAGAGAACGTCCTGGGGATTGTGCCCCGCCTGAAGCAATCCGCGGAGAATGGCTCCGCCCATGTTACCTGCACCAGCAAATGCGATTCTCTGAGACATGTTTTGACTCCTAGCCATTCATCGAGGCTAAAAATTCTTCGTTGTTCTTTGTCTTTTGAAGCTTGTCTCGCATGAATTCCATGATTTCCACGGAGGTCTGTTCCTGGAGGAACTTGCGCAAAATCCAGACGCGGCGGAGGGTATCTTCGTCGAGAAGAAGTTCTTCCTTGCGAGTGCCGGATTTGAAAATGTCGATAGCCGGCCAGATACGCTTTTCGGAAATGCGACGGTCGAGCACGAGTTCCATGTTGCCGGTACCTTTGAATTCTTCAAAGATGACTTCATCCATACGGCTGCCGGTTTCGATCAAAGCGGTACCGATAATCGTGAGGGAACCGCCATTTTCGATTTTTCGGGCTGCACCGAAGAAACGCTTCGGGCGTTGCATGGCAAGAGCATCTACGCCACCGGAAAGAATCTTGCCGGAATGCGGAATCACCACGTTGTTTGCACGGGCAAAGCGCGTAATGGAATCAAGAAGGATTACGACGTCGTTGCCGTATTCGACAAGGCGCTTTGCCTTTTCAAGAAGGATGTCGGCAACCTGCGTGTGATGTTCAGGAGGTTCATCGAAAGTGGAAGCGATGACTTCACCCTTCACATGGCGACGCATGTCGGTCACTTCTTCCGGACGTTCATCGATCAAAAGCACAAAGAGCTTGACTTCCGGATGGTTCTTGGCAATCGCGCCTGCGATGTTCTGCAAAAGAACCGTCTTACCGGTACGCGGCGGAGCGAGCAAGATGCTGCGCTGACCCTTACCGATCGGGGAGAAAAGATCCATGATGCGGGTCGAATATTCGTCCTGACGCCATTCGAGATTCAGCTTTTGATACGGATGAATCGGGGTCAAGTATTCGAAGGCGACACGGTGCTTTGCTTTTGCCGGATCTTCGCCGTTGATCGTATCGACGCGGGCGAGACCGAAGTAGCGTTCGTTGTCGCGCGGCTGACGGACAAGACCCGTGATCGAGTCGCCGGACTTGAGCTCGAAACGGCGAATCTGGTTCGGGCTGATATAGATATCGTCAGGACCGGCGAGGTAGTTCAGGTCGGCGTTGCGGAGGAATCCGTAGCCTTCCTTCATAATTTCGAGAGTGCCTTCCGTATAAATCGGAGCGCCTTCGCCGGAAATGGCCGCGAGCAAGCGGTAAATCAAAGCCTGCTTGCGAAGTCTCTTCACGTCCGGTATGTTCAGTGCGTTTGCTTTTTCCTGCAAATCGAACATCGGCGTATTGCGGAGTTCGCGCCAGCGATGCATGGCGATGGCGACCTTTTCCGGGTCGGCCGGAGGAGCCTGGAGCTGATCGTCCGGGATATCGTCTTGCGGCAAGAAACGGTTGTTGCGACCGTACTTGTTCTTGCTAAACTTATTGAACTTGCCGTGTTGTCGATTATTGCCGTTGTTGTTGAAACGGCGATTGTTGTTGCCGTTTCCGCCGAATGCCGGGGCATCGGGTGCCGGAGCTTCGAGCGCCGGATTATTCTGTGCGGCTTCCATGGAATTTTCGGAGAAGGTTCCGTCGTTGTTCGGGAGAGAACCCTGATTTTCTTCAGTGAGTTCGCTTGTGCCCGGAGTGACGACGGCTTCCGGTTCACCGAAAAGTTCCGATGTTGGAGCGGACATTTCCGGTGCTTCGACGGTGTTAGGCTGTTCTTGCACTTCCGGTGCGGAATCCTGTTTTATGCTTATTTCTTTGGGGACTGCGTTTTTACGGGGGCGTCCGCGGCGTTTCGGAGCTTCTTCAGGCTTCGGCTGGTCTTCGGGGAAAGTAATCGGAGCGGCGAGATCTCCCAGAGCGGAAAGATCTGGGGTCGGGGCATCCGGGGGAACCATATCAGAAATCAATTGAACGGAAAAAGAACCGTTATTTTTCTTCGGTCTTGGCACAGGGTCTCCTGCGAACTATAAAAGAAATAAAAAAGATGTAATATGAATAAAGGAAAAAGCGAGAATGCTTTGTCCGCCGCTAAATATACATAAAAAAATCTATATTGGCACTTGTGGAATCTTTGGAACGCGTCTTCATCGCTTTAGGCAGTAACATCACTCCACGAGGCAAACGTCTCGCGGAAGCTCGATTGATGTTAAAAAAAATATCCTTGGGCGGTTGGAAGGAAAGTTCCATCTACGAGACCTCGCCTGTCGGTCCGCAAAACCAAGGACCTTTCTTGAATCAGGTCGTTACATTCTGGTATGGCAAAGGTCCCGAAAAACTTTTGAATTATCTCAAGGGCGCGGAACTCTTTTTGGGAAGACGTCCGCGTGGACATTGGGAACAACGTGAAATCGACATGGACCTGCTCTACTACGGCGAATGCATTCGCAAGGGGAAACAGGACGGTCCGACGGTGCCGCATCCTCTTGTCACGAGCCGTGGCTTTGTGATGGTCCCGCTTGTGGAACTGGACCCGGACTGGGTCGATCCGTTGCTCGGAAAGAAGGCGAAGAAAATCTTGGATGAACTGAGATTCACCGGCGCCGATGTGGATTTCAAGAAAGTGGAGGTGGGCGATGAATGAAGCATTTGTAGGACAGTCGAGATCGGAAGCGACAATAAAGCTTCCGGAACGTGTGCATTTTGTCGCGATTGACGGTGTGATCGGTGCCGGTAAAACTTCGCTCGCTCGAATCCTTGCCAAGGAACTCGGGGCGAATCTCGTATTGGAACAGTTCGAAGAAAACCCGTTCCTGGAACGCTTTTATGAAAATCCGGCTGCTTATGCTTTCCAGACGCAGCTCTTCTTTTTGTTGTCGCGCCTGCGCCAGTTCCAGGACGCCTTTGTGCAGAACGACCTGTTCCGTCACAACGTCGTGAGCGATTACACGTTTGAAAAGGACCGCATCTTTGCTCTCCAGAATTTGACGGACAGCGAAATGGCCATGTACGATACGGTTTCGAACAGCCTTTCGACGAGCCTTCCGCATCCGGATTTGATCATCTATTTGCAAGCCGATGTTCCGACCCTCTTGAGCCGCATCAGCAAGCGCGGACGCGCGATGGAAAAATCCATCGAAGGCAATTATCTGCGCGATCTGTTACAGCGCTACGATCATCATTTTTGGCATTACACCAAGGCGCCTGTTCTGATCATCAATACGAATAAAATCGATTTTGTCAACAACGAAAAACATCTGCAGATGGTGCTGAACGCGATAGCAGCAGCGCCGACGCAGACAACTTACTTTGCTCCTGAAGGTGGCTAAATAAAATGAAAATTGTCAAGACGATTGCAGAACTCCGTGCAGAACTTCTCCCGTTGAAGAAAGCAGGCAAGAGCATCGGCCTCGTTCCGACGATGGGCGCTTTGCATGAAGGTCATATGAGCTTGGTGGACGCTTCTGCCAAGGAAAACGATGTGACGGTCGTGAGCGTATTTCTGAATCCGATCCAGTTTGGCAAGAATGAAGATCTCGACAAGTATCCGCGTCGCTTGGAAAAAGATGCAGAACTCGTCGACGCTCACGGCGGCAATTTTGTGTTTGCTCCGACTCCGGCAGAAATGTATCCGGATGGAGATCCGCTGACGCTCGTGCGCGATGAAACGATGGAATGCCTTTACTGCGGTGCGACCCGTCCGGGACATTTCCGCGGCGTATTGACCGTGGTGACAAAGCTCTTCAACATCTCTGGCGCAGACCGTGCCTATTTCGGCAAAAAAGATTACCAGCAGGCTTTCCTTATCAAGCGCATGGTGAAGGATCTGAATATGCCGATTGAAATTCACACGCTTCCGATTGTGCGCGAAGCTTCGGGACTTGCCCGTTCGAGTCGCAACGAATACATGAACGATGTGGAACGCGGCGCAGCGGTTGCGATTTCCAAGGCTCTCCTCGATGCCAAGGCTTCTTATGAAGCAGGCGAAAAGGATGTGAACAGGCTCCGTTCCAAAATCCAGGAAAACGTGGCGAAGGCCGGCGGCGTGGTGCAGTACATTGAAATCGCAAGTCAGAAGACTCTTTTTGCGAATACAAGCGGCACCGTTGATGAACCGTCCGTGATCCTCATTGCCGCTTTCTTTGGCAAGACCCGCTTGATCGATAATATGGAATTGAACTGAGTTCTTTTTGAATTTCAGAAGTTCAAAAAAAATCGCACCCATTCGGGTGCGATTTTCATTGTATGTATTCAAAACCGCCGGCTATGGCCGGCGGGTTACTTTTTGAAATCAGACTGTCTGTTCTCTTATTTCTTTTTTCCAAAGATCTTGGAGAAGCAGAAAATGTTCAGGCCAAGAATCGCAACCCAAGATGCAATCATAAAAATCAGTCCACCAGTAGTGAGTTCCATTATGCGTCCTCCTCGGATTGACCAATGCTAACCTTTTTGATCTTCGGATCACGGCCCGTTGCGCGACCGCTCTTCCAGGCGTACCAAATGGCGACGTTCACAAGGACTGCCGAAAGAATCAAGAACAGGCGGAAACCTTGGGTGAATGCCTTTTGCGACAGGGAAATTCCAAAGAACTGCACCATGGCGTCATCGGCAATATGACGGAGCAACAGAATGTTCAAACCGTCGTGAAGGATCCAAGAAATGAGCAAAACGACAAGAGCTGTCGGACAGACGTACTGGATGATCACACGGAACACCTTCGGAAGCTTGATCGTCGCGCCTTCGTTCAAGAGGGCGAAGGCTTCGGATTCGAGAGGAACCGTTTCGGACTTTTTACGGACGAGGACAAAGGCGAAGACAATCGCTTGAATCGTTCCGAGAAGCACAAGTAGGAAGCTTCCGCCCCAGAAGTCGAGTTCGTCGACGGCGCCTGCGGCAAGGCCCGCAATCGCGAGAATGCCACCGACAAGGGAAATGAGACCGACCGTCGTCACGGCGCTCTTGCGGCTGAACTTGAGGTCGTCTTCGCAGAAGCTGATGAGCGGCTGGATAATCGAAATGGCGCTTGTCACGCCGGCGATAAAGAGCATTAAGAACCAGAGCGTCATAAAGGCACTGCCGAACGGAAGCTTGCTAAAGACGAGCGGCATGCTCTGGAATGCGAGACCGAAAGTTCCGAGCTTTGCACATTCGTCTATGTTTGCACCGATGACGATGACCGCGAGTGGAATCACAATCGTACCGCCTAGGATGATTTCTGCAAAACCGTTTGCGGCGTCAGCGGAAAGGGAGGATACCACCAGGTCTTCGTGACGCTTGGTGTAGCTCGCATAGCAGAACACGATGCCCATGCCAAGGCTCATGGTGAAGAATACCTGGCCTGCGGCAGCAAGCCAAACCTGTGGGTTTGTCAGAGCCGAAAAGTCCGGATTCCACATAAAGGCGAGGCCCTTGCTAATGCCCGGAAGCGTGAGAACGCGAATCACAAGGATGATGCCCATGACCACAAGGATCGGCATCGAAATCTTGTTCACACGTTCGATGCCCTTGCGCACACCGAAGGAAATCAAGGCCATGTTGCAGACAAAGGTAATGGCAAAGAAGACGATTGCAGCCGGGAAGGCGCCAATCTTTTCGTTCAACGCAATAAAGTTCCCAAAGAATTCCGTGATTTTACCCGCCTGGACGACTTCCATCAACTTACCGTTGAGGGAATACCAGGTAAAGGCGAGGATCCAGGATTCAATAAAGACGTAATAGAAAATAATAAAGAGCGGCGGAAGAAGACCGATCGAACCGAGGTACTTTCCCCAAGGCTTGCCGATAATCTTGTCGTAAGCGCCCGGAGAAGTCCCGTGGCGGAGAATGCCCGCATAACGTCCAAGAGTCCATTCAATCCACGACAGGGGAATGCCTAGTACGATGAACGCAATGATGTAAGGGATGATGAATGTGCCGCCGCCGTTTGTAGCCGCTTGCACAGGAAAACGTAAAAAATTGCCGAGTCCGACGGCGCTACCGGCGACTGCCAAAATAACGCCAAGTTTCGAGCCCCAATTCTCGCGTGAAGAATGCATGGCTTACCTCATCTAAGTTTGTGGCAAAAGATAACAAATTAAGGGATTATTCCGTCGACAAAAAGCACGGCGGCTGTCGCTGCGCAGGCGACGATAACAAGACCGCGCCCCAAAAGCGATGCGGTGACCGCAGCGATAAAGGCTGCAATGCCCGAAATCCGGTTATTCGTCGCATGGAAAATCACAGGGACAGTCATCGCGGCAAGCACCGTGTACGGAATATAAGCGAGGAAAGAATTCCAGAATTCGCTTTTCAACTGCTTTTTCAGCAAAATGAAAGGAATCGTCCGAAGCAAGTAAGTAACGCCCGACATCGCAAACAGATACAGGGCAAAATCGTGTAGTTTCATGCTTTCGCCTCTTCTGTTTTCTTGATCGGGAAGAACCTCGCGCAAAGAAGCGAAGCGATGACCGCGCAAATAATGATCGCAAAGCCCGCAGAAACGTTTTGCAGCACAGGCACGTAATAAAAAGCGCAACTGAGGGCGACTGCAATCGCGACGGCAATGCTTGTAGGCTTATGCGTCTTCATCGGCGGAACGACAATCGCAATGAACATGCCGTAAAGCGCAACGCCCAAGGCGTTCGTCAAAATGGCAGGCAAAATTTCGCCGGCGATTGCACCGCAAAGCGTTCCCGTGGACCAGCCGAGATACGGAAGAACCGAGAGACCAAAAAAATACAGCGGATTCACTTTTTCCTTGGAACCGATTGCGACGGCGTAAATTTCATCGGTAATGCCAATACTCAAAAGAAGGCGTTGCAAAGTTCCAAAACTCGGCGTCACCTTTTGCGAAAGGGAAATGGCCATGAGGGAATAGCGCAGGTTGATAAAGAACATCGCAATGATCATTTCGATCAGCGTGCCTGCCGCCTGCATAATCTGAAGTCCTGCAAATTGACCTGCAGAAGTCAGATTGGTCATGGATATAAGCGTTACAAGCGGCCAAGAGAGAATCTTGGAACCTGCGATACCGAAAGAGAAAGAAACGGCAAAATAGCCGATTCCGATGGGAAGTCCGTCGATGACGCCTTTAGAGAATTTCACGGCGCCAATTATAACAAAAAACTAGCCGCAGCTGAATTTACCGGCTTCTTTTCCGATGTATTCGGGGTAAATGCCGTCAAAACAGGCTGCGCAGTAGTCGCTAGGAGCCGAAGTACATTCCTTCATGCCTGCAATGCTCAGGTAGCCAAGGCTTTCGACTCCGAGCATTTTAGCGATTTCCTGCGGGCTCATGCTGCTTGCGGCCAGTTCGCCTGCGTTTGGAAAATCCATGCCGAAGTAGCAGGCGTGCGCGACGGGAGGCGATGCGATGCGGATGTGAACCTCTAAGGCGCCCGAATCGCGGAGCATTTTGGACAGGATTTTCAGCGTCGTGCCGCGGACAATGGAATCATCGACAACGCAGACCTTGCGACCTTTGAGAACGCCTTCGATCGGGTTGAACTTGAGGCGCACCTTTTGGGAACGTACGTTTTGTGTCGGGTCGATAAAGGTTCTGCCGACGTAGTGGTTCCGCAAGAGTCCGATTTCAAACTTGATGCCGGATTCGCGGGCAAAGCCCAAAGCCGCTGTTGTCGAAGAATCCGGGACCGGAATTACGATGTCCGCATCGACAGGGCATTCACGGGCGAGCTGCTTGCCCATTTTGCGGCGGATCTTGTCGCAGCTCTGCTCAAAGATCTTGGAGTCCGGGCGGGCAAAGTAGATGTATTCGAAAATACAGTGGGCGAGGCGACCTTTTTGGGTGAAGGTTTCGGACTGGAGGCCTTCTTTCGTAATCGTCAAAAGTTCTCCCGGTTGAATGTCTCGCACGTAGTTTGCGCCTAAAAGGTCAAATGCGCAGGTTTCGCTGGCGACGCACCAGCTGTTTCCAAGTCTTGCGATGGAAAGCGGTCTAAAGGCGAAACCGTCTCGGGCAACGTAGAGAGTGTCTTTCGAAAGGATCAGCATGCAGAAGCAACCGGTGAGCTTGGAAATCGCTTTCTTGATCGCTTCCTTTAAGTTTGGAGCCTGTGTGCGGGCGATTTCGTGCAAAAAGATTTCGGAGTCGGAAGTGGTCTGGAAAATGTGACCCGCTTCTTCCATTTCTTCACGGAGTTCGGCTGCGTTGGTCAGGTTGCCGTTGTGCGCAATTGCGAGCTGTCCCCATTTGCAGCTGATGAGAATCGGTTGGGCATTTGCAAGGGTGCTTGAGCCTGTTGTGCTGTAGCGGACGTGACCGACTCCGGCAAAGCCTTGCAATTCGTCGACGTTGTGTTCGCGAAGGAGAGTGGAAACCAGTCCCATGGATTTACGGACTCGGATTTTTTCTCCGTTGGAGATGGCGAAGCCGGCGCTTTCTTGGCCGCGATGCTGTAGAGCGTAGAGTCCCATACAAACATTGCGGGCGACGTTTTCACCATTGTAAATTCCGATGACGCCGCATTCTTCGTGAAGTTCATCCAACATGGGGACCTCTCTAGTGATGCCGTTAATTTAAAAAGGGGGCTTCAGTATCACAATACGAGGGCGTTTCGGTTTTTTATTTTCTTTCAACAAAATTGTAAAGCAGGTCCCCCTGTTTTTTACAAAAATGTCGTGTCAGTGCATCGTCTACGCTGGATTTTTGCAAATCGACAAATACGTTGCGAAGTTTGACGAACCGGTCGTCTTGTGCGTTCGATAGGAGCGTTTCCACCATCTTTTGAGAGTACCAGTACAAGCGTTCTACGGTCGTTCGGTCAGAATACTTGGTGAAGCTTTCCGTTAAAGCTTGGAGGCTCGGCACTGGACCTGTCGGCTGCGGAAGACCGGAGCGCGATCCGTCGATTACCTGCGCAATGCCTTCGTTCAACCATTGCGGAACCTTGGCGCGGGTCATCTGATGCACAAAGGCGTGGGTCAGCTCATGAAAAAGAATCGGACGGTAAATTGCGCGGTAGTGCATCAGGTTCGCTGGGATTCGGATCTTTCCGTCGTAAACGGCTCCGACCCAGTCGGGATGATCACCCACGCCTTGAAAATCCTTGGACTGGTACATCACCACGAGAATGGTGTTTTCGGGGTAGAACTGGAAAAGGTTCGCGAGGGAATCGTAAGCGATTTCGAGAACGCTCAGGGCTTCTTGCACTTCGATCGGGTCTGCGTAATCTTCGAGCTCTAAACGGAAATGCCCGAAATTTTGAATGCCGAGTTCATCCCGTTCGCGGATCAAAAATTTGGACTTTTCAATCAGAAAGTCAAAATCCGCCGAATGGAAGTTGCGGGATTCGATGTAGGAAATGCATTCCTCGTAGCGGCCCTGTTCAAAGAGAATGCCTGCATAATGCATTTGCAGATTGGTGTCGTTTGGAAGTTCTTTTAAGAGAAAGTCGAGATTCTTCTCGGCGCACTTCCAGTGCCTTAATTCGGAGCAAGCGTTGAATTCGTCCACGTGGCTGTTGAAGGTTTCGGCGTCTTTTTTCTGCTGCAAAAAAAATCGCGTGATGTGGAGCGAAGCGATGAACAGGACGCCGAGAACGATAAAGCCGAGGACTTTCTTCATAGGAACTTCTTATAGAAAACCGGTCAGAATCAGTGCGACAAGACCCGTGATCATCGCAAGCTTTGTCATCTTTTGGGCTGCGCGGTACTTCTTTTTATAGGTCGTGTGAATCAAGGCGATACATGTGGGCATTAGCGGAATGAGCACAAACAAAAAGGCTGGGTGGAACCAGTTCAAAAGGACGGGCATCGGAATCGAAAAAAGTCCAAATCCGATGATGAGGCTTGCAAGCATTTGAGCTTGTTCTTGGCCGGCGATTAGAGGGAATGTGGCGATGCCTGCTTTCAAGTCTCCGTTTGCATCTTCCAAGTCCTTTAAGATTTCCCGGGCGAGCGTGAACAAAAAGGCGAAGCCTGCGGTGGCGTAAAGAGGTTCAAATACGGCGTCTGTCAGGAATGCGGCTCGCAGAATGGGCGTTGCACAGAGGACGGCGACCGTGACGTTTTTCACAAGAGGAATCTTTTTCAAAATTTTGTCGTATAAAAAGAGCAGAAACAAAATGCCTGCAAAAAATCCGAGGTGCACCAGGTGCTGCGTTCCGGGGATCGCCGAGAGGAGAAGTGTTAAAACGATGCAGATGAGGCATGCGACCTTGGCCGCAAACGGGGAAACTTTTCCCGAAGGAATCGGACGATCAGGCTTGTTCACCCTGTCCGCTTCCACGTCCAACAGGTCGTTGTAAATATTTCCAAAGGCGATAGCGAATGCAAAAGCGCATGCGTCAGCGATAAAACTGGATGGGGTATAGATCCCTTTCGACAGAAAGTATCCGACGGAAAGCGTGACGATTGCAATCACGATGTTTTCGGCTCGGGACATTTTAAAAAGCGAAGGCATACGTCAAAAGATAAAAAAAGAAGAAAATATTCTAAATTAAGGCAGATGAATCACGAACTCGACAACGATCAGGAAGAAGAACACTCTGGCCGCTCATTCCGCCGCGACGCACGCGCTCGACGTGTGAACACGATGGAAATGTGGAAGCGCGGAACGCTCGACGACCGCCCGATCAAGGAACGTTGGAGTCGTGAATTCAAAAAGCCTAAAATCAAAAAAATCAAGGATCCTTCCGAAAAGTTTGATGCGGACGATTCCGTGGAAGGCTTGGTTGTGGAAGTCCACCGCAGAACTTGCGTCGTGAGACTGCCGAACGGCGACAGCGTGAATGCGACTTACCGCGCCGCGGTCGTTTACGAATTAAAGGAATTTCCGGTCGTTGGTGATCAGGTGATTATTGCCCGTGCTAAAAACGCGGAAGAAGATGCACCTTATTCGCTGCTCCGCGTGCTGCCGAGAAAGTCGGCACTCGTGCGTCCCGGTCCCAAGGACAAGTCCCGCAGGGAACTCGTTCTCGCGGCAAACATCGACCAGGTCGTGGTCGTTTCGAGTGTTGCCGAGCCTCCGTTCAACTACGGCTTTGCGGACCGCTTTTTGCTCGCGGCGAACCTTTGCAATTTGCCGCTCGTGATGGTCTTGAACAAGACGGACCTTATCGAAGAAATTCCGCAGAACGTGAAGGATTTTATTTCGATCGTCGACAAGTTCATTTGCGTGAGCTGCAAATCGGGTAAAGGCCTCGATGAACTGCGTGAAGTTTTGAAAGGCAAAAATTCCGTGCTTTCGGGAAAGAGCGGAGTCGGCAAGTCGAGCCTAGTGAACGCTCTTGTGCCCGAGGCTCAGCTGAACGTGGGAGAAGTCCGTGAACTCGACGGCAAGGGCCGTCATACGACGACTTCTTCGAGCCTCTTCGATCTTCCTTTCGGCGGTCGCATAATCGATACGCCGGGGATCCGTGAACTAGGAGTCGTGGAAATGGACGGTCATGATTTGGCTCGTTCGTTCCCGGGATTTTTCCCTGGTGAATTCTTTACTTGCAAGTACAACGATTGCATGCATATCAACGAACCGGGCTGCGATGTGCTTGCCCGTGTAGAATCGGGCGAAATTCCGAAGGCCCGCTATGCGAGCTACTTGCGCATCTTGGATTCCGACGAATAATTTTTTAAGTTGAAAAAAGGCCCGCATCGTTTGATGCGAGCCTCTTTTTGAATCTTGGGAATTAACCGCGGTTGTCAATCGGGAGCCACGGACGTTCTGCGTAGCCCGTGTAGATTTGACGCGGACGGTTGATCTTCGACAGAGGATCGTCGTGCATTTCCTTCCAATGAGCGATCCAGCCCGGGAGACGTCCGATGGCGAACATCACCGTGAGCATGTTCGTCGGGATTTCCATGGCGTGGTAAAGGATGCCCGAGTAGAAGTCCACGTTCGGGTAGAGCTTACGTTCAATGAAGTAGTCGTCATTGAGGGCTGCTTCTTCGAGTTCGCTTGCGATGTCGAGCAGTGGATCGGCAATATGTTCGCGATCGAAAATCGTGTGAACGAGGCCTTTGAGAACCTTGGCACGCGGGTCATAGTTCTTGTAGACGCGGTGACCGAAGCCGTACAGTTTGAACGGATCCTTTTTGTTCTTTGCCTTTTCGATGACCTGCTTGACCGTGAGACCGCTCTGGTGAATGTTCATCAAAGTTTCGAGAGCTGCCTGGTTTGCACCACCGTGGAGCGGACCCCACAAGGCGCAGATGCCTGCGCAGATACTTGCGTAGAGGCTTGCCTGGGAACTGCCGACCATGCGGACGGTAGAAGTCGAACAGTTCTGTTCGTGGTCTGCGTGGACGATCAAAAGAACGTTCAGTGCGTGGACAAAGAGCGGGTCAACGTTGTAAGGCTTTGCCTTGCTCGAAAACATCATGTTGAGGAAGTTCGAACAGTAGCTCTTTTCCGCATCCGGATAGACGAACGGTTCGCCGATGCTTGCCTTGTAAGAGAAGGCTGCAATCGTGCGCACCTTGGAAATCAGGCTTGCGACAGTTAGGTTGAATGCGTCCTGCTTGCTTTCGTCGTCATAGAAGCGCGGGGTAAAGAGGCCGAGCGCATTCACGACTGCACCGAGAATGCCCATCGGGTGCGCCGAAGGCGGCATTTCACGGAAGAAGTTCAACAGGTTTTCGTGAATCAGGGCATTTTCCGTCAAAAGACGACGGAACGTGCCGAGTTCTTCACGTGTCGGAAGATTTCCATAAATGAGAAGCCATGCCGTTTCTGGGAAGGTCGTGTAGGCGGCGAGGTCTTCGATATTGTAACCGCGATAGCGAAGAATGCCTTTTTCACCATCCACAAAGGTGATCTGGCTCTTCGTACTACCCGTGTTCGTGTAGCCGTAGTCCAGCGAGACAAGACCCGAGTCCTTGCGGAGCTTGGAAATGTCAATCGCCTTTTCGTTTTCCGTTCCAGTTACGAGCGGAAGGTTGTAATCCTTACCGTCGTAGTTCAAGGTAGCGAAATCGGGCATGATGCCTCCTATTACTTGGATTTGAGAGCTAGAATCGCGTGGTACACGTTGTCAAAGAGCTGCGGGAGCTTCGCCGTCGGCACGGCCGAGAAGGCGAGGCGAAGCAAGCCCTTGAGCATGATGGTACCCGTGCTGTAGTTCTGAAGAAGTTCAACGCGAACGGCTTCTGCGTCGACACCCTTCGGCTTGACGCACATAAAGTAACCGCTGTTGAACGGCATAGGTTCAAATGCTTCGGAGTATTCCGGATGGGAAGCGAGCGTTTCCTGGATGATGTCGTAACGCTTCTTCAACACGGCATACTTTTCTTCCTTTTCTTTGACGTATTCCGGGCTGTTGTAAGCGGCAAGGAGAATGAGCTGGGAAATGTTCGGAGCGTTGGAAATGTTGCCGCGGACAGCTCCTGCAGCCTTGCTTTCGAGAGCCTTGAGCTGTTCTGGAGTTGCACCCTTGAAACCGAAGGTCATAAAGCCCACGCGGAATCCCCAGACGTAGTCTTCCTTTGTCGGACCGTCGAGCTTCACAGCGAGGATGTCCTTGTGGGCGTCGAGGAGCTTCGTGAAGAGGGATTCGCGGGTCACGCCGTCTTCGTATACAAGTCCAAAGTAGGCGTCATCGAGGAGGGCGACGACCTTGTTGCCCTTTTCGGCTGCGCGGACGAGGACTTCCGTAATCTTCTTTGCTTCTTCTTCGGTAGCGGTGTAGCCGGTCGGGTTGTTCGGAAAGTTCAAGAGGAGAACCTTTTTGCCGATTCCGTCCTTGTTCAGAGCTTCTTCGAGAGCTTCGACGTCAAAACCGCCGTTCTTGAAGGTGTTGTATGTCTGAATCTTGGCACCATAGGCGTTTTCGAACACGAGTTCGTAATTGTCCCAGTAGAGGTCAGGAATGATGACCTTATCGTTTGGATCGAGGAACAGGTAGCCGGCCATGGAAATGGCGTGCGTCAAAGCGGCGGTAACGACCGGGCGGGAAAAGGACTTGCCTTCGAGGCTCGGGTTCTTGCGAATGACTTGAGCCTTCCATGCGTCACGGATGTCCGGGTTGCCGTAGCTCGGTGCATAGAGGAAGGACTGCTTCGGCATGTTCAAAGACTTCAGCACGCTCGGAAGAACGAGCGGGCTACCGTCATCTTCGAGAGCGGTACCGATTGTCGCATTGATTTCTTTACCCTTTGCTTCGCCACCTTGGCCAAGAATACCCTTGCTCGGGAAGAAAATGGCCTTTCCCTTTTCGGAAAGCATTTGGAGGATGGAGGATCCGTTAGCGGAGAGATCGCTGTTGAGCGCTTCAGCAAGAGGATTAAGATTCATAGTGCGTGTCCTTGAAGAATTTTCCAGCGGGCAAAGATAAAAAAATCCATTTGCACTAGCAAAGGGATTTTACTTGAAAATTTGTTGCAAAACTACTTGGAAAGAATCTTTCGAAGCTGGTTTACTGCGTCATTGAGATTGTCGTTGACAATTTTGTATTCATACTTGCCGTTCTGCTTGGCAAATTCGATTTCCTTGCGGGCGTTGTGCAAACGCAGGCTGATGACTTCGTCCGAGTCTGTGTGGCGGTTGCGGAGGCGCTGTTCGAGAATTTCGAGCGACGGCGGAAGGATCAAAATACCGATCGCTTCCGGGTAAACCTTGTCGAAATTGACTTTTCCGAAAACATCTAGGTCAAAAAGAACGCGCTTGCCTTCGGAAAGCATCTTTTCAACGAAGCTCTTCGGGGTACCGTAGAAGTTGCCGTGGACTTCGTTCCATTCCACAAGTTCGTTGTTTTCAATCATGCGTTTGAATTCGTCACGGCTCTTAAAGAAGTAGTGAGTGCCGTCCACTTCGCCTTCCCGCGGAGCGCGGGTCGTTGCGGAAATGGAATAAACCATATCCGGGAATTCCTTGATCACCAAGTCCTTTAAGGTCGTTTTTCCTGCTCCGGACGGAGCGCTCATTACAAACAGTTTGGATTTCATTGCGAAAAATATAGGAATTTTTTTCCCATAAACTTTCAAAAAGAAAAAGTTGAAAAAAACTGAAATCGCTTTCTTAGTGGTTCCTAAGGCTCTAGGATGGCTTTGTTTGACGAAAGCGCCTTTTCAAAGGCTTCATTTTCCGGGGAATCGCTTAACGGCAGATTGTGGCAGTCCATACGGTCCATCTTGGACGGCATCCCGGCTCGGATTCCGGATTCCGCACCCGGATTTCGATTTATCCTCAATATAGAGCGGTCTTTGTTTGACCTCTTCGTAGATGCGCCCAATATATTCGCCGACAATGCCGATCGACATCAGCTGGATTCCGCCAAAGAAAACGATTACGGTCATGAGGGAAGCCCAGCCCGGAACCGTTGTCGTAGGACTTAAGAATTTTTCGAGAATGCTCCAGATGAACACGCCAAAGGCGATGATCGTCGCAAGGAATCCCATCAAAAAGCTGATTTTCAATGGCGTCGTGCTAAAGCCTGTGATACCGTCCATTGCAAGGCGCAACATTTTGCGAAGCGGATACTTGGACGTTCCCGCTGTGCGTTCTGCACGATCGTAAAGAATGCCGATTTTTTTGAATCCCACCCAACAGACGAGCCCGCGCAAAAAACGGTTGCGTTCGGGAAGGGCGTTCAATTGGTCCACGACGATACGGTCCATTAAACGGAAGTCGCCTGTATCCTGCGGAATTTCAATGCTCGTGAGCGAATGCAAGACCTTGTAAAAAAGGTGCGCTGTCGCCTTTTTAAAAATTGTTTCGCCTTTGCGCTTGTGGCGCTGTGCATAGACCACCTGGTAACCTTCGCGCCATTTTACAAGCATATCCTTGATCAGCGAAGGGGGATCCTGCAAGTCGCCGTCAATGATTACGACGGCGTCGCCCTGGGCGTGCTTTAATCCCGCGCTGAATGCTGCCTGGTGACCGAAATTGCGGCTAAAATTCACAAGCTTATTCTGCGGAGTCTGCTCTAAGAGTTTTTCCAAAATTTCACGGGTACGATCCTTAGAACCGTCGTTCACAAAGATCAGTTCATGCTCGATATCTTGAAGTTCCTCTTCGAGAACCGAAAAGGTCTTTGCGACGATTTCTTCTTCGTTAAACAGGGGTACGATAACGGATAAAAGCACTATTTCACCTCGGATTTTAAATCGACCTTTCCGCTCGGAAAAAGAGTCGGATGGACAATGTCCACATGGTCGCAGTTTTTATTCGAAAGGGAATCGGTCGAAATCAAAAGTTCACGGACGCCGTGCACAATCACGTTTAACGAATCCAGCTTTCCTATGGTAACGTTCGGGTTTTGGTAAAGGAGCTTGCCGTCGCCAAAAACTTTGTACGCAATGCCGTCGCTGCAAAGGCTTTCTTCGTCAAGACCGACGATGGCGGTCAAGCGTTCGAACTTGCCTTGCAAGTCGAAGTGCGTTTCGCTCGAAGCGTGAACGCCAAAGCCTTCGGTAAACTTTTTGCCGTTGAGCGTAAAGGCGTGCCCTTCGACCGATGCGTTCCTGCTCAGGTTTCCCCAGGCCTGCTTGTGCGCTGTCGGCTGCATTTGGGAAAGTTCGAGTGCCCCTTCAAAGCGGAAGAAACGGTAATTTTCAATGTGGGCGACCGATTCGGATGTCGTCGAGTCGTAAATGTCCGCTTCGAGCTTGTTGTATCCGGGCTTTAAAACGGGACCGGTGAGCGTGTCGCTGTAATCGCCCGCCTGGTAAGGCTTCGCATAAATCGAATCTCCGTTCAACGTAAAGCGGATCTTCCACGGAGCCTTGGTGCCAAAGTATTCGGACGAGTTAAAGATGAATGTCTGCGTGGAAGGTTCTCCCTGCCAGAATCCAAAGGCAAAGAGCTTTTCCGGATCGTAATTGCGACGGGTCGAAATCTTTTTAATCGTCACCCAGTAGTTGCGGGTAATCAGCACCTGGTAAACGTCTTCGAGTTTCACTTCGCGCTCAAAAATGTCGCAGGTCGTCGGAATGCGATGTTCCACCGCCTTCGCATGGTACGTTTTGGAATCCCAGCAGTCGAGACCGCGAATGTAGTATACTTCGCCGTCGTACTTTTGAATCAAGCTCTGCAGGGAATCTTTCGAAATCTGACGGGCGCGGTTGTAATGGATTGCGGACTGTCCGTAGGCGACAAAATGCCAGGGCCTTCCGTACACGAACAGGCGAGGCTTTTTCGGTTGCTGGTTCAACCACTTCCAAATTTCGACTTCTTCGGTCGTCAGATGGTTGCGGTTGTACATGATGTTCTTGTTGAAGCTTTCCTTGTAACCGAGCGTGTTGCCGCAGACGATAACGGAAAGGATCAAAGTGACGGCGAAATTTGCCTTGAAATCGTTCTGCAGGTTCGTCTTTCCGGCGAGGAAATAGGCGACGTTAAGGAGCTTTCGAATGCCGAATGCCGCAAGGAACGCCATGGTCGGCATCATCACGAGGGCGTAACGCTGGTTGATTTCAATATTGAAGTCGCCCGAAACGTTTTCGAGAATCATGTACGTCTGAATATGGTACAATAGCAGGAATCCGGCGATTTTCGTGTTCGTTCCGTAATTTTTCGAAAGAAGCTCCTTGGCCACCAAGGCGGCAAGGATTACGAGTCCCAAAAGGAAGAGCCAGTTAAAGCTCGAAAGGAATGGATTTGCGAGCAGACCGCTGTCGGAGAGCGGCTTCGTCATCACTTCCCAGTTGCTCTTCAGGTTTTCAATGAAGTGACCGTGGGCGGAGTACTGCCCGCCTTGGAAACCGTAACCTTGGAAGTAGCTGATTGTAATCAGGATTGGAACGGAAAAAAGCGAAAGTGTGACAAAGAACGCCGGGGCTTTCAAATCCTTTTTGTCGAGAATCTTCGGCAGGGCGACGACGAGGAAGGCGAGAAAACAGAAAACCGTTTCCTGGCGGGTCTGCGCAAAGAATCCGAGTACGAGGGCGCAAAGGATCCAGTGGCGAAGCGTGTTGCGGTCAAAAGCCCACTTGAGGACCCAGAGCGAAAGAGCGCTGAGGAAAATATAGAGCGGTTCGACAGACATCGAACGGAATTGGAAAAGGACCGTCGGCTGTGCAAAAAGAAGAATGCTCGTAAGAGCTGACATCAGGTCGTCGGAAGTCCACGCGCGGATGGCAAAAAATAGGAGCAGTGCCGCAAAAAAGAGCATCGCGAGTTCGCAGTGGAAAATCCAGTGCAGGTCCGGTCCAAAGAACGGCATTCCGAGCAGGTACAGGAATGAAAGCCCCTTGGTTTTAAAGCTGTCGGAATCCTTGAAACAGTTCAATTTGCCTTTTTCGAATTCGCCTTCGTCACAAGTGCCGGTCGTCTGGTTGAAGTACATATTCTGGGCGATCGCCATGAACACGCTTTCATCGCTCTGCACACGGTGGCGGGCTTCGATTTGCGAGCCGGCAAAGAGGGTTGCCCCCAAGGCGAAGAGAACGGTCAAAATAATGAAAGGCTTGGGAGGCAGGTGTTCCTTGATGTAGGAACGGAAATCTCGAAAGAGAAAACCGAAAAGAATTACCATGCTGCAGAATTGCACAAGGAATAGCGGCAGTGGAAGCTTTAAATCCAGAACGCGGATGAATTCTTTCTCGCCAACATTCGGGGCGAGATATATCAAAAAAGGAATCAGGGCGGCGATAATAATTCCCGCGATTCCTGCTGGATGCATGAAATTTTTGAAGAGAGCTAGTATGTTTTTCATCAGAAGCGAATATAGTTTTTTTTGATACGTTCTTGAGGAAAGGGAAAAGGCGATGAGCTTCATCTGGCGAACCGTTTGAACGGTCAAGGATTTTTTCTCCGATTTGCAGGTTTGGGAATACTGCTGTTCGGTCTAATTCTCTTTTGCCAACGCCAGTGCCGTCTATACTTTAGATGAATGATATATACAAATGAATTAGACTGTATTAAGATGCGATCGTTGCCTGCAAGGTGAAACGACGGCTCTTTCGCAAGACAAGGAACTTTTAGCCGTGATGGACAACTATTATCAATAACGAGGAGCCGGGGGGGATTCCGCTGATCAGCCCTGCGAGGCGAAACGGATTTGCCTGGAGTCGCTTGCTGTGCAACAGTCGCACATGTTGTTGGAAGAAGAAATGGTTACAGTTTTTACCCGTGGCTTTTTAAGGTGAACGTGAAGGTGGGTGAAAATCGTACGACGGTGCGCAAAGGACTTTACCTGAACTGAACGCTCGCGAAATCCTAACGATGGCGCTATTCCCGCAAAACTTCGGAGCGGCATAAGGAATTGTTTTTCGACGGGAGATTATAGGGCTGTGCTGGTTAGGAATTCCGACAAAAAATAAATTTAAAAACATGCCTTTTTTGAAAAATATGTATATTTTGCTCGGTAAGGTCTTGATGATTTTGACCAATCTTTTTTGGAAACGACAATACGATATGTAGAAATAAAAACGACATCTCTATTTAATACTTGTTTGTTAAATCTCGGTTCTTTCGAACCGGCGTTAATTGACATATTGAATAAGGAGTCGTTATGTCCAATACAGCTAAGTTCCGTATCAATGCGGAGGAAATCCGCCTCACCAACAGCCGCCGTATGCTGATTGCCAGCATGGACAGGGTAACAGAACGCTTGGAAAACAGGCTTTTTGCCCTAAGTTCCGCGGAAGTCGACCGGTTGAATCGTCAGTTGGAAAATATCCAGAACCGTCTGGCGGAAATAAACGACCGGCTGATGGATATTCAGAACCAAAAACGCGCAACCACTTTCAGGGTTTCCTTCCCCGATATGGAGAAGGATGGCGAACGCAAATCCTGCATCGTCTGGAAAACGTGATTTCGTTTCTTACGCTCTCCGCAGTCTCTTCTTTAGGGGGCGGGGAGTTTTTTTTGGGGGGGGATTCTATACGAAGTTCCTCCCCCGTAATACCTCGGCACTTTTTAGAAGGATTTCAAGGAAAAAAGCGTGGTGGGCATCTCGCAATTTGCGAAAAGTTTGAAATACCGTTTCGCAACAAGGCGACTCTACCTGTTAGAGAGAAAAATTTCCCATTCCGAAGAAAACATTCCCGTCTAAGAAAATCTTCCCTGATGACAACTAGCGCTTTCTGTGGAAGATTGTATATTCATTCTTTTTTTTGCACTTTTCCCAGCTTCCGCTTTCGATGGAATTCGGAAGATATTCGTTCTTGTGCGGGGCGAATATTTGTTTGGGGGGCAAGATTAAAAAAGAGAGGAGAGGGGATGTCGTGAAAACAAAAAAGGCTGCCCGCAGGCAGCCTTGAAATGTTTGAAGGAATTCCCTTTCGGACTAGCCTTCGATTTTCTTGGCGGTAATGTTGATGGTTATTTGTTTCGTATCAACCGACTTCTCGATAATCACAAGATACGTCGAGCCGCCTTTCTGCAATCCATACGTTTGGGTGGCGGCGCTTTCGGATACCGATGCATAGCCCGCATCGCTCAATCCCGACGACAAGGAATTGGTGAAGGTCGTCAACTTTGTCCCTTGGGATGACAAGAAACTTTGTTGCGCCGCCCATACCGCGGTGTCCGCGCTGGATGCCCCCTCGTCTTTCGTGAAGGAGGCGAGTCCCGCCAAAAAGTCCAGGTTCTCGTCGTTGAAAACAGTCGGCGCGGAAGAGCTTGAAGACTCGCTGCTGGAGGATTCCGCCGAAGAGCTGGACACTGCGGAAGAGCTGGAGGATTCCGTTGAAGAGCTGGACACTGCGGAGCTGCTCGAAGCGACGCTGGAGCTGGAAACGGAGGACGAGGACTGCGCGCTGCTGCTCGAAGATTTGGCGCTCGAGCTGCTGACCGCCGGGGTGAGGGTGAGAGGAATTTTTGACAGCCAGTGTTTGTTGATGTCTTCGCAATCGGACTGGATGAGCGGTTCAATGAAAGAACGATTCTCGAAACCTTCGATGGAAAAACGCGCATCGCCGTTGCTAGAAGAAGTTACCTTTCCGCCTTTCTTGAAAAATTCCATGTAAGGATCGGAAGCCTTGAGCCCAGTCAGCGACTGCACTTTGGTAAAATCGTCGTTGTCGATTGCCGTTGAGATTGCCAAAACGGCGTTGTTGAAGGCGGTCAAAGAATCCGAATCGCTGTACCACTTGGTAGACTTGATGTCAAAATACCACTTTTTCCCGTTGACAAAAGTGAGTTCGGCCCGGGTGAGATTATCGGCAAGGCAGCCGTATACAATGGAATTGCTATATGTGCATAGCTGGGAATCCATTAGACCGGACATATAGGCGACGCTCAAGTCGGTTTTCAATCCCTTGTATTCATAAATTCCCCAAGGCGAAAGAGCAAGGCTCGAGTCGCATTTGGCATCGACATGGAAACCGTATTGATAGGCGGTGCATTGTATCCATTCATTTTTGCAAACGTATGCGGAATCCATTACGCGGGACGCCGATACCAAGCATTCCGAATAGCTTGCCAGACGCTTGTCCGCATTTGTATAAGCCGACCATTTGAGTTGCCAGGGTACGTTTAAAACAAGGCTGTCCCCGATAGCGTAAAGGGAGATTGTCGTGATGCTGTCGGAGCAGGTTTTTAGCATTTCAATGGGGAGCGCAGAACTGCTGGAAGCCGCTTCCGAACTGCTGCTCGCCTCGGTGCTGGAGCTGCTCGAAAGGGAATCCGACGCCGAGGAACTCAAAAGGGTGTCTGCTGCGCTGCTGTCCGCCGAGGAGCTGCTCGGGTTCTTTCCCGACGAAGAGGAAACGTCCGACGAGTCCGTTGCGGAGGTGTCCGTTCCCGTCGTATCGGCGACGATTACCCATTCGCCGTCTTCGCAAAAGTAGTCCGCGGAATCGCTTTCCACGTAGAGCGTGTCTCCGGCGATTTTCTCGGTGCACTCGGGCAGGTTGTCCTTCGTGCTGAAGATATCCGTTTTGCTGCTGGAGCTGCTGTCGTCTCCGCAGGCGATAATGCCCAGAAGAGCGGCGCCCGCGGTGGCTGCTTTCAAGGTGAAGGTTTTCATGTGCTCTCCTTTGATGTGATTTTGAATTGCGTTAAATATAACAATTAGCTGTTTTTTTCTTATGCTTTTGAAAATTCTTCGAAAATTTTGACCGGAATCGCCGAGGGCATCCCGAATGGCTCCTCGTTTTTGCCGGAAAGCTGTTTCCTTTGCCGTTTTTCCTGTGGGATTTTCTTTTTATAGTTGAGAAATCGGGGAATGTAATTTAAATTTGGGGCGCAAATTTTTTACAGAGGCTTCTTGTGGACAATTCAATTATTCTCAAAGCAGCAGACAACGTGCGAATCCTTTCCGCCTCCATGGTCGAAAAGGCTAAGTCCGGACACCCGGGTGGAGCAATGGGCGCCGCAACGGCCATTACTCTTCTTTTTGCGGAATTCCTCCGTTTCGATCCGAAGAATCCGCAGTGGGAAGCGCGTGACCGCTTCCTCATGGACCCGGGCCACATGTCCCCGCTGCTCTATGCAGAACTTGTCCTCACCGGTCGTCTTTCCTTGGAAGACTTGAAGAACTTCCGCCAGTTCGGCAGCATCACTTCCGGTCACCCGGAACTCTCCGTGGAACACGGAGTCGAAAACTCTTCGGGCCCTCTCGGTCTCGGTCAGGGTATGGCTGTGGGCGTTGCGATTGCGGAACGTTACAAGGTCGCCCACTTCGGTGACATCCTCTCTCACAAGACGGTTGTGCTCGTTTCGGACGGCGGCATCCAGGAAGAAATCGCTTACGGTGTCGGCCGCGTGGCTGGTCACTTGAAGCTCTCCAATTTGATTTTCTTCTATGACGCAAACGGTGTACAGCTTTCTTGCGAAACCAAGGACGTCATGGACCAGGACTTCAAGAAGCAGTATGAATCCTGGGGCTTTAGGGTTCTCGAAGCCGACGGTGAAAACGTCGATGAACTCCGTACCGCTTTCAAGGCTGCTTATGCAGAAACCGAACGTCCGACGATCATCATCGGTCACACGACGATGGCAAAGGGCGCAGTCGGTGCCGCCGGCGAATCTTTCGAAGGCAAGGTTTCTACCCACGGTCAGCCGCTTTCCGGCGCAGGCGCTTCGACAGAAGAAACCGTCCGTCGTTTGGGCGGTAATGCGGAAAATCCGTTCGAAGTCTTCCCGGAAGTCAAGAAGGCTTTCGACGAACGCTTGAAGGAACTCGAAAAGATTGCCGCCGAATGGAAGGCAAAGAAGGCGGACTGGGATGCGAAGAATCCGGAAAAGGCTGCGACGATCCAGTCATGGCTCTCCGGCAAGAACATTCAGCTCAACCTGAAGGATTTGGAACAGAAGGAAGGCGTTGCCACCCGTAACAGTTCGGGCACGGTCCTTTCTTACCTCGCCAAGAATTACAAGAATATCATCTGCAGCTCCGCAGACCTTTCGAACAGCGACCAAACTCAGAAGTTCTTGAATGAAACCCGCATCATGACGCCGGGTGACTTTGGCGGTGCATTTGTCCAGGTCGGCGTTGCGGAACTCACCATGGGCGCTATCGCTTGCGGTCTCGCTCTCCATGGAGGTCTGTACCCGATTTGCGCCACGTTCTTCGTGTTCAGCGACTTCATGAAGCCGGTCATCCGTATGGCCGCCCTCCAGGGCCTTCCGGTGAAGTACGTCTTTACGCATGACAGCTTCCGCGTCGGCGAAGACGGTCCGACTCACCAGCCGATCGAACACGAAACGCAGATTCGCCTTCTCGAAGATTTGATGAAGGAAGATGGTCGCTCCCAGATGCTCGTTCTCCGTCCGGCTGATCCGGCAGAAACGTCTGTCGCATGGGAAATGGCTTTTGAAAATACCGATAGCCCGACAGCTCTCATTTTGACCCGTCAGAAGGTCGGCTCTCTTCCGTGCCCGCAGGGCAGCTCCCGTTATGCGGAAGCCGCCAAGTGCCGCAAGGGCGCTTATGTCGTGAGCGACAATACTCCGGCAGGCAAGAATCCGGACCTGACTTTCGTTGCGAACGGTTCCGACGTTTATCTCGAACACGAAGCCGCAGAAGTGCTCCGCAAGGAAGGCAAGAATGTGCGCGTCGTTTCGATGATCAGCCCGAAGCTCTTCACGCTCCAGGACAAGGCTTATCGCGATTCCATCATCGTTCCTTGGACTCCGGTGTTTGCTCTTTCGAGCGGTCTTCCGGTCCTGTTCAAGGATGTCGTCGGTGGCTTTGGTAAGGTCGCAGGCCTCGAACGCTTTGGTGCTTCGGCTCCGGCATCTGTCCTCGAAAAGAAGTTCGGTTATGAACCGGCAGCTGTCGTGGAACAGGCGAAGGCTTACCTCGCTGAATTTGCTCAGTCCGTTGCCGATTTCAAGAAGGCAAACGGCTAAGAGTTCGTACAAATAAATTCAAAAAAGTCCGCAGCGAGCGGACTTTTTTTACATTCATGCCAATAAGGTTTATTTTGGAGGTTTTAATGAATTTCGCCAAGTTTTCTCTCGGTGCTTTTGCCTTGACGGCGATGCTTGTCGCCTGCGATAGTGACAGTGCCTCTGCCAAGGATACGGAAATTGAGGAACTGTCTTCTTCGAGTGCCGTGGAGATTGCTTCATCGTCTTCGACGATTCGTAATGACAGCTTGTCTTCCAGTGCCATAGAGAGTTCTTCTTCGAGTGTCATGGAAAGTTCTTCTTCGAGTGAAACGACGCAATCCAGCAGTTCTTCTGAAAACATAAGCGCTGGCAGTGTTTACGATGCAACCGCAAAAACGCTGAAAGATTTGCGCGACGGCCAGACCTACAAGACGGTGGTCATCGGCGAGCAGACTTGGATGGCCGAAAACCTGAATTACGAGACGGAGAACAGCTACTGTTATGATGACGATCCCTCCAACTGCTCCAAGTACGGTCGCCTGTACACCTGGGCGGCGGCGATGGACTCGGTGAAACTTGCAACCGATGCGGACAATCCGCTAGACTGCGGCTACGGCAAGATTTGCGGTCTTTCTGGCAAAGTCCAGGGTGTTTGCCCCGAGGGTTGGCACTTGCCAAGTTACGATGAATGGAACACTCTCTTCACGGCAGTGGGCGGTAAATCCACAGCCGGTGCCAAGCTCAAATCGCAGACTGGTTGGGCTGCATATGGCGGAATCACCAATGAGGACTCTTTCGGTTTCTCGGCGTTGCCTGCCGGCTACAGGTACTACAGTGGGGATTACAGCCTCGAGGGCTACAACGCGCTCTTCTGGAGTTCTACGGAGGGCAGTAGTAGCGGCGCGTACTACATGACCTTGTACTACGACTACCACGACGCGCCCCTGGACTACTACAGTAAGAACTACGGGCATTCCGTTCGTTGTGTAAAGGACTAGGGAAAATAAGAGGGTTCCATGAAACTCACGAAACTGTTTGTTGGTGCATTCGCCCTGTCTGCGATGCTTGTCGCCTGCGATAGTGACAGTGCCTCTGCCAAGGATACGGAAATTGAGGAACTGTCTTCCTCGAGTGCCGTGGAGATTGCTTCGTCCTCTTCGACGATTTGTAATGACAGCTTGTCTTCCAGTGCCATAGAGAGTTCCTCTTCGAGTGCCATTGAGATTGCTTCATCGTCTTCGACGATTCGCAATGACAATTCCTCCTCTTCGAGTGAAACGACGAAATCCAGCAGTTCTTCTGAAAACATAAGCGCTGGCAGTGTTTACGACGCAACCGCAAAAACGCTGACAGATTTACGCGACGGCCAGACCTACAAGACGGTGGTCATCGGCACCCAGACCTGGATGGCCGAAAACCTGAACTATGCCGACAGTGTAACGACCGCAAGTCTCAAGGGAAAGAGCTGGTGTTACGACGGTGTCGCTGGATACTGCGAAAAATACGGCCGGCTTTACACCTGGGCGGCAGCAAAAACAGTTTGCCCCGAGGGTTGGCACTTGCCAAGCTACGATGAATGGAATACGCTGTTCACGGCAGTGGGCGGTATATCCACAGCCGGTGCCAAGCTCAAATCGCAGACGGGTTGGACGGCATATGACGGAATCACCAATGAGGACTCTTTCGGTTTCTCGGCGTTGCCTGCCGGCTACAGGAACAGCATTGGGAATTACTACGGCGAGGGCAACTACGCGTACTTCTGGAGTTCTACGGAGTACGGTAGTAACTACGCGTACTACATGTACTTGTACTACGGCAGCGACTACGCGTACCTGGAGTACTACAGTAAGTACTACGGGCTTTCCGTTCGTTGTGTAAAGGACTAGCAATTCCAGGGTTGTATCCTTTTAGATTTCCTCTTTTTCTGGCCAGTGCTTCGCCTGCCGTTTTTTTGTTTATTAAATTTATGCGGTAAATAGATTTAATGGAGGGTTTCATGAATTTCACGAAACTGTTTGTTGGTGCATTCGCCCTGTCTGCGATGCTTGTCGCCTGCGATAGTGACAGTGCTTCTGCCAAGGATACGGAAATTGAGGAACTGTCTTCCTCGAGTGCCGTGGAGATTCCTTCGTCCTCTTCGACGATTCGTAATGACGGCTTGTCTTCTAGTGCCATAGAGAGTTCTTCTTCGAGTGTCATGGAAAGTTCTTCTTCGAGTGAAACGCCGCAATCCAGTTCAAGCGAGGCGCCACAATCCAGTTCGAGCGAGGCGCCGCAATCCAGTTCGAGCGAGGCAACGCAATCCAGTTCAAGCGAGGCGCCACAATCCAGTTCGAGCGAGGCGCCGCAATCCAGTTCGAGCGAAGCGACGCAATCCAGCAGTTCTGCTGATGTGAATTCGAGCTCTAGCGAAAATGAGCAAAGTTCTAGCAGTGAGATGGGTATTATCTACGGCACCATGACCGACTCCCGCGACGGCAACACATACAAGACGGTGAAAATCGGCGAACAAGTGTGGATGGCAGAGAACCTGAATTATGCAGACAGCGTGAAGACCCCGAGTCTCAAGGAAAATAGCTGGTGTTACGGCAATGTCGCTGCAAATTGCGAAAAATACGGTCGCCTTTACACCTGGGCGGCAGCAAAAATAGTTTGCCCCGAGGGTTGGCACTTGCCAAGCTACGATGAATGGAATACGCTGTTCACGGCAGTGGGCGGTAAATCCACAGCCGGTGCCAAGCTCAAGTCGCAGACGGGTTGGACGGCATATGACGGAATCACCAATGAGGACTCTTTCGGTTTCTCGGCGTTGCCTGCCGGCTACAGGTTCCTCAGTGGGGATTTCATCGACGAGGGCCGCTACGCGTACTTCTGGAGTTCTACGGAGAGCAGTAGTTACTACGCGTACGGCATGCTCTTGTACTACTACTACGACCGCGCGTACCTGTACTACAACAGTAAGTACTACGGGCATTCCGTTCGTTGTGTAAAGGACTAGGTTGTCAACCTGAAAAATTCCTATTTGCCTACAAATCATTAGGCAAGGGGTGTTTTACATATTTTTTTGCGTTCTTTTTCTCGAAGCAAGGATAGGCTCTCTCAAGCCTAAAAAAGCTTTAAAAAAGTCTAAAAAAACAGGAACAAAAAATTCTAAATTTTCGCTCAGCTAGAACAAATCCTTTTGCTTAGGAGTGTCTATATGGGTGGCTTTTGTGGAGTTGTTTCGAAAGAAGATTGCGTCTTCGATCTTTTTTACGGAACCGACTATCATTCGCATCTTGGAACGCATCGTGGCGGTATGGCTGTCTTGGAACCGGATGGAACTTTCCATCGTTCCATCCACAACATCCAGAACACGCCGTTCCGCAGCAAGTTCGAACATGACTTGTCTGCTTTCGTGGGGAAAGTGGGAATCGGCGTGATTTCCGATACGGACCCGCAGCCGCTCGTGATGAGCTCAAAGCTCGGAACTTTTGCAGTCGTAACCGTGGGCCTGATTGCCAACATCGAAGAATTAAAGAAGGAACTTTTCAGCACGAACTGTGTGCAGTTGCAGTATTCTACGACCAGCGGTATGGTTGGCCAAACGGAAATCATTTCGGCTCTGATCGCAACGCGCGACTCCATTGTGGAAGGTTTGCAGTATGTGCATGAAAAGGTGAAGGGAAGTATCTCTATTCTTTTGATCGAAAGCGATGGAACTTTCTACGCAAGCCGCGACAAGTGGGGCAGAACCCCGATTGTCATCGGTAAAAAGGACGGAGCCATGATCGCGCTCCAGGAAAGCTGTGCATTGCAGAACTTGGGCTTTGAACATGTGCGCGATCTCGGACCGGGCGAAGTGGTGAAGATGACCGCCGATTCGATTTCGACCGTGGTGCAGCCGGGCCGCAAGATGGCTATCTGCTCGTTTCTCTGGGTCTATTACGGCTACCCGGCATCGAGCTATGAAGGCCGCAACGTGGAAATGACCCGTTACCGCTGTGGTAGTGCTCTTGCCAAGCGCACACCGACGGAAGCGGACGCAGCCTGCGGTATCCCGGATTCCGGAACTTCCCATGCTCTCGGTTACGCCCATGAAGCGGGCGTCAAGTTCGCACGTCCGTTTGTAAAGTACACGCCGACTTGGGCACGTTCCTTTATGCCGCAAGACCAGAAGCAGCGTGAACATGTGGCTTCCATGAAGCTCATCCCGATTCCTGGCCTTATCAAGGACCGCCGCCTGGTATTCTGCGATGATTCGATCGTTCGCGGTACGCAGCTCGGTAAGCAGGCATTGAAGCTTTATTCGTTAGGCTGTAAGGAAACGCACATGCGCATTGCCTGCCCGCCGCTTGTGTATCCTTGCAAGTTCATCAACTTTTCCCGTTCAAAGAGTGTTTACGATTTGATTACGCGCCGTTATATTCGCGACGTCGAAGGTGAAAACGCAGATCTTGACAAGTACACCAATCCGGATAGCGAAGAATACAAGGGAATGGTCGAATACATCCGAGCAAAGTTGCATTTGACATCTCTCGCGTTCCAGCGTATTGATGACTTGATCCAGGCGATCGGCCTTCCAGAAGAAGATCTTTGCACTTACTGCTGGAGCGGTAAGGACTATGCGGAAACGGGCGACTGCTATCACTGTCCGTGCGAAAGCGAAGAATCTCCGAAGGAATCGGAAAACAAGTAATCGGCATTGCAATTCCCAAAAAAAAAGAGCTCGCCATTGGGCGGGCTCTTTTTGTATGGAGGATGCATTAAGAATTCTGGATGCAGCGGACAGAAATGGCATCGGAACGGTAAATGCCTTCGATGTCCATCGATTCTTCGGTGATGCCAAAGCGATAAGCGTTGGATCTGCCACAGTATTCGTCTTTGCTCCAGAAGCGGGTGCGGTCGCCAAAGTGCAAGAAACTTCCGTTGCCAAAGCGGTAACCGGCAGGCAGGGCGAAAAATCCGAGGGAATCCCTGCCCGGCTTGCGCCAAAAGCAGCCACTGCGCAGGTCTTCATCGCTTGATTTTAGCTGAGCCATCAGGGTTTCCCATTCCTTGTTGCTTGGAATGTGCCAACCTTCCGGTGCAATGCCCTGGTAGTTCTTTTCGCGGATTTGCTTCGTCATGTCGAGGTGGCTTGCTGTAGAATCTTCAGGCGGTTCATCTGGAAGACCCAGTGCGGAATTCCACGTGTAGAGTCTGCCATGCACTTTGACATTTTCTTCATGGTTGTTCGGGGCAAAACTTCCTTCTGCATGAAAGCGCAGGTTTTCTGCCATCCAGACTTGATTCCCGATTCGAATGGTGCGGTAAGTTTCGCCGTCGCGTGCGTCGGTAAGGCTTCCATACTGGAATTTGGACGTGTTCCCAGCGACGCATTTATCGTAAGGAATGGAGTTCTTTTCTTCGGGTTGTTCCCGCTTGGCGGCATGGCTAAAGTGAGCCCCGAGTCGATAAGCGCCGACAGCGACAATGATAAATCCAATGAGAACAAAGACAATGAATGAAATAGGCATAGGCGCTCCTTCCGTTTTAAGTGAAAATCTCTTCTATTCTTTAATATAACGGAAAAATGCCGAATGCGAAAAGATTTCTCGGCAAACAAAAACTTTTTTGAAAGGATTCGCCCGTTTAGCCTTCGAGCTTGTTCTTTGTGTAATGCCTAGAAGTCCAGGTGAAGAACAGGATGTCGCCAATCAAGAGGGCGATCGCGCAAACGAAGAACATCTGTCTGTGCATGCCGAAAACTTCGGCAAGGGAGCCGCCGACTAAAATGCCCGTGCCGATGCCGATGTCCCAACCGCTTAAATAGGTGCTGTTTGCGGTGCCGCGCTGGTCATGCCGTGCGAGGTTCACACACATCGTCTGGTATCCCGGGAAAATAAGTCCAAGGCTTGTACCGATGAGGAATGCGGACGTAAAGAACATAAGCGGATTCTGCGCAAAGGCGAGCAGGGTAAAGGCGAAAATAATGAGCGTCATGCCTGCTCCCACCAAGTGAATCAGGTAGCCTCGGTCTATAAGACGACCCGTCATGATACGGTTCATAATGAGGCCTGCCGCAATCAAGGCGTAGAACCAGCCTGATCCTCCAATGTCAAGTTCCTTTGCGTAAAGGGCGATGTAGTTTGTCACGGGACCGTAGGCAAAGCCCACAAAGATAAAGTTGATGAACTGCGGAATCGCGCGGGTCAAAAAGAATCGGTCCAAGGAAAGCGGCGCGTGAGGCCTCTTTTCTTTGGGAGGAACGTTCAATGTCTTCACGAGAATAAGCCCGACGACGCAGAGGATAACCGACATCGCAAAGACGATCGAATCGCCAAAGGCTTCGTACAGGAACATGCCTGTCATCGGACCCGTGGCGAAGGCTAAGTTCACGCTGATGCCAAAATATCCAATGCCTTCGCCGCGGCGGCTCGCCGGCAGGGAATCGATCGCGACCGTATTGCTCGCCGTACTCGAAATGCCAAAGAAAAGACCATGCGCAAAACGCACCACGGCAAGGATCGGCAAAAGGCCTACAGTTTTGTAACCTAAGAAGCAAAGCGTAAAGGCGAAGAAGGTCCAAAAGTAAAGCGGCTTTCGGCTGAGCGTATCGACCAAAAAACCGGCGAACGGTCTGCAGGCTAGCGCACCGATCGTGTACAGCGAAATGATAACGCCCGCCGTCGCATTGTCCGTCTGGAATTTTTCAATGATGTACAGCGGAAGGATCGGGAGCAACTGGTAAAAACTAAAGAACAGGAGAAAGTTCACTATTGCACAGGTCGTGAAGTTCCGTGTCCAAAGGGCAGGCTTTTCAAGTGAGTTTTGTTCAGAAGGCATGATCTTAAATTCCTGCTAAAAATTTTACAAATACTTGAACCTTTTCCGGAAAATGAAGATTCGATTTTTTCATCATGACATAATCCAATCACCCTATCACGGGAAAAAGCGATCTTCAAAATGATAAGCATCCATAAACGAAAAGCCATGCGTATCCTTCACAAACAAGGAAAAGTTAGTGAGGCTTTTGAATTTGCAAAAGGTCTATCGCGATTGAATGCAATAATGTCATTTAAGGATTTTCATTTTCCCTGTACCAGCATTTCGGGAAACCGCTGCAACCCCAGAACTTATTTCCTGCATTTTCACCTTTTTTAGCCGTGCGAAGAACAAGGGGTTTCCTGCATTTGGGACAAACTTTTTCTGGAGTAGTTTCTCTCTTTTCCTGATTCATATTTTCATCCGTCCTACAGCTCTTTAGCAAGTTCTCATATTTTTTTGCGTAATCCGAAGGGTTCGGCTTGTTGCATTGATCATCTAGTTTACCTGACCACCAAATAAGCGGTATAGCCGACGTAGCAGACGAGAAAGAAAATGCCTTCTCCGCGAGTAAAGAAGTATTTTCGGAAGCTGAAAGCAACGCCCAGCGTGCAAAGCGTGGCAAAGATCATGACCGCGAAGTCTTCTATGCGAATTCCCTGAATGCTGAATGGATGGACTGTCGATGCGGTTCCCAAAATCAGTAAAATGTTGAAGGTATTCGAACCGATGACGTTACCGAGCGCGAGCTCGGAATTGTTCTTGAGAGAGGCGATAATCGAAGTGATGAGTTCCGGCAGGGAAGTTCCTATAGCGACGATGGTAATCGCAATCACCGCTTCGCTGACTCCCCAGGCGCGCGCCAAATTTTCAGCAGAAGAAAGGAACAGGTTCCCGCCTCCGATCAGCCCCGCAAGAGAGGCAATCGCAATCAGGATGAGCAGGGGAAGCGGCTTTCCGGAAAGCTTGGACTCCGCTTCTTCCTCTTCCTCTTTACTGCGGTTCTTGAGGCTCTTTGTAATTGTAAAAGCCATGTAGGCAAAGAACAAAACGAGAAAAACGATGCCTTCGATTCGGGAAAGTCCGCTTTCCGCAGAGTTAAAAATCCGGGAGTCGTTCGCAAGCACAAATAGCAAGAGCGCGGCAAAGATTCCAAAAGGAATGTCGCGCTTCACAATGTCATTTTGAATGGCGAAAGGTGTAATCGTGGCAGAAACGCCTAAAATCAAAAAAATGTTGCAGATGTTGGAGCCGACGATGTTTCCCATAGCGACGTCTCCGTGGCCCGAAAGTGCGGAAGAGAGCGAAACAAAAAGCTCCGGCGCCGAGGTTCCCATGCCGACGATCGTAAGACCGATGATAAAGCTCGAAATTTGAGCGCGTTTGGCAATCGCGACGGAAGAGTCTACGAGGAATTCTGCTCCAAGAAGAAGTAAGGCGAGTCCGATGACTAAAAATAGATAGTCCATATGATAACCTTTGGTTTCAAATTGCTTCAAAGTTATATAATTTTGCAACGATGAATTCTCCTCGTTATGTGTTTATGAAACTCCTGCCGAAGAATCTCGAATCGAGGCTTTTCGGTAATCTTGTCAATTTGAAGGTTCCCTTCCTTTCGAAGCTTGCCCGCAACCTGTTTGCCAAAGCATATTCTTTGAACATGGAAGAGGCTTCTGCACCGCTTTCGTCGTATGCGAATATCGGTGAACTTTTTATCCGCACTCTGAAGGATGGAGCTCGCCCGATTGCCGATGCCGAAGTCGTAAGCCCGGTCGACGGTCGTGAATCCCAGACGGGAATCCTCGAAGGCAAGAACGCGGAAATGATCCAGGCGAAGGGAAAGCAATATTCCCTCGCGGAACTCCTTCGCGATCCGGAACTTGCGGAACGGTTCGACGGTGGACGTTTTGCGACAATCTACCTCGCTCCGTTCAACTACCACCGTATCCATTCCCCGGTAGCGGGAAAGCTCGTTTCGGCAAGCTATTGCCCGGGAACGCTCTGGCCGGTGAACCCTTGGAGCGCGGAACGTGTGGAAGGTCTCTTCTGCATCAATGAACGCATTACAACCCGTATTGCCGTGGATGGCGGAGGCGAACTTTTGCTCGTAAAGGTCGGTGCGACGAACGTGGGCCGCATCGTGGTCAATTACGCTCCGAACTGGATAACGAACGTGGGCAAGCTCCCGCGCAAGGCTCCGCGTGTGGATTACGTTCCAGAGTCGGAATACCGTTTTGAACGCGGCTCGGAACTCGGTCGCTTTGAAATGGGCAGTACCGTGATTCTGGTTGCGGACAAGATCCTTGCCGAACGCCAGCCGAACCTGTTCAAGTCGACTCTCGGACAGGCGGTCAAGATGGGTCAGAGCCTGATTTAATTCAGCAGAAACAGTCGGAATGCAGTGGGTAAAGGAACATCCGGATGTCATGAAGGAGACTGCCGAATTCGTGCGGTCTTTTGAAAGTGTACCGGACCCGATTGTCGCCGTTGCCGAACAAGCGGAATCTCCAGAAGCGAAAATCGCCTGGGTCCTTTTAGGCTCTTGCCTTTCGCAAGAAATTCCGCTTTCGCTATTGCAAAAGGTTTTGCAGGCGCTTTTTCAAAAGTTCCCTGCAGAAAGGCTGTGGACGTTTCCGCTTCCGACCGAAGTAGAAGTTATCGAAACTGTCCGCTCAGCCAAAAAAACATTCGCATGGCCCGTGGAAGAAAGCGTGCCGGGAATCTTCTGGAGCGTCGGAAACTTTGTCCGCCGACGGACTCCGCTTACCGGTTGGGCTTTTTCGACCGAGTACAAGGGAATCCTTCGAGATTTAGGCGAAATCTTTTTTATGGGAAAGAGCTCTTACCGCCCCAAGGCGATCTGGGCGACATCGCGCCTGTTTTCGCCTGCTCCGCGGGGCCTTGGACTTGCTCGGCAAAATATTCCGGGCGACATCGTCCCGGTTCCGTTTGCGTTTGAACTGCGCAGCTGGATCGGCCTTGTGGGAATGGGAAAGGACATTGGATACGCGGATATGGACGAGCCTCGAAAGCGAAAGCTGAACCTTTCGATTTGCAAGGTGCTTTCGCCTAGGGATCCTCGGATGGTGGCTCACGCCTTTCAATTCTTTGATGTGCCGATGCCCGGAGGCGAATCGTTCAGCAGGCATTTGAGGGACTTGTTCACACAGGAAAATTATCGTTAAGGGGTGGACTAGGGAATGCGAACTTTTGAAATTTTAGGACTGTTACTTTGTGCGTTGTTTTGGGGCGCCTGTGAAGGAAATTCGACCCTTCTGAATTTGAACCTGTACAAATTTTTGTACCGTGAAAAGCCGCCTGTCCACGTGCAGCTTTATGATTCGAATTCCGTCCTGCAACATGTTCCGCACGCTTGGCATTTGCATCGCTATGCGATTTCGAACATGGCGGAAGTCGATTACGCGCCGACTCCGGGCGATACGCTTCACATTCGAATCCTTGAATTTTCTTCGGACATGGCGGCGCTCGCATTTTATTTGAACAGCGGACTTGTGCAAGAAACGCTCCCGGTCGTGGAAGGGGATTCCCGTGAAATCGCTATGCGTGCGGGCAAGCGCCTTTTTGTATTCCGCTATGGGCTTTTGAGAAACCATGAACGTGCGGAACTTGAACATTATGTCCAGGCGTTCCCGGATTATCGCACGGGTCTACCTCAGGAATTCTTGAGTTTGCCGCTTCAGGACCGTATTCCGGGAGAAACCTCTATTCAAATGCGAAACTTTTTGGGAATTCCGTCGGAATTCCCGATGCTTGCGCAGGGGTATCAGGGAAACGATTTGCGTTGGAATGCGGCCCGCAGCTGGGGTTACGTTTCTCAGGAGGCCTGGCAGAAGTGGATTGCAAACATCCAGCGTTCGGACCGTCGTGTCGAATTTTCGGCGGATACGGTCCGTTTTGACGCTGGGGCAGGGGAGCGCGGCGTTGCGCTTCGTTTAACGGGCGGAAGAGTTGTCTGTGTCTGGGGGCACTTGGGCGTGAAATCGCTTCGGGAACGCTTTGAAAAAGTCGCCCAGGACGTTTACGATTCTCCGGAATAACTATTATTATCGTATGGCACAAATAGATACACTTGCAGATACTATTCTCGAAAAGCTCCGCTTGGTTTCCCAGGCGGAAACGGTGATTGGCAAGCCTATTCAGGCGGGAGCCACAACAGTCATTCCGGTGAGCCGCGTTTCGATGGGCTTTGGCCTTGGCGGTCACAAGGAAAATGTGGCGGCTTCTGGCGGTGGCGTTTCCATCAATCCGGTCGCTTTTGTCGTAATTACGGGCGAAGATGTGCGCATCATGCCGATTGCTCGCGACAACAATCTCGTTTCGAAGATTGCAGATCTCGTCCCGGATGTGGTTTCCGCCGTCAAGGGTAAGACCTCTTCGGGTTCTGCTTCCGATTCGAATTCATGAGTTCCGATTTTTCTATATTATCGGCGTCCAAAATTTAACCTAGGGTGCTTATGCGCTTTTTCAATCTTGTTAAGAAATCTCTTATCCCTGTCATGGTCTGTGCAACTTTCGGTTCTGCTCAGCTCATGAACGGTAAAAATTTTGATGTGATCCAAGTCGGTAAGACTGGTATTTCCCAGGGCCATGTGGACAGCCTTACCGAAGCTCTCGCCAAGGCTCAGGCGCGTGGCCGCCAGATTCCGCCAGAAGCGATGAAGCAGGTTCGTTGGGCTGTGATCGATAACCTCGTCGGTCAGGAACTCATCAAGCTCGAAGCCAAGGCTCTTTCGATCAAGGTTCCGAAAAACCGTATCGACAGCGTCGCCAAGCTTTTCAAGGCTCAGTATCCGAGCATCGACGCCTTTAACAAGGAACTCAAGAAGAGCGGCATCACGGAAGCTCAGTTCAACCAGCGCATCGAACAGCAGCTCCAGAGCGACATCATTCTCGAAAAGAAGGTGCCGTATCCGACAGATCCGACCGACAAGCAGATTTCCGCTTACTGGGAACTCAACAAGTCCAAGGTACCTTTGAACGATACCATCAGCGGCGCCCGCATTCTCCTCAAGAGCAAGAAGGGTGAATCCAAGAAGGCTATCGAAGACAAGAAGGAACTCCTCAAGGGTCTCGCAGCCCAGGTTCGCCTTGGCAAGGCTAGCTTTGCTACTCTCGCTGCTCAGTACAGCGACGACGCTGATGCTCGTAAGACAGGCGGCGTGATGAACAAGTTCCTCGCCAAGAGCAAGGGCGCTGACTTCGCAAAGGCCATCAGCAAGCTCACCGTTGGCGAAATCTCCGATGTCTTCTCCACGAGCGAAGGTCTCCAGATCTTTATGCTCACCGAAAAGAACGACGGCAAGTTCGAAAATTACAAGGTCCAGATCGAATATATTCTCCGCGTTCAGGCTGAACAGGAACGTCAGCTCAAAATCAAGCAGTACTTGGACGAACTCGCCAAGAAGTATAAGGTCAAGTACCTGAACAAGGATTACACTCCAGAAAGTGCCATTGGAGGCGCCAAGTAATGGCAACGACTTCGCACACAGGGCTTACCGAACTCCGCGTGAGAATCGATAAGCTCCGGGGGTATCTTTGACCTTGAGTCTAAGGAAGTAGAGCTCTCGGTACTTGAAAAGGAATCCGGCAATCCGGATCTTTGGAATGATCAGGACAAAGCCCAGGCCTTGCTCAAAAAGATTACGTCTCTCAAAAAGACCATCGGCGCTTGGAACGAGCTTTCCACGTCTTGCGATGACCTTTCGGAACTTTACGAAATGGCTAAGTCCGAACCGGATTCGCAGGAACTCTTCGACAATGTGGAAGAAGATTACAAGGCCCTTTTGAAGCGTGTCGACGAAATGGAGTTTCGCCGGATGCTTTCGGGCCCGGACGATGCTTGTGCCGCAGTCCTCACCCTTCACCCGGGTGCAGGAGGAACGGAAGCGCACGACTGGGCAAATATGCTGCTCCGGATGTACAAGCGTTTCCTCGAACGCGAAGGCATGGACTTTAAGGTCATCGACGTTCAGGAAGGCGAAGAAGCGGGCATCAGCAGTGCGACAATCGAAATCAAGGATGAATACGCCTACGGATTCCTCCGTTCGGAAATCGGTGTTCACCGCTTGGTGCGTATCAGCCCGTTCGACGCTAACGCTCGCCGTCACACGAGCTTCTGTGCAGTGTACCTTTACCCGGAACACGACGAAATCGAATTCGAAATCAACCCGGCCGATATCCGCGTGGACGTTTACCGTTCTTCGGGTGCTGGTGGGCAGTACATCAACAAGACCGACTCCGCAGTCCGTATGACGCATATCCCGACGGGTATCGTCGCAAGCTGCCAGACGGAACGGTCGCAGATTCAGAACCGTGCAACGGCTTTGAAAATGCTCACCACGATGGTCGCCGAACATTATCGCCAGGAAGAAGAAGCGAAGCGCGATGCGCGCCTCGCCGAAAAGAAGAAGGTGGAATGGGGCTCCCAGATCCGCAGCTATGTTCTTCAACCGTATCAGCTGGTGAAGGATTTGCGTACAAATGAAGAAACGTCCGACACGACGGGTGTTCTTGATGGAAAGATCAAGCCTTTCATCAACGCGTATCTTTTGAGCCAGGCTCAGGCGGAAACGGAACAGAAGTAATTCTTCTAGAACTTCAAAAAAAGACTCGTCGATGGACGAGTCTTTTTTTCTAGAAAGCGAAAAGCTTAGGCGTTGTCCTGCATTTCCTTGAGGTAGCGGGAAAGCGCATCCTGCCACGTCGGAAGAGGCTTAAAGCCGTTTGCGACAAGCTTTGACTTGTCGAGTCGGCTGTTGAACGGACGAGCAGCCTTCGAAAGTCCATATTCCGCGGTCGTCACCGGGAGAACGTTCGTTTTGAGGCCCGCCTGCTTGTAGATTTCTTGGGTGAAGTCGAACCAGCTGATGTATCCGCCTTCGTTTGTCGCATGGTAGTAGCCGTATTTTTCCGTTTCCACCATGTCGACGAGCAGGCGGGCAAGGTCGTAGGTGTAAGTTGGAGTGCCGACCTGGTCGTTTACCACGCGGACGCTGTCGTGGGTCTTTCCCACGTTCAGCATCGTCTTGATGAAGTTCTTGCCGTTGAGGCCAAAGACCCATGCGATGCGGACGATGAAATACTTTTCGAGATTTTCGCTTACGGCGAGTTCTCCTTCGAGCTTTGTCTGACCGTAAACGTTCAGCGGCTTGTAATCCTTGCAGTCCGGCTCCCAGGGCTTTGTGCCTTGACCGTCAAAGACGTAGTCCGTGCTGATGTAGACCATTTTGCAGTTCAGCTTTTTGCAGACGAGAGCGATGTTCTTCGTGCCGCCTGCGTTGATCGCACGAACTTTTTCCTGCTTGTCTTCGTCTTCGGCGAGGTCTACTGCGGTCCAGGCGGCGCAGTGAATGACAACGTCCGGGTTGATTTCAGTGAGGGTCGCTTCTACAGCTTTAGGGTTTGTAATGTCCATGGAACGGTATGCTGCCTGCGTGACCTCAGAGGAATCTTGGATTCCGCTGTATGTCGGAGCGATGTCGCTGGCGATCCCTTCGTAACCTCTTTTAGCGAGCTCATTAATGACGTCGTGGCCGAGTTGTCCTGCCACCCCTGTTACAAATATTTTCATGTGCTTGAATATAAAAAAAGCCCCGCTTGCGCGGGACTTTTTTTGGGAAGATTGCTGTTAAAATTACGATTAAGTAATATCTTCGCCACGAAGCATGATGACTTTTCCGGTACGGATGTATTCCACCACTTCGAATTTGTCGAGGAGGTGCTTCATCGCATCGATCTTGTCCGTGTTACCCGTGATTTGGATAATCATCGAGGTTTCGGTCATATCGATGGTAACCGCCTTGAAGTGGTCGCAGAGCTGGAGAATTTCCGTTCTCTGTTCCGGCTTGCATTTGACCTTGATCAAAGCAAGTTCCTTTTCAACGGTGGTCGAACCGGTGTGGTCCTTCGCCTGGATCACGTCGACGAGCTTTTCGAGCTGTTTGATGATCTGGACGAGAATTTCTGGGTTACCGTGTGCCACGATGTTCATACGGCTAAAGTCCGGATTGAGCGTCGGGGACACCACGAGAGAGTCGAGGTTGTAGCCACGGCGGGAGAACACGAGCGCAATGCGCACGAGAACGCCGGGACGGTTTGCGACGAGAAGGCTCAAGCAGTGAGCCGATGCATTTTTATCAAATGTAGCCATGGGTTAGGTGCTCCCTGTCGGCTTTTCCAGCTGACCTTTGGGCGGTTCCGTCATCATTGCGGTGAGCGGGGCGCCCGCCGGAATCATCGGGAACACATTATCTTCTTCTTCACATTCGCAGTGGATGAGCACTGGGCCTTCGTTGTAATCGAGAGCCTTCTGAATGATACGTTCGGCGTCGGCGGAGCGCTTGATGCGGAATGCCCTGATTCCGTAAGCTTCGGCGAGCTTTACAAAGTCCGGGTTGCCTTCCATGCTCACGGAAGAATAACGCTTGCCGTAGAACATATCCTGCCACTGGCGGACCATGCCGAGGTACTTGTTGTCCATCACGAAGATTTTGATCGGAAGCTTGTGAAGGGCGGCTGTCGAAAGTTCGAATTCCGTCATTTGGAATCCGCCGTCACCGGCGAAGCAGCAGATCGGCCAGTTTAATTCGGAACTGACGCCGATGGCCGCACCGATTGCGGATGGCAAACCGAAGCCCATCGTGCCTGCACCGCCGCTCGAAATGAACTGACGCGGATAATCGGCCTTGTAGAACTGGGCGACCCACATCTGGTGCTGACCCACGTCTGTCGTGACGATGGCCTTGCCCTTCGTGAGCTCGTAAACGGTCGAAATAATGTGCTGCATACGGAGACCGCCCTGCTTCGGGTAGGTCAGCGGATAGCGCTTCTTGTAAGTCTGGCAGGTCTTCACCCAGTCTTCTGTATCGAGACGGGAAACGAGCGGGAGGAGCTGTTCCAAAACGAGCTTGGCATCGCCGCAGAGGAATGCATCCGGCTGCAGAATCTTGCCTTCTTCTGCCGGGTCGATGTCCACATGGATAATCGTTGCATCCTTGCAGAATTCTTCGATCTTACCGACGATGCGGTCGTCCCAGCGGGAACCGATGCTCATGATCAAGTCGCATTCGAGCACGGCCTTGTTCGCGTAAGCGGTACCGTGCATGCCGAGCATACCGAGGGAAAGCGGATGTGTTTCTGGGAAAGCGCCGAGACCGAGAAGGGTTTCGACTACCGGAGCGTTCAGCTTTTCGGCGAGTTCCTTCACCTGACGGGAAGCGTTAGAAATGATTGCGCCGTGACCGACGAGGAGAAGAGGCTTTGTGGACTTTTTGAGAAGTGCAGCTGCCTTCGCTACGGCTTCCGGATCGGCGTGAGTCGGAATCTTGTAACCCGGGAGATCGATTTCATCGCTGAAAGAAGCGGTGCAGTTGCCTGCAGTCACGTCCTTCGGAAGGTCGATCAGCACAGGACCCGGACGGCCCGAACGTGCGATGTGGAAGGCTTCCTTCACCACGCGCGAAAGGTCATTCGGGTCCTTGACGAGGAAGGAGTGCTTCACGGCTGCGAAAGTCATGCCGCTCGTATCGCATTCCTGGAAAGCGTCCTTACCGAGGTTCGGAGTGGTCGTCTGGGCGGCGAGCACGACAATCGGCGAGGAATCCATCAAAGCTGTATAAATACCGGTAAATGTATTGGTGGCGCCCGGACCGCTCGTCACGAGCACAACGCCGACTTTGCCAGTTGCACGGGCATAGCCGTCTGCCATGTGGGTTGCTCCCTGTTCATGACGGGAAAGCACCATCTTAATATTAGAATCGAGGAGTGCATCGAAAAGAGGAATTGCGGATCCGCCTGGATAACCGAAGATTGTGTCAACGCCTTCGCGTTTTAAACAATCGAGCATCACCTGTGCGCCGCTTAATGCGTGATTTGTCATGTTATTTCTCGATAGATTGAATTCGTTTTACTAGGTAAAATATACAATATGAAAAGGCTTATTACTAGGGTTTTGTGCAAAAAATATGCGATTTTTTAAAATGATGCTTTGAAAAGTTCATGATTTTGCTTGTTTAAGGTTAATTTTGCTGATTTTTGGAATGAAATTTTTTTAAAAATTTTAAAATCATCTGTTTTTGAGTGAAAGTTTTGATTTTTTGAGAATCTTAAATTTTGAAAATCTGTGTTTTGGAGTGGAAGTTACCCCAATAGAGGGAACGGACAGGAAAAAGATTTTTTTCGTCTTGGAGGTGGACAAAACGCTTTTTCGAGCGTCCTTCTATAAGGATGAGTCCCAAATCACAAAAAAAGATCTAAAAAGAGAGGAAAAATCGCATGATTGTCTGTGACAGAACAAAACTTCCCCGGGAACGTTTGCAAAAGGAAGGCGCGGAGTCCTTATCGACCGCGGACCTGCTCGCTCTGATTCTCGGCAGGGGAACCTCCGAAAAGGACGTTTTTACCCTTTCGGAAGAGCTTGCCACCTTCCTTTCGGGTATGGCTCGTCGCCCGAGCCTTGAAGAACTTTGCCGCATCGGAGGGCTTGGAAAGGCGAATGCTTCGCAAATTCTCGCGTGCTTGGAACTTTCGGGGCGTTTTTTCCTGGGTGCGCAGATGCAGAGCATCGCATCGCCCGGTGCGCTTGTGCCGCATATCGCCTTTCTCAAGTTTAAACAGCAGGAGTGTTTTGTCGTTAGCTCTTTAAGTAACTGTAATGGGCTCTTGGGGGTTCATGTGGTGACGGAAGGCCTTGCCGACCGAACCCAGGTGCACGCCCGGGAGGTTTTTGCCGAGGCGATTCGGGACCGGGCGAGTGGCGTCATCGTTGCGCACAATCATCCGTCGGGCTCTTTGATTGCAAGCGAAGAAGATAAACAGGTGACGCGTTGTCTTGTACAGGCGGGCAAGCTTCTCGAAATCCCGGTGCTCGACCATTTGATTATTTCGTTCCGAGGGTTTACGAGCCTGCGCCGGGAGTTCCCGGAACTCTTTGAAACGTAACGATTTGTAAACGAAAGATGCAATGTAAAAATGCGGTAACGAAGTTGCGTTGAAACAAAATGATAAAGACAAAAAAAGCTTTTCTAACTATCTTTTTCCTTAGGAATATGCCCGTCGCAGTTGGCGGGTTCGGATTGGTTTATAAGAAGGAGAACCAATGAAAAACTGCATAAAGTGTTTGGCCCTTCTTGGTTTATCGGCTTCGCTCGCTTTTGCGCACGAAACCTTTAACAAGAGCGGACAACTCGGTTTTGACAAAACATATTCAGCACAGTCCATGAAGCATGGTCAGTTGGGTATCAGCGTTTTGGGCGATATCTCGAATGACAAGAGCGTTTTCTCGGACGAAGAGTTCTATTCGAACACGGGCCGTAACGGCGTGTCTGAATATTATGGTGCAAACGGCTACTTCGGCATGTCCTTTGGCATGTTCGAAATTGTGGACGTAGCGGTAATGCTTCCGCTTTATTATGACCATGTCGGTTTTGATAAGTATACCGATGAAAAAGGCAAGGAAACGCGTGCAGGTGATGCGGCTAATCAGGGCTATCTCGGTAATCTCCGCGCTAGCTTGAAGTTCCGTGCACCGCTTCCGGAAGATCAGCTTTTTGATATCGCGTTGCTCCTCGGCATGGATTTCCCGACGACGGACGCGAACAAGCGCGGTCTTTGGATCCGCGAACCGGATTATATCAATAGAAATACGGGCGTTGGTTACGCTTACGGTAACAAGAACTCGATCATGCGTTTTGTTCTCGCAGCAACGATGGATATGCGTAAGATCGAAGCCGCTCCGATTCTCATCCACTTGAACGGCGGCTACCGTTTCACGGTGGGTAACGATAATTTCCCGGGCTTCTATAATGTGGCTGCCGGTATCGAAATCTATCCGCTTCCGGTCGTTTCCATCTTCGGTGAATACTATATGGACATCTTTGATGGCGACTACGAAGGTCTCAAACCGATGACGATGAACGAAGCCTCTGTGGGTCTCGTGTTCCATATCGGTTCTCACCTCGACCTTCAGGTCGGTGGTCACTTCGCTGTGACAAAGAAGTACACGGAAGGTCGTGTGTCTGGTGGATTCTCGCATGACGGTTCTCACATGACCAATGGCAATACGGAAGCGGTTTGGACTTACAAGGCCCGCACGGTTCCGCAGGCTTACGGCTTCGGCGGCATCACGTGGTCTGGCTTCCTGATCGACCCGGATCGCGATGGTGACGGCGTTCCTGATAGCGAAGACAAGTGCCCGGATGAACGCGGCGACAAGCGCAACGATGGTTGCCCGTGGCCGAACCCGGACTTGGATGAAGATGGTATTTGCGATGCTTGGGTAGCCGAAAAGGGTCTCCATTCCGAATTTGCTGAAATCTGCGAAGGCATTGACCAGTGCCCGAACGAACAGGGCGCAGGCTCTGACGGTTGCCCGCTCGACAATCCGGATCCGGATGCGGACGGCGTTTGCGACCCGTGGGTTTCTCAGAAGAATATGCTCGCTAAGTTTGCTGACGTTTGCACCGGCATCGATGAATGCCCGGCTCAGGCTGGTTCGCCGAACTTCAGCGGCTGCCCAACCAAGCTCCCGGACCCGGATAACGACTCCCTCTGCTCTCCGTGGGTGACGGACGAAGGTCTCCTCGCTGAATTCGCTAACGTCTGTAAGGGCTACGATATGTGCCCGGGTGAAGCTGGTCCTGTGGCTAACAAGGGTTGCCCGTGGCCGGATCCGGACGTCGATGGTGATGGTCTCTGCGATGCTTGGGTTACCGAAAAGCAGCTCGGCTACTTCTTCGAAAACCCGACCGATCCGAACATGAAGCAATGCAAGGGCGTGGATAAGTGCCCGGCTGAATATGGCCCGATTGAAAACGAAGGTTGCCCGCTTGGCAATCCGGACTCCGACCAGGATAGCGTTTGCGATGCTTGGGTCTCGGAACGCGGCATGCTCGATGATTACAAGAGCGTCTGCACGGGCGTGGATAAATGCCCGAACGAAAAGGGTCCGCTTGCAACGGATGGCTGCCCGACGGAAGATCCGGACGTTGACCATGACGGTGTTTGCGATGCTTGGGTTACCCAGAAGGGAATGCAGGATGTCTTCAAGGATGTCTGCACCGGTCTCGACAAGTGCCCGTATGATTCTGGTTCTGTGAAGAATGACGGTTGCCCGCTCGACAATCCGGACTCGGATAAGGACGGCGTTTGCGATGCTTGGGTTACCCAGAAGGGTATGCTCGAAATGTTCGCAGATGTTTGCACCGGCCTTGACAAGTGCCCGTTTGACTCGGGTTCTGTGTCCAACAACGGTTGCCCGCTCGACAATCCGGACTCGGATGCGGACGGCGTCTGCGATCCGTGGGTTACTCAGAAGGGTATGCTCGACATGTTCGCCGGTCAGTGCTCTGGCCTCGACAAGTGTCCGTTCGAAGCCGGTTCTCCGGATGCAGATGGCTGCCCTGTTGAAGAAATCAAGCTTGAAGTCTACTTCGCAAGTGGCAAGGCCAAGCTCACGGCTAACTCGAAGAGAACTCTCCGTGAACTCGCTAAGAAATTGAACTCGAAGGAACGCAAGGATGAACGCTACCAGATCCTCGGTTACACCGATGACCGCGGTAACGATAAGTCCAACCTGAAACTTTCTCAGAAGCGTGCCGACGCAGTCGTTACCGAACTCGTGAAGAACGGCGTAGATAAGAGCCGTCTCGAAGCGGTCGGTATGGGCGAAGCGGATCCGGTTGCCGACAACAGCACGGCTGAAGGTCGCGAACTGAACCGCCGCATCATGATGAAGCGCGTTCAATAATCTGAGTCTATCAAGACTGAAAAAATTCCTGGCTTAGTGCACTAAGCCGGGAATTTTTTATTTTGCAGGCATGGAAACTTATATCTTTCAGCACGTTGCTTTTGAAGGTCCTGGCGCCATTCTTCCATACTTGGAATCGAAAGGGTATCACGTTCACCTGGTAAAGCTTTATGCAGGCGATCCGGTGCCGAGTTCTTTGGACGTGGACTTTGCGGTTCTGATGGGTGGCCCGATGAGCGCTTTGGAAGAAGACAAGTATCCTTTTATGGTAGAAGAAAAACAGCTTTGCCGTGAACTCTTTGCGGCGGACAAGCCTGTGCTTGGCGTTTGCCTAGGCGCTCAAATTATGGCGAACGCTTTCTTTGCTCCGATTCGTCAGAATCCAGAAAAGGAAATCGGTTTTTACCCGGTGACGTTTGAAAACGGCTTTACGGTCAACGCCTTCCATTGGCATGGTGAAACCTTTGATATTCCGGAATATGCGGAATCGATAGCCTACAGTGAAGCGTGCCGTAATCAAGGCTTTAAGATGGGACGTTCTCTAGGCCTGCAATTCCATTTGGAAACGACTGCGGAATCCTTGAACAGCTTGCTTGAAAACTGTGCGGAAGAACTGGAAACGGCGCTGTCTGCAAAGGCGAAGTATGTGCAGTCGAAGTCGCAAATTTTGGAAACGGCAAAGACCGCTCTCCCGGAATTGAACGCGGCGATGACAGAACTTTTGGACGCGATGCTCGCCTAAATTGCGCTTAGCCGACGATCGATGAAAGGACTTGTACCGCCTGCGGCATGGAAGCTTTATCGACCGAAGAATAGTTCACGATGAACTTGTGCAGGGAGGGCTCTGCTTCAAAGTAATATTCGGACAAGGCGCGGATGTGAACTCCTCTCGCTTCCGCTTTTTTGCAGAATTCCACGTCGGAAAGATCTGTATCAACGCCTAAGATAAAGTGCAGTCCCGCATCTTCTTCGTAAATCGTGGTGTATTTGCAAAGCTTGCTTTTTTGAATGGCGGTGAGCAGGGCGTCGCGTTTTGCACGGTACAGATTGCGTGCGCGGTTGATGTGCGTTTCGTAAAAGCCTCCTTCCATAAAGCGAGCCATCGCATATTGGTCGAGGTTAGAGACGGTACAGGAATAAAAGGAAAGTTCCTCGTGAAATTTTTGGGCGAGAGATTTGGGTAAAACCATGTAGCTCAAGCGAATCGTTGAAGTCAGCGTTTTGGAGAAGGTGTTCAGATAAATGACCTTGTCGAGAACATCGATGTTTTGCAGAGCGGGAATGGGTCTTCCAGACATGCGAAATTCGCTGTCATAATCGTCTTCGATAATATAGCGCTTGGGCGATGCGGTCGCCCAGCTGAGCAAACGGTAACGTTCGGCAATCGGCATCACCTTTCCCGTAGGAAAATGATGCGACGGCGAAAGGTGTACCACATCGGCGTTGGATTTTTCGAGCTCTGCGACAAAGCTTTGGGCTTGGACGGGGATGTAGCAAAAGTTCACGTTGTACTGGCTGTAGAGCTTTGAAATTTTGCTGTAGCCTGGATCTTCAATTGCGTAACATTTGTCAAAGCCGAGCAACTGCAAAAGAAGCCCGTAGAGAATGTCTGTTCCTGCGCCGATGACGATTTGCGAAGGCGCTACGCGAATGTTTCGAAATTCGAGAAGCATGTGTGCAATGGCCCTGCGCAGTTCAAAGACGCCTTCGCTGGGCGATACGCGGAGCAGGTCGGCTTGACGTTCGCAGAGGATTTCGCGGGTGATCTTTGCCCAGGTGCTGAAGGGGAAACTTTCGATGTCTGCGGCGTTGCTTGCGAAATCGGCGATGTATTTGGGGTCCAGGTTTTCGGGCTCGTCGTTTGCTGTGTATTGGTGGGAAGGTTTGCTGGGCTTTGTGTTAAAGCGGGTGGCTTGTGCGGGCGCCTGAATTTGGGCGATGTAAAAACCTTTTTTGGGAAGGGAATAGATGTAGCCTTCTGCAAGGAGTTGCGCATAAGCGTTTTCGACGGTTACGACGCTCACGCCGAGATTTTGGGCAAGGCTTCGTTTGGAAGGCAAGCGGGAATCGGCTTCGAGCCTTTTTGAAAGAATGTCCTTTCGGATGCACTGGTACAGATAATGATAAAGAGATTCATTTCCTGCTTTAGACATGTCGTAGGTGAACATTCTTTTGCCCTTGAAAAAAAGTTTCTGATCTTCTAGAAATATAAAAATCTGATATGCAACTGACCTTATTGTGGTATGGTCAAAATAATAGAAACTTGAACGTTGGAATGTGATTTTGTTCGTTCTAAATTACCCCTTGAACCAAAACAAGTGAGGTCATGATGACGAACGAAACGAAAACAGAAAGCCGCAGCGAATTGAACCGTAACCTTGCCCAGATGCTGAAGGGCGGTGTGATTATGGACGTGACGACTCCGGAACAGGCAAAGATTGCAGAAGCGGCAGGTGCCGCTGCCGTGATGGCGCTCGAACGCATTCCGGCGGATATCCGTGCGGCGGGTGGCGTTTCCCGGATGAGCGATCCGAAGATGATCAAGGGAATTCAGGATGCGGTTTCGATTCCGGTGATGGCGAAGTGCCGCATTGGACACTTTGCAGAAGCACAGATTTTGCAGGCGATTGAAATTGACTACATCGATGAAAGCGAAGTGCTTTCTCCGGCGGACGATGTTTTCCACATCAACAAGCGTGATTTTGAAGTGCCGTTTGTGTGTGGAGCAAAGGATTTGGGCGAAGCGCTGCGTCGGATTGAAGAAGGCGCTTCGATGATCCGTACCAAGGGGGAGCCGGGTACGGGAGATATTGTACAGGCAGTGCGTCACATGCGTTTGATGAATCAGGAAATCGCAAGAATTACGAGCATGCGTGAAGACGAACTCTTTAACCGTGCCAAGGAATTGCAGGTTTCGTATGACTTGGTTCGCTATGTGCATGATCACGGAAAACTCCCGGTGGTGAATTTTGCGGCGGGTGGCGTTGCGACTCCGGCGGATGCCGCTTTGATGATGCAGCTCGGCGCGGAAGGCGTTTTTGTGGGGTCGGGAATTTTCAAGTCTGGTAATCCGGCAAAGCGTGCCGCGGCGATTGTGCAGGCGGTGACGAACTATACCGATGCCAAGCTGATCGCTTCGCTTTCGGAAGATCTCGGAGAAGCGATGGTCGGAATCAACGAACAGGAAATCGCCTTGCTGATGGCGGAAAGAGGCAAGTAGTGGAAAAAAGAAAACTGCACATTGGAGTTCTTGCGGTTCAGGGAGCGTTCATTGAACATGAACGCGTCCTTGAATCCTTGGGCGCCGAGGCTTTTGAAATTCGCCAGTTGCGCGATTTGGATCGTCCGATGGATGGCCTTGTGCTGCCGGGAGGTGAAAGTACCGTTCAGGGGAAGTTGCTTCGCGATCTCGGTCTTTTTGAACCTCTTCAGAAGAAGATCCGCGAAGGCCTTCCGGTGCTTGCGACTTGCGCCGGCTTGATTCTGCTTGCGGAAAAGCTTTCGAATGACAAGTCGACGTATTTTGCGACGCTTCCCGTGACGGTGGAACGAAACGCTTACGGTCGGCAGTTGGGAAGCTTTTTTGTGCAGCACGATTTGAAGCACGTGGGGAATATTCCGATGACATTCATTCGCGCTCCGATCATCAATCAGGTGAACGATGGCGTGGAAGTTCTCGCGCATGTGGATTCTCCTTCGATTGGTGATAAGATTGTCGCTGTGCAGTACAAAAAACAGCTCGCCCTTGCTTTTCACCCGGAACTGGATTTGGATCGCAAGGTTCACCAGTACTTTCTCGGAATGATTTGAGCGGAAAGAGCTATTATTCTCTTTGAAAAGTGAGCCTAAATCATGAATTTAAAAGAGAATCTCCAATTTGATAAAGAACATCTGTGGCATCCTTATGCAGCGTTGAAAAATACTCCGGCGCGATTCTTGGCAAAGGAAGCTCATGGAACGACGATTGAAACGGCGGACGGTCTGCATCTGATCGACGCCGTTTCCAGTTGGTGGTGCATGGCGCACGGCCATAATGCTCCGGAAATCGTGGAAGCGATTCAGAAGCAGAGTGAAAAAATGTGCCATGTGATGTTCGGCGGCTTTACGCATGAACCGGCGATTGAACTCGGTGAAAAACTGGTGAACTTTTTGCCGCAGGGATTGAATAGAATCTTTTTTGCGGATTCCGGCAGTATTGCCGTGGAATGCGCGGCGAAAATGGCGGTGCAGTATCAGTATGCCATGGGGCATCCAGAAAAGAGTAAGCTTGTGGCGCTGAAAGGCGGCTATCATGGGGATACCGCCGGGGCGATGGCGCTCTCGGATCCCGATGGCATGCATGTGCTCTTTCGCGAAATCATGCCGCATCATTATTTTGCGGAACGTCCGAACTGCAGAGTCGACGAACCTTGGGACGATACGGACTTCGTTTCGATGGAACAGACCGTTGCGGAACATCTACATGAAATTGCAGCGGTCATTTGCGAACCTGTTTTCCAAGGTGGAAACGGGATGTGGCTGTATAATGCGGGCTATCTGAAACGTTTGCGGAAACTTTGCGACCGCTACGGGATTCTTTTGATTTTAGACGAAATCGCTTCGGGCTTTTTTCGGACCGGTCCGCGTTTTGCAATGGAACATGCGGGAATTTTGCCGGATATCATGTGCATCGGGAAGGCGCTGACCGGGGGAAGCATCACCATGGCGGCCTGTGTGGCGTCGGAGATGGTCGCGGAGACGATTACGAATAGTAAAATCTCTGCGTTTATGCATGGCCCGACTTACATGGCGAACCCTCTCGCTTGTGCGGCGGGGATAGCTTCGCTGTCGCTTTTTGAAAATCGGGATTATCCAAGTGCCGTGAAGCGGATTGAGGCTCGCTTAAAGCAGAATCTGGCACCGTTGCGCAGTTTGGAAAATACGGCGGATGTCCGTGTCTGTGGAGCGATCGGGGTGCTAGAACTGAAAGCGAAACCTTCATCTGACGACATTTTGAAGGTCATTCGGGAAACAGGAGTGTGGCTTCGTCCGTTCTGCAATTACGTGTACACGATGCCACCGTTGGTGACGACCGAAGCGGAAATAGACCGCATTTGCGAAGCGATGAAACGGATTGGGGAATGCGAACCTTTGCCGGTTGTCGATGGGGATGATGAATTCCACGAATAAGGGAATGTAAGATTCCCTTTATTGAGGTCATTATGAATTACTATAGCTTAAAAATGCGAGCTTCGCAGCATATGGGCGAAGGCGTCAATCAACACGAACAGCATATTTCCGGTGCGGAACGCATTGTAAAACGCGAAATGGTGGAAGATGTTTGCAGGGCCATGGTGCATCGGGCGATGTCGCATTCTAAGGGAGATCCGGATTTTATCAATGTGAAAATCGAGAAGGTCCTGGAAAAGGATATCCAAATTTTGAAGGCTTTGCCAGTGACCCGCGTGGACGTGGAAACGGCAGAAGAAGGATTGAAAAAGGCGTTTGGCTTGCTTCGCGACGATGTCGCCTGCAACGACAGGTTGGAAAATGCCATGGAGAACGCTGCGACGCCTTCCGAGTTGGCCGGTTTCTTGAAGGATTTTGAAACGAGCCTATCTAAACTATTAAAAGAAACCTTCCCGATGCGCGGAGCCATGCTCTACGATATTGCGACGGGGAAGCGCTTGGAACCGGACAAGGAACGCGGAGTCCGGGCGACTTACATGGACGCTTTGCATTCAAGCGAAGTGGACGGAAAAAAGAACCATTTTAACGAAGCGATTGTCCTTGCGACAAAGGTCGCTAATGCACCGGGCATGGTCGCGGAATTCTGCATTAGCGACGATCCAAATTATGTGACGGGTTACGTGGCGAGCAAAAGGCTTGGCTACGTGCGTATCATGAAAATGAAAGAGATGAACGACGAAAACGGCGGTCGCATTTTCCTCTTTGACTCGAGGAAAGCTTCCGCCGAAGAATGCATTCAGTTCCTTCAGAAAACGAAGGTTCTGGTCGAAGTTTAGTTAACGGCTGATGCGGACGCTCTTGGAAACGCCTGTTGTCCTGTTCCTTAAATAATAGACGCCGGACTGCTTCAGCTGATTGGACGACTGGAGCATATCGGCAGCGGCGGAGAATCCGTATGCGGAAATCGTTCCGATACGCATGCCGAGTGAATTCAACACGTAATAATCCTGAAGTTTCTGGGCGTCATAATTCAAATTGTTTGAAAAGACGCTGGTTGATTCGTTTGTAATCGGTTCCGGATCGGTTGCGTCTTTTCCCTTCACCAAGGTAAAGTAGTCGATGTCGAACCAGGAGCGGATCACCTTCATCTTAATAATGTGCGTGCCTGCAGTCAGGGTGACATTGGCGCTGACCTTGTTGTAGTCTTCGTAGTTTTCTTCGCCTTCGGTGGCTGCCGGAACCGAAATGGTATCCGTCAAATCAACGCCGTCCACTTGGAATAGGAGGGAAGAACCTTCGCTTGCCGCTGCGACTGCGGCAAAAAGCGTGTAGTCTCCAGTTTCTTGAACATTTACAGTGTAATCGAGCCATTCGCCTTCTACGTTGTAGCCGACGACAACTCCGGTTGCTTTAGCGTAAAGGTCTACGCTTTCTCCGCTGCGGTAGTAGCTGTCACCATGATTTTCGGAATCGGTGTCGTAATAGCCTGCATTGCCCGTGCCGATGCCTGGAACATCAAAGTCTTCGGATTCTATTTTGCCCGGAATTGTGTGGGTTTTGTATGCGGTCTGCGGAACAGGATCGATGAGAACGCCTCCGCCAAGTCCTGTTGTATTTTTGCCCTTGTCCAGATTTGTAGCGAAGTATTCCTTGAGCCATGTCATGGAGGCACGGTCTCTGCCGTTATCGATTAAGCCGGTGTTCGACACCCAAGTAGCTCCGTTGATGTATCCCCAAATGGTAATGCCTGCGACCCATTCCGTTTCCCACATAAAAGGAATGTGGTTTGCGTAGTCATTTTTTTGCTTGGCATCGTCCGCTTCGCTAATGTCGTATTCGGAGATGAGCAGGGGAAGGCCTGTTTCTTTGTGAATCCGGGTCATCTTGCTTTCAAAATCCGTTTTGCTCATGCCTTTACAGTCGTGAGCCTGCTGACCGTAAGCGTCGACAGGTGCACCATTTTTGATAATGGTCTGGATGAGTTCAATGCCTTCGTTTATTTGCCAGGTTAGCGTGTTATAATCGTTATAAATCAGGACCGCCTTTGGCCAACGTTCGCGTGCCATTTTGAAGGCTGTCGTGATAAAGTTGTATTGGTGCTTGCCGTTCACGACATCGTCACCGCCAAGAGCTTCGATAATATAGGAGCCTCCGCATTCCGTGTCGTCGGTGCTATTCCCTTCTGCACCGGCGGCGGGTTTGCCGTAGCCGGAGTGGTAGTTGTTACCATCCCAAATTGCTTCGTTAACGACGTCGATGTATTCGAGGTCGGGGAATTTTTCGGCGACGGCGTCGAACCATTCCGTAATGTATTGCTTGGTCTTTTCTATTGTAATGCTTGGATTCTTCTTTTTGCAGAGAAAGTTCGGGTATTGGGAACCCCAAACCAGGGCGTGAAATTTGAAGTGACGTTTGCCCGGTTCTTCTTTTGCCCATTTATAGGCACTTTCGCATTTATCGTAATTGTCCCAGGCGAATTTACTTGTGCCAGTGTTGCCGTTTGAGAGGGAATGGACAGAACCCCATTTACAGCCGTTTTCGGGGGTAATCTGGTTCCAGTACGTTCCCATGTCATTGCGGATTTGACCGCTCGTGGTGATGTTGCCGACGAATTTCGCACCGCCTTCTGCTAACGGAGCTGCTGTTGCGGTAGCGGTGAGTGATGCAAGGAGCGCTACGGAAGAGAGAAATGCCTTTTTCATGCCGAATCCTTTTTTTGATTTTTATTAAAATATTTCGCCGTTGTCGAATGCCTTAAGTATGAAAGAACTTTCTATGGATAAATAGTCCATAAAAGTTTGAACGGATTTTTTATATTGTTGACCGAAAAAAAGGCGAAAAATGAGCGTTTTGGACGATTTTACAAATGAAGTGATTCAGTCGATGCAAAAGGATCACACTTATCGATCTTTACGGCACATGACTACCCCCGAAACGAGCCGCATTCAGCTCGCTGGAACATCAGGGGAACCATCGCAAGAACTGATGCTTTTGGCGTCGAATTCATACCTTGACCTCGCCAATATTCCAGAACTTAAAAAAGCGATGGCAGATGCCGTTCTCAAGTGGGGAACAGGCAGCGGCGGCGCACGCCTTACGACCGGAAATAAGACGCCACATTTAGCGCTCGAAGAGGAAATTGCAAAGTTCAAAGGCGAGGAGGCTGCGATTACGTTCGGCACGGGATACATGGCAAACGTGGGAACGATTTCCGCTCTCTGTGCTAGGAAAGACATCATTTTTAGCGATGAACTGAACCATGCAAGCATTATCGACGGCATTCGCCTTTCCCGTGCAAAGTGCTACGTTTACAAGCACAACGATCTCGAAGATTTAAGATCCAAGATTGCGGAAGCGGTGAATGTAAACGGTCAAAAGCTCGGCGAAAATGCGGCGGAAAAAGTTCGCGGAGTGATTGTGACCGATGCCGTGTTCAGCATGGACGGCGACTTGGCGAATCTTCCCGAACTTTTGAAAATCGCAAAGGATCATTCCTTGCTTCTGATGATTGACGAAGCGCATGCGACGGGCGTTGTTGGCAGAACGGGCCGCGGACTTGCGGAATATTTTGGCTGTGAACATGCCGACGTGACGGTGGGAACCTTGAGCAAGGCGATCGCCTGCGAAGGAGGATTTGTCGCGGGCAAAAAGCAGCTGATCGAATTTTTGAAGAACAAGGCGCGGAGCTTTATCTTCACGACGGCGATGGCTCCGGCGGTCGCTTTTGCGGCTTGCAATAATTTGCGGTATCTGGAAAATCATCCGGAGTGCGTGCAAAAACTCCAGTCGAATGTAGAGTTTTTTTGCAAGGCTTTGCGGAAGGCCGGTTTGCAGGTGCCGAGTGTTCCGTCGGCGATCGTTCCGATCATCGTGGGCGATGAGGAAAAGGCTTTGCTGGTTTCGGCGGAACTTCAGAAACAGGGGATTCTAATTTCCGCGATCCGCTATCCCACCGTGCAAAAGGGCAGCGCCCGCTTACGGGCAAGCTTGATGGCAAGCCTTTCGACCGAAGACTTGGAATTTGCCGCCCAAAAGATTGCGCAGACGATTCAAAAGATGAGGTGAAAAATGTCTAACGGTTGTTTGAATGCGAAGGGTTACTTTGTGACGGCGACCGGCACGGATGTCGGCAAGACTTTTATCACGGCACTTCTCGTGAAAAAATGGCGGGATTCCGGAATTGATGCAGGATATTATAAGGCCGCATTGAGCGGTGCCGAATTCAAAAATGGTCACTGGGTTGCGGGCGATGCGGATTATGTGAAAACTTTCGCCGGACTTTCGGACTCTGAAGAAGAACTGGTGAGCTATGTTTATAAAGAAGCCGTTTCGCCGCATTTAGCGGCCCGTAAAGAGGGAAATCCGGTAGAGCTGTCCCAAGTGAAGTCGGACTTTAAAAAGGCCGCGGAAAGGCACTCTTTTGTGTTCGTAGAAGGGAGCGGTGGAATCATCTGCCCGATCCGCGATGACGTGGACGCAAACGGTGAATCCTGTGGAAAAAAGTATTTTCTCGAAGACATCATGAAGGCGGTGAATTTGCCGCTTTTGATTGTCACCACGGCAGCCTTGGGCTCCATCAATTCCTGCGTGTTGACCGTGGAATATGCTAAAAGCCGAGGACTTTTTGTTCGCGGAATCGTGGTGAACCGTTACGGCGATAGTGGCAATCTGGAAATGGAAGACGACAACATGCGTATGATGCAAAAAATCACCGGTCTTGAAATTCTTGCGAAAGTGAGAACCGGTGATTTGGACTTAGGCGTTTTGCCGTTTTAATTTTACTTCGAACGCCAGAGGCCGATCAGGCTCTTGTTCGGACGGAGCGTGAGCCAGAAGGTCGGACCGATAAGAATCAGATCTCGGATAAGGGCTGTCCATGTTTCACTCTTGCTCTGCGCCCCTTCCAGTTCAAAGCATCCGCAGGTGATGCCGAGGTCCAGGGCAAGCGCCCAGATGAGTGCGATGATAAAGCTTACGAACATGCCGAAAATCGCAAGGGAACATTCCTTTGTAAACGGCGTCACGATGAGTGCAAGGCCAAACCAGAATTCAAACTGCGGATAGACCAGGGCAAAGAAGTTGTTCACAAAATCCGGCAAGAACTGGTACTGTGCCACGAGAACGGCAAACTGCTTCGGATCCTGGATCTTGAAAAGGCTTGCAAAGATGAACATGCCGCCGATGCCGATGCGGAACAGCGTTTCAAGACCTTTGATAGTGAATTCCTTATCCTTCAAATAAGCGGGAATCACAAGCAGAATGGAGACGATCAGGGAAGCGATGCCTACGTGAATGTTGTACTTCCAGATTTTCGGGAACTTTTCGATTAAAGATTCATAATCGGTAAAGGTGAGGAAGGATTCCGGGAAGGCGACTTCCGCGACGCATACTGCGGTCAGGAATGTGGCTATAAGCAATAAAATGGTGGAGAGGATATGCTTTTTCATTAGAACCCCTCCGGTTTTTCAAAGACTTCCTGGGTGCCGATCCATTCGACAGAGTGATTTGCATCGGCACGGATGTTGTTGAGAATCGCAAGTAGAATACATGCTGCGGCGAAAATAAATAAAAACTTCCAGTTGAAGCTTTTGATGTAGTTTAAAATTTTTTCCTTCATAAATAGAAATGTATAAATCTATCTCGCAAAAAACAAAGGCTTTCCTGGTGGGAAAGCCTTTGCGCGAAAGTTCTGCGAATTTTCGAAACTTAGATGTTGTCGATAATCCGGTTGAAAGCTTCGACCGGACGCATCCACTTTTTGAGAAGTTCCGGCTGGGTGACGTAGTAACCGCCGATGTCCACGGAGACGCCTTGAGCCTTGGCGAGAGCCGAAACGATTTCCTGTTCGCTTTTCGTCAACGCTTCGGCAACCGGAGCGAACTTGGCTGCAAGTTCGCTGTCCGTCGTCTGGACGGCGAGTTCTTGTGCCCAGTACATGGCGAGGTAGAAGTGAGAGCCTCGGTTGTCGAGACCGCCGAGCTTGCGTTCCGGGGTGCGGTTGTTATCGAGGATTTTTTCGTTTGCTTTGTCGAGCGCTTCGGCGAGAACCTTGGCCTTCGGCGTACCGATCTGTTCGAGAGAAGCGGCGAGGGCGAAGTATTCGCCAAGGGAATCCCAGCGAAGGTAGTTTTCAGCGAGGAACTGCTGCACCTGTTTCGGAGCGCTTCCGCCTGCACCTGTTTCGAACATGCCACCGCCCGCCATCAGCGGAACAATGGAAAGCATCTTGGCAGAGGTGCCAACTTCGAGAATCGGGAACAAGTCGGTGAGATAGTCGCGCATCACGTTGCCCGTGACGGAGATAGTATCTTCGCCCTTCTTGGCGCGGGTCATCGTTTCAAAGATTGCATCTGTCGGGGATTTGATCGAAATCGAAAGACCGGAAAGATCGTATTCTTTAAGGTAAACTTCGACCTTCTTTTGCACTTCGCGGTCGTGGGCGCGGTTCGGGTCGAGCCAGAAGATTGCAGGCATGTTGGCAGCCTTAGCACGGTTCACGGCGAGCTTTACCCAATCGCGAATCGGAGCGTCCTTCGCCTGGCACATACGGTAGATGTCGCCTGCTTCCACGTTCTGCGAAAGGAGAACGTCTCCCTTCGAATTGACTGCGCGGATAATGCCCTTGCCGGTTGCGATAAAGGTCTTGTCGTGGCTGCCGTATTCTTCGGCCCCCTGAGCCATGAGACCGACGTTCTGAACGGTACCCATCGTGCTAGGGTCAAATGCGCCGTTCTTTTTGCAGAAGTCGATCGTGGCCTTGTAAATACCTGCGTAGCTGCGGTCCGGAATGACGGCCTTCGCTTCTTCGAGCTTGCCGTCCTTGTTCCACATGCAACCGGAGTTGCGGATCATCGCCGGCATCGATGCGTCGATAATCACATCGCTCGGAACGTGAAGGTTTGTGATTCCCTTCGTGGAATCGACCATGGCAAGGCTCGGACCTTGAGCGATTGCAGCGTCGATAGCCGCCTTGACTTCGGCTTCCTTCGGATGGCCATCGAGACGCTTGAAGAGGTCGCCGAGACCGTTGTTTTCATTGACGCCGATTTCCTTGAAGAGATCTGCGTACTTTGTGAACACATCCTTGAAGAACATGCGTACGAAAGCGCCGAACATGACCGGGTCCGAGACTTTCATCATGGTCGCCTTCAAGTGCACGGAGAAGAGAACGCCCTGCTTTTTGGCATCTTCCATCTGTTCTGCGATGAACTTTTCGAGAGACTTCATCCGCATCACGGTGGAGTCGAGAATTTCACCCTTCAAAAGTGGCTTGGCAGCGCGGAGTTCCTTGACTTCGCCCGATTCGGAAACGAATTCGATCTTGAACGTGTCGGCTTCCGGAAGCGTAATGGAAGTTTCGTTGCCGTAGAAGTCGTCTGCCTGCATGCTCGAAACGTGGGTCTTCACAGATTCGTTCCAGGTTCCGTCGGAATGCGGATGCTTGCGTGCGTAATTTTTTACTGCCTGCGGAGCGCGACGGTCAGAGTTGCCCTGGCGAAGAACCGGGTTTACGGCAGAGCCCTTTACCTTGTCGTACTTGGCGCGGATGGCCTTTTCTTCTTCCGTTGCCGGCGCGTCCGGGTAATTCGGAACGTCGTAACCGTTCTTCTGGAGTTCCGCGATGGCTGCCTTGAGCTGTGGGAGGGACGCGGAAATATTCGGAAGTTTGATGATGTTTGCTGACGGATCCTGAGTGAACGCGCCGAGGAAGGCGAGGTCATCGGTCACCGGCTTGCCAAAGAATACAGCCCCCGCAGGGAGCTTGTCGGCAAAAACGGCGAGGATACGTGCCGGAAGGGAGATGTTCTTGGTTTCTACATCGATGTCGGCAGTCTTTGCGTAAGCTTGGACGATCGGGAGGAGGGATTGAGTCGCGAGAAACGGCGATTCGTCTGTCAGAGTATAATAGATTTTCTTAGTCATACAAGATGCAAGATAGAAAAACGACTTAGGGCTTCCAACACTCCAGTAAAAAGAAAAGAAGCCCGAAAATGTACGGGCTTCTTTCAAATCCTACAATTTTGAAAACTTAGAGGATGTTGTTGATGTCGCGGACGGCACCCTTGTCGGCGCTCGACGCCATAAGACCGTAAGCCTGCAGGGCCTTGGACACCTTGCGGTCGCGATGTTCCGGCTTCCAAGCTTTGGCTCCACGGGATTCCATTTCCTTGCGACGCTCGTCGAGTTCAGCATCGGTGAGACCGACGTTGATTGTGCGGTTCGGAATGTCGATTTCGATGATGTCGCCATCCTTGACGAGGCCGATGTTACCCTTGCTCGCTGCTTCCGGGCTTGCGTGTCCAATCGAAAGACCGCTTGTACCGCCAGAGAAGCGGCCATCGGTGAGAAGAGCGCAGAGCTTGCCCAAATGACGGCTCTTGAGATAGCTCGTCGGGTAGAGCATTTCCTGCATACCAGGACCGCCCTTCGGACCTTCGTAACGGATTACGACGACATCGCCCGCTTTGACGCGGTTCGGGTCGAGAATGCCCTTCACGGCGTCGTCCTGGCTTTCGAACACGACGGCCGGACCGGTGAACTTGAGAATGGATTCATCAACGCCTGCGGTCTTCACAATGCAACCATCCACGGCGAGATTACCGTAAAGAACAGCGAGGCCGCCATCCTTCGAATAGGCGTGGGCTGCATCGCGGATCGCGCCGTTTGCGCGGTCGAGATCCAGGGAGTCGTAATGGAAATCCTGAGAGAAAGCCGTAATGTTGAATTTGCGGCCTGGACCTGCGAGGTAGCGTTGTTTGATTTCTTCCGACGGATTGCGCATTACGTCGTTCGTTTCAATGGCTTCGCCCATCGTCTTGGCGTGAACGGTGTGGCATTCGCGGTGGATAAGACCCATGCGGTCGAGTTCGGCGAGAATACCGAAGATGCCGCCTGCGCGGTTCACGTCTTCCACGTGGATGTTATGAACGGTCGGGGCGACCTTACAAATGCAAGGCGTGTTGCGGGAAAGGCGGTCGATGTCCTTCATGGTGAAGTCAGCACCGGCTTCCTGTGCGACGGCGAGAAGGTGAAGGACCGTGTTCGAGCTTCCGCCCATGGCGATGTCGAGGCGCATGGCGTTTTCGAAAGCTTCCTTCGTGGCAATGGAGCGCGGAAGGACCGAATCATCATCTTCGTCGTAGTAGCGGTGGCAAAGTTCCACAATGCGACGTCCCGCTTCTTCAAAGAGCTTCTGGCGTTCGGCGTTCGTGGCGACGATAGAACCGTTACCCGGAAGGGAAAGTCCGATCGCTTCGGTGAGGGAGTTCATCGAGTTTGCTGTGAACATACCGGAGCAACTGCCGCAAGTCGGGCAGGCTGCGGATTCGATTGCGGCGGTTTCTTCGTCGGAAACGCTTGTGTCAGCCGAATCAATCATCGCGTCGATCAAGTCGAGAGCGCGGTCGGAACCGTCTTTCTGCTTCACGTGGCCCGCTTCCATCGGACCGCCGGAAACAAAGATTGCAGGAATGTTCAAACGCATGGCGGCCATGAGCATGCCCGGAGTCACCTTGTCGCAGTTGCTGATGCAGACAAGAGCGTCGGCGCGGTGAGCGTTTGCCATATATTCAACGGAGTCCGCGATCAAATCACGTGACGGAAGGCTGTAGAGCATGCCGTCATGACCCATAGCGATACCGTCATCGACGGCGATCGTGTTCATTTCCTTAGGAATGCCGCCCGCTTTACGGATGTTTTCTGCGACAATCTTGCCGACGTTGCGAAGGTGAACGTGGCCCGGAACAAATTCTGTGAAGCTATTGCAAATCGCAATGACAGGTCTTCCGAATTCTTCCGGTTTTGTGCCAGTCGCGATCCAGAGCGCACGTGCGCCTGCCATTTCGCGGCCTTCAATAGTCTTTTTAGAACGCAGATCTCTCATAGTTATACCTCGTGAAATTTCACGGGCGTAAAGATAGAAAATCAAGCGTCGCCGGCTCCGAATTTTCCGAAGGATTGTCGAAAAATTCTTAAATTAAGGACATGGCAGTAGATGTATCCAAAGATTCTAAGGAAAACGAAGAAGTTTCCGATCTTCCGAAAATTGAGTCCAACGAGGATTTGGCGCGAATAGTCCAAGCCTTGGTTTTTGCATCGCCGGATGTGGTGACGCTTAAAAAATTGAAGGACATCATCGGGGATTTTCTCGATTCGAAAACCGTTGCAGAAGCTCTGCGCATTGCAAACGACAATCTGAACAAGATCGATTCTCCGTTTGAAATTGTGGAACAGGCGGGCGGTTACCGCTTTCGTACCCGTGCAAGATATTATCCGTGGGTGAGAAAGCTTTTCCCGGATGCGAATCTTCGCAGACTTTCGCAGGCAGCCTTGGAAACGCTTTCGATCGTCGCCTACCAGCAGCCGATTACCCGTGCAGCACTCGAACAAGTGCGCGGTGTTTCTTGCGACGGTCCGTTAAAGAGCTTGCTCGAAAAGAAGCTGATCGCTCTTGGCGCCCGTGCAGAAACCGTCGGAAACCCTTATACCTATGTAACGACAGACGATTTTTTGAAGTATTTCGGCATCAACAAGATTCCGCAAGACCTTCCGCGCCTTCGTGAATTCCAGGAACTGCTCAATTCAAACGAAATCGTTCCGAATTATGCGCAGAACGAAAAACCGGATGCGCCGAAACCGCCTGAATCCGATCCTTCGCAAATTGAACTTTCGATGGGGACCCCGTGAGTGTAACCCCGTTAATGAAGCAGTATTACGAGATCAAGGCCCAGAATCCCGACTGCATTCTCTTTTTCCGCATGGGCGACTTCTTCGAACTTTTCGAATCGGACGCCGAAATCGCTTCTAAAATATTGGGCCTGACCCTCACGAGCCGTAACAACGGAGCCTCGGGCGCAACGCCGCTCTGCGGATTTCCACATCACGCTTCGGACAGATACTTCCCGAAGATGGTCGCCGCAGGCTATAAAGTCGCTGTCTGCGAACAGGTTGAAGATCCAAAGCTCGCCAAGGGAATTGTCAAACGTGCGATAGTGGAAGTCATCAGCGCAGGAACCTCGATGAACGACGGAAACCTGGACGCCAAGGTGGCTAACTACCTCTGCGCCGTTTTACCGCAAAAGAATTCGATCGCATTCGCTTTTGCCGATGTGACGACCGGCTACTTTGCCGTTTCGGAATCGCCGATTCAGAGTTTTGAAAGCGAATTTGCTCGTCGGATGCCGAAGGAAGTGCTTGTTCCGCAGGGCGTGGAACTCCCGAGGTCCATTGCGGAATTTGTCCGCGCCGAATGCATTTTGGTGACGTCTGTCGAAGAAGATCACTACGCGCTCCAGAATGCGGCAGAAGTTCTGCTGAACCATTTCAAGATGGCGAGCGTCGAATCTCTCGGTCTCGACGGCCAAGATGAAAAGACCCGTGTCGCAGGCGCGATCCTTTGGTATTTGATCGACCAGAAAAAGTCCGAGCTTTCGCACATTACGCACCTCGAACTTTTGGACCTCGGCGATTACATGGTACTTGACCCCGCGACGCTCCGCAATTTGGAACTCGTGCGCCCGCTGAACGCCGACGACCCGCAGAGCACGCTCATGTATGTGCTGGATTACACGGTCACGGCGATGGGTGGCCGCAGGCTCCGAGAATGGATTTCGCATCCTCTCGTTTCGGTGAAGCGGATCGAGGAGCGCTCTGAAGCGGTCGCGGAACTTGTTTCGAACCCGATCGTTCTCGATGAATTGAAGCTTGCGCTCCGTGAAATTTTGGATATGGAACGCCTGATGGGTCGCGTGGGCAGCGGACGTGCAAATGCGCGCGACCTCTATGGAATGGGACGCTCCCTTTCCAAGGCGGTAAAGGTGGCGGAAGCCCTTTCAAGCTTAAAGTCGCCACTCTTCCACGATTTGGCAGAAACGCTTCTTGCGGCAGAAGGCAAGGGCGACGAAATTCTGCGTATGCTGAACGACGACCTTCCGATGACCGTGCGTGAAGGCGGCATGATCCGTGAAGGTGCCGCTCCAGAACTCGACCAGATGAACGCCGAAATCAAGGATCGCCGCGATTGGATCGCTTCCTTGGAAGCCCGTGAACGGGAACGCTTGGGTGTGAATTCGCTCAAAGTCAGCTATAACAAGGTTTTTGGCTATTACATCGAAGTTTCGAAAATTCATTCGGACAAGATTCCGCCGGAATACATTCGCAAACAGACGACGGTGAATGCGGAACGCTACATCACGCCCGAAATGAAGGAATGCGAAACGATCATTTCGAGTGCGGAAAGCCGCATCCACGATCTAGAATACCGCATTTTCTGCAAGCTCCGTGAATCGGTCAATGCCGAACGCAACGAACTGCAGGACATCGCGGAAGCGCTCTCCGAAGTGGATTCTTTCTATAGCCTGGCGGTCGCCGCTCGCAAGCGTTGCTACACCCGTGCCGAAGTCTTTGATGGAACGGGCGTCGAAATCCGCGGAGGATTCCACCCGGTCATCGTCGCTGCAAACCCGGACCTTTCCTTTGTGCCGAACGACGTTTCCCTTTCGCCGGATGCGCATCGCATGATGCTCATCACCGGTCCGAACATGGCCGGTAAATCGACGTACCTTCGCCAGACGGGACTGATTGTTCTTATGGCGCAGATCGGTTCGTTTGTGCCTGCGGAATACGCCCGTATAGGCGTCGTAGACAGAATCTTTACGCGTGTCGGTGCAAGCGATCGCCTGTCTCGAGGACTTTCCACGTTCATGGTAGAAATGATCGAAACGGCGAACATTTTGCGAAATGCGACCGATAAGAGCCTTGTGCTGCTTGATGAAATTGGTCGCGGTACAAGCACCTTCGACGGACTTTCAATTGCCTGGGCGATTTTTGAAACGCTCCACGACAACGAAAAACGTGCAGCGATTACGCTCTTTGCCACGCATTACCACGAAATGACGACTCTCGCCGATTCTTTGGAACATGCGGGCAACTACCAGATCGCGGTCCGTGAAGACGGCGACAAGCTGATCTTCTTGCACAAGATTATCGCCGGCGCTTGCGATTCGAGCTACGGTATCCATGTGGCGGAAATGGCGGGGCTTCCTTCCGAAGTCGTGCGCCGCGCCCGTAAGATCCTTCTGCGCCTCGAAAAGCAGCAGATCGATCCGAGCGATTCCAAGCACAAGCAGGAACTCAAGGCGCAGCCGCAGGTTGATATCTTTGCCCCGCCGGATGAAGATACTCAGCTTTTGCTCGAAGAAATCAAGCGTTTGAAACCGGAAGAAATGACTCCGCTCCAGGCGCTCCAGACTTTGACGGAACTGAAGGAGCATTACGGAAAGTAAGATGGAAGAAATGAATTTCGCAGCTCTCGAAGAATTCATTTACGAAAACCGCCTGTTTGATCGAAATTCCGTTCATGGGCTTGAACATTGGCATCAGGTGGAATTCAACGGACTCCTGATTGCGAAAAAAACGCATGCCGATGAAACGGTCGTGCGGCTCTTTTCCCTTTTCCATGATTCGAAACGTGTACACGATGGCTATGACGAGGAGCACGGTCCCCGTGGAGCGAATTTTGCCGAAGAACTCCGAGGCAAATATTTTCAGCTGGATGATGATCGCTTTGAAAAGCTCTTGCACGCCTGTCGAAATCATACGGTCGAACCAGCTTCGGGCGATCCGACAATCGATGCCTGCTATGACGCCGACCGTTTAGACTTGGGACGTGTGCAGATTGTCCCGGATCCAAACAAGATGGCGACGGACTTCGGCAAGAAACTCGCCGCGAAGTTGCAGAAAATTCCCATTGAAAAACATCGGGATTGGCTTAGAACCGAATCCTTTATTATTTTTCCCAAGTGATTTATAATATCCTTCTTTCGCTGTTTCCGCTGCTCTCGGCGTTCCCGCTTTTCATGATGCTGGTGGAGCTTCATGGAAAACGTCCGGCTGCCCGCCAGCTGCCGTGGCTCGCCTTTGCGTGCTACATGGTTTTGTGGAACAGTGTGTTTACCCGTTTCATGGCAGAACATCCAGTCCTCTGGACGCTGAATCCAATCGGCGACATCTTTATGATGCTCTCCTTCATGTTCCTGTTTGTTCGGGAAGAAAACCGTAAAGCGGTGGAGCCGATCCGAAAATCTTACCGGGTGCGGTCGATTGTAGCGTTCTTGATCTATATCGTAAGCAATGTCGTCTGCTTCCACATTCTGCGTCCACCGGTATTTTTGATTCCGCTGATCGTCGGGGCTTTGGTCGTCTTCTATTTTGACCGCCTGTACTCGTCGCTGTCGTACTACCCGAAGACGCGGATCCATCTCGTATTCTACTTCTTTATCATCAGTACCTTCCTTGTTTTGCCGCTGTTCCGTTTGTTCTTTATTGCGCAGATTGGCTATGTGTTCATGTGCCGTTACCGCAACTGGATTGCACACAAGGACCGCATGATCGTGCAGCATGACGAAGAACGCAAGATGAATCACAAGATTGTGACGAAAATGGGCGAAACCGTGAACGACTTCTCGGATTTGCACGAATCCCTGCAGAACTTCCTCACGAACCTCGCCCAGGGTATCGAAGCGAAATCCGCCGCCATTTACATCTGGGACGAAAAGGAACAGCTCTTCCGCTGCTCGGATATTTACGGTGTCTTCTTCCCGCTTGTCCGTGGAAACGAAATGAGCTTTACCCACGTGGAAACGCTCAAGGAAATCGCTCTTTCGCAGAACATCAGCGAACACGATAACATCGTCTGGGAATGCGGCATGTCTCGAATCGGAACGTACGTGCCTTTCGCAAGCCAGGACGGTCGTATTCTTTCTCTCGGAAGCCGAGCCGCGAACATCCGCTCGCTCATCCTTGAACCGTTGAACTTTAACCAGCAGCTGCTAGGTGTCCTTGTTGTAGAAAACAAGCTTTACGAACGTTACTTCTCTGAAAGTGATTACTACTTGGTGCAGAACTTTGCCCACTATGCCACGATGATCCTCAAGGCGAACGAAGCCGTGATGGAACGTCAGAACCAGGCGCGAACCCAGGCGGAACTGCAGCTCGGCTTCCACATTCAGTCGGGACTTTTGCCGCACAAGATTCCGGAATTCGACGGTATTTCTTTGGCAGGCTCGATGACTCCGGCAAAGGAAATCGGAGGCGACTACTTCGACTTTTTGAATTTGCCGAACGGAAACTTGGGGATTGTCATTGGTGATGTTTCGGGTAAAGGCGTTCCAGCGGGCATGGTGATGACTTCGCTCTATGCCTTCTTGCATGCGGAGTGCCGTTACTTTGTGAATTCTTACCGAGCCCTTGTGCGTGTGAATTCGGACTTGGCGGGTCACATTTCCGAAACGATGTTCGCGTCTCTCCTCTTCTTTGAATGGAATCCGCGTTCGAAGGCTTTGCATTACACGAGCTGCGGTCACGAACACATTCTGCATTTTAAGAAGATGGACAATTCGCTCGATACCATCAAGAGCGGTGGAATTGCACTCGGTATGATCGATGACAACAGCAAGATCATTCGTGAAAAGTCCCTGATCGTGAGACCGGGCGATACCGTTTTGCTGTACACGGACGGTGTAACGGAAACGGCAAACGAAAAACGCGAAATGTTCGGCCTTGAACGCTTGAAGGCATTTGTCGAAAAGTACCAGGCTTTGTCTGCAAACGAAATCCGCTTGGCGCTTCTCGAAGAGCTCAAGTCCTTTGCTCACGGCGCACCGCAGGCAGACGATATCACGATTCTCGTGATGAAGTTCTAAAGGAAACAAGAAACCGATTGAGCTTTGCCAAAAGCATATTAGCCCGAAATATATTTTTAGGCAAACAGGGCTGAGCCCGCGCTCACCAAGCCAATTTTCTGAATCGTTTTCATCTAGAATCTCCTCATTTTAAAACCTCAAACCCTACGGAATATGCCCTGTTTCCGCAGACACTCCGGCTTCCAGTTTATTTACACCTGATATATCGTATTACAACAATGACCGAATAAAACAGCGCCTAAAAGGAATGAGCCCGGTGCAATACCGGACTCATAACTCCGTTTTATCCCCACTTTAAACCGTCCAACTTTTTGGGGTCAGTTCAGCGGGGAGGCTTTTTGAATTTTTCAATTCCGAATTACTTGTTCAGAGCTTCGAACAGGGCGAACACCATGCCCGGACGGAAATACTTACCGGCCGTGTACTTGAGTGCCGTGCTGTGGAGCAGCGTGAACAGGTCTTCTTCCGAAATCTTAGCCTTCTTCGCAAGAGCGCCGTAGGACTTCTTGAACGAAGAGAGGTTCGTCGTGAGAGTCGGAGCGATACGCTGATCCGGGAGAAGGGCTTTCTTCTTCACGAGTTCGGCGATGAGCGTCTTGGCTGCGGAAGCGGAAACTCCAGCCTTTTCGAGAGTGTCTTCGTGGAGACGGCAGGAACCGTTGAAGCCTTCCGGTGCAGCGAACGGGATTTTCGCTTCTTCATAAAGGTTCTGGACCATGCTTTCCACGAGGTCACGGGCTTCATCGAAGTTCTTGTGCAGAATGAGGCCGCTTGCGATGCTGTACTGAATACCGATCCAAACGTCATGAGCCTGGAAGTTGAATTCGTCGAGCGGGGAACCGTCCTTGTGAACAAGGTTTGCGGCACCGAGCAGCGGGGAATTCTTCTTGTAGTTCGTCTTGAAGATGCGGTCGAGAGTACGTGCGCCCTTTTCTTCGTCGGTAATCGGCTTCAAGTCGAGGAGACGGAGATAGGTGTCGGCGAGCATCGAGTCGGCGAAGACGTCGTCGGAATCGAGATCGATCTTTGCCTTGAAGGAATCCGTGAAGGCTTCTGGAGCGGTGCTGTAAAGCCAGGTTTTCTTCCACTTACGGAGTTCAAGCTTCGAAAGTTCTTCGTCTTCCGGAATTTCGCTGAAGTCGAGCCAGTCGTTCAGTTCGCGGAGCTTCTGCGTGTCACTGCCGGAAAGCGGGACGAGGTCGGCGAGAGCTTCCACGACTTTGTCGAAGTTTTCGAAGTTCACGTCCTGCGCTTCGATTGGGGTCGCGAAGAAGTGGAAGTAACCTTCCTTTTCATCCCAGAGGGCGGAGTGGAATTCGGCTTCCGCTTCGTCGGCCTTCTTGTTCCAGTCGAGGGCACGTGCGGAATCGCCTTCGAGTTCTGCGATTTTGGCCGCAGCGCGGAGACCGGCGATCCAGAGGGAACCGCAGTAAACGGAAATGCCGTTCGAAGAAAGGTTGTCGAAGGTGTCGTCCGTTCCGTGGGTGAGCGGGAAGTTTTCGCCTTCGGCGACCATCTTTTCCAGATATTCCATACTGGCGTAGACAGCGTCCTTGCAAGCGTCGACGACTGCCTTTTCACCAGTGAACTTGTAATGACGGAGAACCATCAACACATACTTCGGAGCGAGATCCTTCCATTCCTTTACGTTATGCCAGTCATAAGCGTCGGCATGCGGAACGAACGGGCTTCCTAGGTCGTGAATCACGGCGCCGGTCACGGCGAGAGGACCTTCGAGCTTTGCCTGCGGAAGGTCTGCATACGGATGGTTCACATATTCGTGGTGACGACGGCGGGTCATATTTTCAGCGAGGATTGCATCGCCAAAGCGCTTCAGCACTTCGCCATCGAGACGCGGCAAAAGGGCAAGGAGCGAGAAACTGCCGTAAAAGTAAACGTCGAGAGAGTTGAAGAACGGATAGTCCGCGCATTCGCGAACGAGAAAGTTGTCGTCCTTGTCCCAGACCGTGGCTTCCGGAATAAAGCTCAGCGTGTTGAGTGCAAGGGAGCGGAATTCCGCCTGTTTCTTCTTGTCCTTCGGGAAGAGCTTTGCCAAAGCCTTTTCTGGAGCGAGTGCACGGTAAGCTTCACCAAAGGTCTTTTCGAATTCAGCGTCAAAGCTTAGAGCTTCGGAGAGCATCGCCTGGACGCGGCCAAAGGATTCCGGATAGAAGACTGTGTACTTCTTCAAAGTTTCCTGTGCACCGTGGAAGCGGATGTGTGCAAAGTCGAGGACCGTGTTGAACTGGACCGTAGCCTTTGCCTTCGGCTTCAAACGGATCGTGGCGACGATTGCACCAGCGACGGTTTCACGGCCGCTGTAAACGTTCTTTACGAAGGTCTGCGAAACGCGGCCACTGTGGAGGGCGCCTGCGAGAACCGTCTTCTGATCGTTGCGGTAGAAGAGAGGCTTCGTGGTGACGTTCACATCGTCCTTCGGATTCCACGTAGCGGAAATGCCCATGCAACCGTCGAAGTCGCTTTCGGAAAGGACGTTCTTGTTGAAGAATTCGACACCCTTCACCATGCGACCGTCGGCGAGAGTCGAATTGAATTCGACGCCCATCGGATCACGAGCGGCCGGGACGAGCACAAAGGAAGAGTCCTGGACGCTTTCACGATCCTTGCGAACCTGGTAACCGCAGTAGTTTTCCTGCATCTGCACGAGCGTCACTTCGCGGACTTGCTTTGTCGGGTTCACGAGTTCGTAACGGGTGGCGCTCACCGGAAGGCTCGAAATGCGTTCGTTGTTCGGGAGAACGTAGCTGTACTGGTAACGGGTAATCTGGACGCCTTTCTGACCCTTGTACTGGGTGCGGGAAAGCGGATATTCTGCCGTGTAATCCATCTTCTGAGCGTCATAGCCCTTTTCGCCGAGGAATTCGGTTTCGTCGCCGAATGCGCCGGTAAGAGCGCCTTTGCTTTCGACCTTTTCGCCGAGTTCGCCGTCGAAAAAGTCGATGAGAACAGCACGGTTGAATTCCGGGGAAGTCGTGATGCCGGCTTCGATCATCGCCTGCGTGCGCGGACTGAATTCCGTGTGCCAGCGGAGGAGAGCGTCCTTGTTCGTTTCCCAGAACTTCTTGTCGGCGAGAACGGTTTCGACCTTCTTCAAGGTTTCCTTTTCGTTTTTGCATTCGAACAGAGCGTTGCCCTGTGCATCCTTCAAGGTGTAGAACTGATTTTTACGGCAGAATTCAAAGAAGCTGCGAATGGCGAGCGGAGCCTTCTTGTCGATCACGGATTCGCGGTAGAAAGCGTTCTGCAGGCGCATGTCGTTCGGGTTTTCTGTGCGGACTTGAACGCCCGGAATCAGGCCAGTCACCGGAGTCGTACCGGCCGGAGTCACTGTATATGTGCTGCCGATACCGCCGACGGCAATACCCGTTGTTGCCGGAGTCGTGGTGAGAGGGGTGTACCACGGCTGAATGAATTCCACGGCGAGACCCTTGGTCATCAAGTCTTTCACGTTGCCGTGCAACTTGGCGGATTCGAGATATTTATCAAATGTCATGAGGAGATTTCCTATGGTTGTTGATATTTTATTTCGCAATTAATTTAGAAAAGTTATTTTTGGCGCATGTTTAAGTTTGGTGCATTTGCTTCGGGTGGTGGCAGTAATTTTCGCTCCCTCCTTTCCCATGCGGAAGATGGAACCTTGGAAGGTTCCTGTGAATTTTTAATTGTGAACAATGCGGATTGCGGTGCGGCACAGAGTGCCAAGGAACATGGAATTCCGGTTTACCATATTTCTTCGAAGACGCATCCGAATGAAGCGGATTACGAACAGGCGTTGTTGAATGTTTTGGAAGAGCTCCCGGTAGATCTCGTTGCCCTTTGCGGTTATATGAAAAAGATTCCGGATTCATTCCTCGACAAAATGAAGGATCGCGTTTTGAACGTGCATCCGGCGCTGCTTCCGAAGTACGGTGGTAAAGGCTTTTACGGAATCCGTGTGCATCAGGCGGTCATTGCCGCTGGCGAAAAGGAAAGCGGCCCGACCATTCACCTAGTGACAAGTGAAATCGACAGTGGAAGAACGCTCGCGCAGACGAAGGTACCGGTCCTTGAAACGGACAGCCCCGAAGATCTTGCCGCTCGCGTCCTTGTGCAGGAACACGCTCTTTTTTGGAAGACGCTCCGTGACTACGCACGGTCTTTATGACTTCTTTGCGATAACACTTGGGCAATACGATGAAATTCAAACCGCCTGAATTTTTAGAAAACACGACGACCCCGATTGAAGGGGAAATCGCCTTGCGCACAAATTATCCGAACGTCTGCATCATCGGCATCGATGAAGTGGGCCGTGGACCTCTCGCAGGGCCAGTCGTCGTCTGCGCCGCGGTCCTCCAAAATCCGACAGGAGATTCTTCTTTAAACGATTCGAAAAAGCTCACCCGAAAAAAGCGTGAAGCCATGTTCGATGCCGTTAAAGAGGAATGCCTTTGCTACGCCATCGCCAGTGCGAGCGCCGAAGAAATCGATGAATTCAACATTCTCGAAGCGGACTTCCTCGCCATGCGACGCGCGTTAAGCGCTCTCGGATTTCCAGGCCTTAAGGCTTCAAAACCAAAGCTCCCGATCGAAGTCAAGGGGCTGCTTCCGCAGAAAACAAAGCTTCTGATTGCGGTCGATGGAAACTTAAAGATCCGCGGTGTCCCCGAAGAAAACCAGATTGCGATCATTCAAGGCGACGGACGCGTCGCAAGCATCTCTGCCGCTTCGATTCTTGCCAAGGTTTACCGTGACCGCTATATGGATAATCTCGCCCAAAAGTATCCAGGTTACGCATTTGAAAAGAATGCGGGCTACGGCACCAAGGCGCACCTCGAAGGCATTCGCAAACTCGGCATGACGCCGGAACACCGCAAGAGCTTCCACCCGAAAAGCCTGCAAACAGAACTGTTCTGATTTGGATTTAGACCATCTTTCCGATGCCCACGATGGCAGCGGTTCGCGCACGTAAACGGGTCTTTCCCAGTTTTAAAAGTTTGACTTCGCCACGGGAATAAGCCTTGATTTTTTCAATTTCCTGATGGGAAAATCCGCCTTCCGGTCCGACGAGAAGAGTCGTATCCTTGGTCACTTCGCCGATGGAATCTTCGCCGTCCATATCGCAAAGGATAATATCGCCGTCATAAGCCTTTAACCATTCTTCAAACGGAATCGGGCCGCGGATTTCGGTGAGCCAAGCCTTTAACGACTGCTTTAAACTGACAAGTGCCTTGAGTTCGCAACGGCGGACGACTTTCTGCAAGTTGGAATCTTTCGGCTCTTCGGAATGTTCCGTGCGCAAAAGCGTTATGCTTGCGACTTCCATTTCACTCACGTGCAAGGCGACTTCTTCGTTTGCATCGTCCTTGAGGCAGGCGAGTCCCAGATGCAACTTCGGCTTTGTACGGTCGGAAGTTTCAAGCATTTCGATTTTTAGCTGGCAATCTCTTGCGTCCGCTTTTTCCACGATGCCTTTCGCAAAGTGTCCTTTTCCGTCGGTCAGGTTCAGAACGTCTCCCGGGCGGGCGCGGCAAACGCGAATCGCGTGGGCGCTTTCTTCGCCCGAAAGGGAAAGGGTGCCTGTGGTAAGCTCAGGAACGTAAAAACGGGTATCAGGTGATTTCATGCCCCAAAAATAAATACTAAATTCAATCCACTATGCAAATTAAGGCTGTCGCATTCGATTTAGACGGAACTCTCTACCTTTCGGGAAAACCTTATCCGAAGGCCGTGGAAACGGTTCAGAAGGTCGCCGAGAAGGTTCCTGTCTATTATATGTCGAATAATACGAGTAAATCGCTCGTGTTCTATACGAACCGTCTTTTGCGCATGGGTCTGCCGATTCAGTCCAAGGACCGTATCCTTTCGGCGATGACTTTCGCCCTTTCGGAAATTCACAAAAAAGGAATCAAGAACATTTACCTGTTCGCGAATCCGGAAGTGGTTGAATGGTTTGCTGCGGAAGATCCGAGCTTGGACTTGCATGCTCCAATGGATAAAACGGAACTCGTGCTCGTCGCTTACCATTCTTCCTTTAATTATAGGGAACTCTGCGAAGTTGCGTGGAGACTCGAACGCGGTGCGGATTTCTGGGTGACGCATGCGGACTTCGTTTGCCCCGATGAACTCGGACCCGTTCCGGACATTGGAAGCTTCATGGCGATGTTCAAGTCGGCGACCGGTCGCGAACCGTCCCGCATTTTTGGCAAACCGAATCCGGAAATGCTTTCTCCTATTATGGATCATTTGCCGCCGGAACAGATTCTTTTTGTGGGCGATCGCCTGTACACGGACTTTGAACTTGCTCAACGTGCGGGCTGCCATTTTGCTCTGGTGCTCTGTGGCGAAACCAAGTACCGAGACGTCCAAAGGCTTGCTCGACAGCCGGATATCATTGCGGAGCAGGTTTCCGATATCGATTTCGATAAGCTCATTCTCTAAATTTCGTCCCTAAAAAAAAGAGCTTGTAAACACTTTAAAACAAAAGTGCCGTTTTCTAAATTTGGCGCATCATGTCAATGCTGCCCCATTATACACCAGAACTTTTTAAATCCCTGCGCAAGGGATACTCCAAGCAAAAATTCACCCAGGATTTGATGTCCGGTTTGATTGTCGGCATTCTCGCTTTGCCGCTTGCGATTGCATTCGCGATCGCTTCGGGCGTGGGTCCGGAAAAGGGGCTTTATACGGCGATTATTGCGGGCTTTGCTATTTCGTTCTTTGGCGGTAGCCGTTTCCAGATAGGCGGTCCGACGGGCGCTTTCATTGTGATTGTTTACGGCATCGTGGCGAAATACGGTTACGATGGCCTTGCGACGGCGACGCTTATGGCGGGCGTCATGCTGGTTATTTTTGGCGTGGCAAAGCTTGGCGGGGTAATCAAATTTATTCCATTCCCTGTGACGGTGGGCTTTACGGCGGGTATTGCGATTATCATCGCTCTGGGTCAGGTTCCGAACTTTTTGGGTTTGCAGTTTGGCGCAGGCGTTTCGGAACCGGCAGATGCGATTGGCAAGCTCGCTCTTTATGCAAAGTCGCTCATGACGACGAACGTCTTCTCGGTGTTGATCGGTGTAGTGGCTTTGGCGATTTGCCTTGTTTGGCCGAAGATTACGACGAAGATTCCGGGCTCCTTGATTGCGATTATCGTGGCGACCGTGATTGTGAAGGTTCTTGGCTGGGATGAAACACATGGCGTGATGACCATCGGTTCCAAAAATTCCATTCCGACGGGTTTCCCGGTTCCGCATTTGCCGAACATCAGTTTGGATATGATGCGTCAGGTGTTCCAACCGGCGCTTACGATCGCGATTCTCGGTGCGATTGAATCCCTCCTTTCCGCAGTCGTGGCGGACGGTATGACGGGTACGCGTCACCGTTCGAATACGGAACTTGTCGGTCAGGGTATTGCAAATGTGCTTTCTCCGATCTTTGGCGGTATTCCGGCGACGGGTGCGATTGCCCGTACCGCGACGAACATCAAGAACGGTGCGGTGAGCCCGATTTCCGGTTTGGTGCATGCGGTGATTCTTTTGCTCATCATGCTGATCTTTGGTAAGTATGCGGAAATGATTCCGATGGCGGCTCTCGCTGCGGTGCTTTTCCAGGTGGCTTTCAACATGTGTGGTTATAAGAACTTTGTGAAGCTGGTGAAGGGCGCTCCGAAGAGCGATGTCACGGTTCTTTTGGTGACGTTTGCGCTGACCGTGGTGATGGATTTGACGATTGCAATCGAAGTCGGTGTGCTGCTTGCGGCGATTTTCTTTATCCGTCGCATGTCGGATGTGGCTGAAGTAGAATGTGTGACGCAGGAACTTCAGGAGCACGATGAAGAACTGGCGGACCCGAACAACATTGCTAGCCGTCAGGTTCCGCAGGGTGTTGCCGTGTTCGAAATCATGGGTTCGCTCTTCTTTGGTGCGGTAGAAAAGTTCAAGACCGCATTGGATATGACTAGCTCTCACCCGAAGATTTTGGTGCTTCGTATGCGTCAGGTGCCGTCGATCGATGCTGCGGGCATTCAGATGATCGAAGGCTTGCTTATGAAGTGCCGTGCCCAGGGAACGCAGCTTTTGCTTTCCGGTGTGCATTCCCAGCCGATCGTTGCACTTTCGAAGGCGGGAGTTTTAAGGGATATCGGTGAACAGAACGTGCTTGCAAATATTGACGCCGCTCTGAATCGCGCCCGTGAAATTCTCGGCCTTCCGATCGTTGCCGCAGCTCCGACTACGCCGAGTGTGGATTGGGAACGCAACGTGCAACAGCCGTGGGTGCCGGAAAATGCAAATGCAAAGATTGCAGAAGAAACGACCGAAGTCATCGCGGAAACCATTTCGGAAACGCAGGCGATGGACATTCCGAAGGTTCTCGACAAGAAGGATACTTTCCACTCGATGATGAACAAGATCTTCCCGTGGATGAAGAAATAGGAAACGGTTGTGAGTGACTATTACTTTTAGTTATGAACGATTTGAAGCTCCAAGTTTTTGTGATGGCAGCACGGCTGTTGAATTTTTCGCAGACGGCAAAGCGTTTCGGTATCAGTCAGCCTGCTGTAACCAAACGGATTCATGAACTGGAAGAAGATGTGAAGGTTCGCCTTTTTGAACGGGCCGGTTCCAAGCTTCTTTTGACGCGCGAAGGGGAAGTCTTCTTAAAATATGCAGAACAGATCCTGGAATCGTATGAGGCGTTGAATTACGAGCTTGGACTTTTGCAGCAAAAGCATGCGGGAACGCTTCGGTTGGGCGCGAGTACGACAATCGCCCAGTACATTCTTCCGCCGATTCTAGCCAAGTTCAACGAAAAATTTCCCCAGGTTACCATCTCTTTGCAGAACGAAAATTCGACGGTCATCGAAAATGCTCTGCGAGAACGTCAAATCGATCTGGGCTTTATTGAAAGCAATGCGGAACCTGCAGGACTTCGGGTAACGCCTTTCTTAAAAGATGAACTCGTTCTGGTGGCGCATGTGAAAAACCCTTTGACGCGGCGAGATGAAATCAGCTTGAACGAGTTGAAGGTGACACCGCTCGTTTTGCGTGAAGACGGATCGGGGACTCTCGAAGTCATTCAGCATGCGCTAGAGTCGCGGGGAATTTCTTTTGGCGATTTGAATGTTCAAATGCAGCTGGGCAGTACCGAAAGCATCAAACGATACTTGGAAAATTCCCATGCGGCAGGAATCGTTTCTGTGCGGGCGATCAACCGGGAACTCTTGCAGGGAACGTTCAAAGTAGTGGACATTACAAGCTTTTCGATGCCGCGGTACTTCTCTTGCTTGGAAAGGCTTGGCAAATCTCCGGCGTTGGTGCAGACTTTTATTGAGTTCGTCAATCGTTTCAAAAAAGAACTTTAGTATAACCAAATGATTATGGACTATTCCAAAGTGGAGACTTCCCGCTAAAAGGATCTCTTGCTAAGTTTTGTTTTGCAAAATGAAGCTAGCAAGCGAGGTGAATATGCTTGGCAAAGATAAAATGGACTTTTTTCATGGGATTCTTTGGATAGCCCTCATCACGGGCGTGGCTTTTGTCATCGCCGGAATTCCTGCGGTCAAGGCGCTTTCTTTAAGTCCGCTGATTGTGGGACTTTTGCTCGGGATTGTGTATGCGAATACGCTTCGAAAGGGGATGCCGAGCTCTTGGACTTCGGGCGTTGCCTTTTGTTCGAAAAAGATTTTGCGTTTGGGGATTGTGCTGTACGGCTTCCGGTTGACTTTAACGCAGATTGTGGGGGTTGGCGCGCCTGCTTTGGTGATTGATGCGATCATTGTGATAGTAACGCTTGGCGGTGGATACTTGATCGGTTCGCGCTTGCTGAAGATGGACAAGGAAACGGCGATGCTCACGTCTTGCGGAAGTGCAATCTGCGGTGCGGCTGCGGTTCTTGGGGCGGAAGCGGCGTTAAAGACCAAGCCTTACAAGACGGCGGTCGCCGTTTCGACGGTCGTGCTCTTTGGAACGCTTTCGATGTTCCTCTACCCGATTCTTTACCGCAATGGCGTTTTGGACCTTTTGCCGGAACAGGCTGGGCTTTATATCGGTTCGACGATTCATGAAGTGGCGCATGCGGTGGGGGCTGGCAACGGTACGGGAGATGCGGTCATCGCAAGCAATGCGATCATTGTGAAGATGATCCGTGTGATGTATCTGGTGCCGGTTTTGCTCGTGCTCGCCTTTTTTGTGGCTGGCCGTTTGGGAGATACAGACGGCAAAGCGGGAAAAAAGAAAATCGCCGTGCCATGGTTTGCGTTCGGATTCCTCGCCGTGGTGATTTTCAATTCGTTTGATTTCTTGAGTCCGACTTTGTTGCACGGAATCGAAACAGTGGATACGTTCTTCCTTTCGATGGCAATGACGGCACTTGGAACGGAAACGAGTTTTGACAAATTCAAACAGGCAGGACCGAAACCGTTCATTTTGGCGACGATTCTGTATGTCTGGCTTGTTTTGGGCGGTTATGCGCTCGCCAAATACCTCGCTCCGGTTCTAATCTAAGCTCTTGGTCATATTTCTTGCCTCGCGAGAACAAGGAAACTAAAGTTTACTGTGTCCTTGTGCTCGCCATCCAAAATGGACAAGATGAGAAAGCGGGAGAAGGTAAAGGAAACAAGCGCATAGAACCGATGAAGAGGGCGTCCCTGCTAGCGATAAAATCATGGCTGTGGCTACGGACCACGGGACAAGCGCAATTACGATAACAGCGGAATCATAAAGATCCAACGCTGGATCTTGACTCGGAATATTTTCTGACAGCTGATGCGTCAAAATAATGGTCAGCGTCTGATTGCATGTAATGCAGGCTACAAAAATCGAGGTTAAAAGTTTAGCGAAAAAAGAATTTGACTTTTGTGAAATCTTGAAAATGAAGCCTTGAAGCGGCGAAAGCATCCCGGTCCCTTTGAAAATTCCGCCAAAGCAGCCTGCGATCAGGACGATGCAAAAAACATTCTTCATCGAAACGAGTCCGCCTCCATTCATCATCTTGGAAAGCTCCGGCACAGAAGACGTGTAGCCAAAGACCAGCATTTTCAAAAGGCTCGACCAGGAATGTCCTTCCGCAAAGAATGCGACTGGGATCGCCGCACAGGCGCTGAGCAGCAAAACACGTGAAGATCGGACTTTGAAAATCGAAAGCGCAAGCATCAAGACGGCGGGCAAGACACTCCACAGCGAAAGGGAACATTCTCTAGCGAAAAGGCTTTGCCAATCTGCTGCAGAAAAATTTCCTGAATCACTTTGAAAAATTCCGCTGAAACCAACAGTCAAATAAATGCCGCAGCTGAGCAACAGCGGAAGCCAGGTCGTTCGAAGCATTCGATGCACGTTTTTATAAATATCGGTTTGCGTCAGATTTGCCGTAAGAAGAGCCATGGAAGAAATCGGTGAAAGTCGGTTCCCGAAATAGGCCCCGGCAAGAATGGCGCCTCCTGTCCAACAGGGAGAAATCCCGAGAGCGTGCCCAGCACTGGCACAGATGACTCCGATCGTTGCGGCCGTACCAAGAGCGGTCCCCGTTAAAAGTGACATGGCACCGTTTAACAGAAATGCGATGAGTAAAAAGGCTTCGGGGTGAATCAAGTGCAACGAATAATTGACTAAAAGAGGAATCGTTCCGCTTGCGCGCCACAAGGCGGTCAATATACCGAGCATTATAAATAAACGAAGAATTCCTCTTGTGGTAAAAATGCCTTGTCCGCACATGTGTAGAATTTGTCGAAGAGAATACTTACGGAAATAGGTGTAGAGAATCAGAAGTAGAAGCCCGATGAGCATGATGAGAACAAGTATCATTATTTATCTTCTTAGAGAGAATTTTAAGCGTGTATGTTCGCATCAAAAATAAGAAACGTCACAAACGCATGCGGTTAAAAATCAGATGTCGCCGGAGGAAAGTCTGCCTTCGGTTGCAGAAAGCCGTATATGACTCAACACAAGGTTTGGGGCGCTCGCTTTCGCAAGTAACCCCTAGGCTTTACACCAATTCCTTCGCAAGCTGCTTCAGCGCCGCGGTGGAATCCGCATTCAGGGCACTCTTGATGCTCACCGTGGTTTCGCATAAAGTAATTTTCTTCATGGCGGAAAGAGCTTCTGTCATTTTCTTTGCGGCCATGGGAGCCCAGGAGCCGTTTTCGACAACGCCCACTTTGCGGTTGCTGTAGTTTTTCGATTTTAGGTGGTTCAAGAATTCTTCCATCACCGGAAAAACGCCTGCATCGTAAGTCGGGGCCATGACCACCATGCGGTCGTAGCGGAAAGCGTCTTCAAGCACTTCCGCCATGTCGCTGCGGGCGAGATCCGAAACCACAACTTTTTCGACTCCGGCTGTTTCCAGTTCCTTGGCAAGGACTTCGGCTGCCTTGGCGGTATGCCCGTAAATCGAGGTAAAGGCGATAAGAACGCCCTTGTCTTCGGGGACGTAACTGCTCCAGGTGTTGTACTTGCCCAAGTAATATTCCAAATTTTCGGCGAGAACGGGTCCGTGGAGTGGGCAAATCGTTTGGACTCCGAGAGGCGCCACTTTTTTAAGAACGGCCTGCACCTGGGCGCCGTACTTGCCGACAATGTTAAAGTAGTATCGGCGGGCTTCACATGCCCAGTCATCTGGATCGGCGTCGTACACGCCGAATTTGCCGAAGGCGTCTGCGGAAAAGAGCACCTTTTCGCTCTGTTCAAAGCTAAAGATGACTTCTGGCCAGTGGACCATCGGGGCGGTAAAGAACTGCAGGGTATGCATGCCGAGGGAAAGCGTGTCGCCATCCTTGACGGCGAGCTTTTTGGTTTCTGCAGGGAGTTCCATGAACTGCGGGAGCATGGCGAAAGCCTTTGCACTCGCGACGATTGTCACTTCGGGGTACAATTCCACAAAGCGCGTGATTCCGCCGGCGTGATCCGGTTCCAAATGGTGAATGATCAGGTAGTCGGGCTTGCGGCCAGCAAGAGCCTTTTCAAGGTTAGCTTCCCAGTCAGCGACCTTGCGAAAATCTACCGTATCGGTGACCGCGATCTTTTCGTCTTGGATCAAAAAAGAGTTGTATGCCATGCCTGCAGGCACGACGTATTGGCCTTCGAACAAGTCGATGTCGGTATCGTCAACGCCAATGTACTGGATGTTCTCACTCAAATTCTTCACAATATTACCTCGTGAGTAAAAATATTTATTTTTTTTGCATGGCGAATGAAGACGAAAATAAAGTCACAACGCAGAATGGCGCTGCTCCTGTTCATAAAAAGAAATCTCGTAAAAAAATGCCCATAAAACATTCATACGGGGCAAATGATTCCTTGGATGACTACGATTCCATTTCGTATGGCGATGGTCATTCCGGGTGGAATCGATAAGATGGAATTCAAAAAACGAGAACTTTACGGCGATGTACTTCGGCTTGTAGCTGCCGATGGCGAACCATTTGCTTGAAATGTTTGCGGATTTTACCCTGTACAGGAATATTCGCATTCAGGGCTGTACGACTTTTGCGGGTTTTTACCTGACAGGCTTTTACCTTTCGCATTACGGTTTGAATTTGCGGTCGAGAGCCTTTTTGTACGCGGCGGCGGTGGCTTCGTGGGCTTTTGCCTTTGCGTCTTCTACGTTCTATTCGCTGGAACGGGTGAAGCCGAATGAATATTTCTTGGGGAACTTTCAGCCGACGACGTTCCTTGTGGCGTCGGGAATCTCGTTTTCTGCAAAAAAGGATATATTGTAAGTATGTGGACAAAGAGCCTTTGTTTTGCAAAATGGGTGATTATCTTGCTTGTGCTTGGGGGAATGTTACCGCTTTGGGCAGCAGGACTTGTTTTGCAGAAAATCGATTCGACAGATGTGCGGCAAACGCTTTCCAATTTTGATCGAGGATTTTATAATCATCGCGGACTGCATTTAAAACCGTTCGGAAATACGGCGGTCACAAATCCTCCCAAGCTTTTGCATTTGCGTGCGGATATCAGTGAATTTAGCAGTCGAGCGTGGATAAATATCGATTCCACGGGTGGTAAAAGAGATACGACTTGGGGCTTTTCGCAAGATTTGACCGAAGACGCTTTGAATGCTCTTCAATCCACTTTTGACAATGTCCGTAATCATGGCGGCTTTGTGATAGTTCGCATTTGTTACGATCCTTGGTTTAATGGTAGAAGGAATGTGACTCCCGAACACAAATGGGTTTTGCGCCATGTGGAGCAGCTTGCGCCTGTGTTATCCAAAAATACGGATGTGATTCTCGCTCTCGAAATGGGCATGCACGGAGCATACGGCGAAATGCACAGCGATACGAGCATCACTTATCCCCGTGTTGCAGAAGCGGTAAATCTGATGCTTCGAAATACCCCATCTGAACTAAAAATACTGACTAGAACCGCTAACTATTCCGCCGCTGTGCTGGGATTTGAAAATTGGGGAGTAGATTTTTACATCGAAGGCGATGCGTTTCAAAGAATTGCAAAAGCGAAAGGCGATACGCTTTACCGCGTGGGAATGTTCAACGATGGCTATTTGGGAACCGAATACGATTATGGAACTTGGGGCGCGGACTGCGCTACATCGATTTGCCGTGAAGAGGGCGTCGCCTGGCTCGAAAAATACAGTGTTCACACGCCTTACGGTGGGGAAGCCTTAACAACTGCTTCCGGTTACAAGGTCATCAACACTCCGGAGTATTTATCTTACGAAGGTTATCGGACTCATACAAGTTATTTAAATATCGCCTGGAATCATGAATTGATTGATTCATGGAAAAACGTCAAGTTCCAAGGTAAGGACTTTGAATACGATTCCTCGGTTACCGGTTTTAAATACATCGACGATCACTTAGGTTACCGCTATGTTTTAAGGGAATCCGTACTTCTCGATACGATCGGCGACGATGGAATTTTTTTAGCGAAGCTTCGCATTCAGAATGTGGGCTTTGGAAATTTAACCCGTCAAGTCGCTGCAAAAGTCGTCTTTGTTCAAAACATGGATTCGAGTATGCTCGATGTTTGCCCTTTTGAGTTCGATTATGAGCTGCCGAATTTGGATTTTAGAAATGTATTCAGCCGGAAAATTTCCATTTCCGGCGGGGATACCTTGACGACTTTTGACGGAAATCATGAACTTGATATTTCGGTTCCGACTTCTCTTGACAATGGAAATTACCACGTTTTCTTGAATGTGGAAAATATCGCTTTTGCAAATGGAAAAGTCTCCGCCTATCACTGTTTCGAGGAACCGGTGTTGTTTATCGGCGATGTAACTGTCGATAACAACGTAAAAAGTTCTATTGCACGGCCTATTGCTCGGTCCAAGTTGCATTCTTCGATTCAGAACAACTTTGTTCGCATTCAAGAAGTCAAAAAACATTGGAATGCTGTTGTTCACAACGGAAAGTTGCTTTACCGCATGAACGGTTCTTCTTTTTGAATGGCTTTGATTCCAAAGCATTTTTGCAGGAAGGAAGATGGCGAGAGCCATCTTGTTCAATTTCACGCCCAAATTTTTTTCAAATTCTGTAAATTTATAGGCTCTCTTGGGTATCAATCCTCTATTTTTAATCTAATTTCAATTTGATAAAATAGAAAATCTTGACTTCAAATCGTTGAAAAGTTATTTAAAGGGGAAGGAAAGGGCCTATGAAACTAAATTTTTCATTGCATTTAAACTCGGCAGAAGACAAGAGTGTATTGGGCTCTTTTGCTGTTGAAAAACCTCTTTTGTGGGACACTTCGATTTCTTTTGATCAGGCATCGGAAGATGCTTTTGAAGTTTTGATGACGGATTCTGCGGAAGAAGCTTGTTGTTTTTTGCAGAACAAGCGGAAACTTTCCGAAGCCATTTTCTTTGGGGAATCTTCGGCGGTGGAGACTTTTTTCGATGGCTTGTTAAACGTTTGGCCGCTCCACGAAAAAGCGGAAATGCGACGCGCGCGTTTTCAAAAATTGCTCAAGCATTTCCAGTCGGAATTTGACGCATGGCATTACAAGAATCTGCTCAAGAGCACAATAGATAGTGTCCCGGACCTTGTCTGGTTTAAGGACAAAATCGGCGCACACATGATGGTGAACCAGGAATTTTGCAATACCGTTCACAAGACGAAAGAAGACATTCGCGGTCGCGGACATTATTACATCTGGGATATCTCTGAAGAGGAATACAAGAAGGGCGAATTCGTTTGCATGGAATCCGAAACGGACACCATGAATGCGGGAAAAACCTGCATTTTCGACGAACCGCTCAAGACAAGCGAGGGTATGAAGCAGCTCAAGACTTACAAGACCCCCTTGTACGATATGTTCGGCAACATCGAAGGTACGGTCGGCGTTGCCAAGGACGTGACGGACTTCGGTAATATGGGACTTGAACTTTCCATTCTGGTGGAAAACATTCCGTTCCCGCTAATCCTTTGCGATGTGAACTGGAAAACCTTGAAGATGAACGACTGCTTTAGGAAACTCGTAGGCATCGATAAGGCTAAAATTCAGGATTTCGATTTCCACCTGTGGCTTGAGAGGAATATGACGCAGGTCAGCGATGACAGCGAAAACCTGAAAACGAATTCCCGCGAGCATGAATACGTGCTCCAGATCGGCAACAAGGATCATCACTTCATCGTTATCGAACAGGAAATCATCGACTACTTCCAGAATGTTTCCGGCTACTTTGTCATTCTTCGAGATGTGACGATCGCGCGCAATTTCGAAACGATGATTTTGAATGCGGCGAATACCGATGCGCTGACACAGCTATACAATCGCCGTTATTTTGAAGACTTCATGAAGAATAACGCGAAACGTCCGATGACGCTCTTGTACATGGACCTCGATAACTTCAAGGAGGTGAACGACAAGTACGGACATCGCCGTGGGGACGAAATTTTACAGAACTTTGCTAAGTTCATGCAGGAATGTTTCCCGACAGGAATTATTTCCCGTATGGGTGGCGACGAATTTACCTTGATTTTGGAAAAGCCGATATCAGAAGAAAAAATGGCGACCGCTTGTGAATTGCTCAACCAAAAGGTGATGTCTTTGTTCCGATCGGGTGGCTTGCACGTTTCGGTGAGCGTCGGCATTTCTAAAACGGATGGAACGCGCAGCTATGATGAAATTCTGCACGAAGCCGATGAACGCATGTACGCTTTGAAAAAAGAGCGTCACGCGGAACGGGAATAGTTACCCGTTGCAGTGCTTGTCGATGCAGAATTGCAGGTTTATTTTGCGAAAATCGACAACGGCGGCCAAAATATCACAGGGAGAAAATTCTAAGGCTTTCCCTGTAAATTCTCCGTTCTTATAAAAACCGTTCGAAGTTTCCACGAGGCAGCCGAGAATCTGGGAAAGTTCCTTCGCATGGGTTTCAAAGGATTCCATGTCAAAATTCTCGCCGACCTCTGCCCATACCTTCAAGACTTCGCGCGGATAAGAATCGATGGACTGTGAAAGAAAATCAATCGAATTCCACGTGTGCACGTACTGCGGATCTCCGTTGATGAGGTTTACGCGGAGAGCCGTCTTCGCTTTTTCGTAATCGCGAATGAAGAGCTTCAAAAAAATCTGCATGCCTAAATAATAGTCAAAGATTGTATATTGGTATTCATGATGGCTCCTTTATTTTTGATTGCGTTGCTTGTATTCCTTTGTTCTGTGCTTTGGAGAATGTTCAGGCGTCCGCAGAAGGAGACTTCCGTACAGGTTTTTACCCAAAAAGTCGTTTCGCAGAATCCATTGGAACGCGCCGTGAGCGAGGCCTGTTCCGTAGACGGTCGCTATTACCGCATTCTGTTGAACGCCGTGATTCCCAAGGAACGCGGCTTAGAACGCTTTGAACTTTTGCTGCTCCACGAAACAGGCGTTTACGCTTTTGCACGCCGCTCCCTGCTCAAAAAACAGCGGAACGTGACAGAGGTTTTGCAAAAATTTTTAGACCCGGATGCCTCGGAATTTTTAGCCTTTGACTTTCTCGTTTCCAAAACGTCTTCGACGATTTCCCCAAAGGAAATTCTGGAACTCGGCGGGGAACTGGAGCAGATGCTTCAAATGGGAAAGAGCGTTTATACCGCTGAAAAGCTTGAAACCTGGGCCGAAAAAATCAAATAAAAAGCCCGGACCGAAATCCAGGCTTCTCCTAAGCAAAATTTTTCAAAATTTGCACTGCATTTTGCATTAGAGCGAAAGGTAATCTTCCATTTCGCTAAAGCGGTCGAGCATTGCAACGCTTGCGCCTGAAGAAACGCCGAATGCAAACATCTGCATGGCGAATTCCTGGAGAGACTTGGGCGAAATGTCGCCTTTGTTTGCGAGAGCTTCGCAGGCTGCGTTGATGTAGTCGAGAGCATCGTCGGTCGCCGCCTTTTCGAGAATCGTGATCGGCTTTACCTTTTTAACGGTCTTTTTCGCTGAGGTCTTTTTAGCAGCGGTCTTCTTGAGAGCCGTCTTTTTTTGTGTTGCAGTCTTTTTGATACTGGTCTTTTTGGGAGAGGCTTTGGTCGCTGTAGCCTTCTTTGCGGTGGTCTTTTGGGTGATTGTCGCTTTTTTTAGTGCCATATTTTTCCCCTGTTAAGGTGTTGTCTTTTATGAATATAAATCGGTTTTGGGCGAAATTGCAAAATTCTTTGCAAAACCTTTATCTGGTTGTTTATGGCGAGGCGAATTTTTTTGTGTAAATTATGGGAGAAGTGATTTTTGGATACACAGATGGAAAAGCTTTCGCTTTTTAACTTTTTAGATTACCGGGAATATCTATTGGCCTATTTCGACCATCGGAAGGCGGCTTCGCCGTGGTATTCTTATAAGGTATTTGGAGAAGGGGTGGGGCTCGACCAGAGCCAGGTTTTTCGCATTCTGCAAAAGCAACTTCACATTTCTAAAAAAGCTTTGCCGCGTTTTTTGGAATACTTAAAACTCGAAGGCCGTGAAGCGGAATATTTTACGAAGCTTGTGGAACTCGGACGTTCCCGTCGAGAATCCGAAACACGTTGCCTTTTTGCAGAAGCTCTTGCCTTGCGGGGGTCCAAAAGTCGCAAACTGCAAGATACGCAGCTCGAACTTTATTCCAAATGGTATTACAGCGTCATTCGCACCTTGCTAGGCTTTGTCCACGTCAAGGACGATTACGAATCGCTCGGCCAAATGGTATCTCCGCCGATTTCTGCGGATATCGCCAAAAAATCTGTTCAGTTGCTCGAAACGCTTGGCCTTGCGAAGCGCGACGAGGAAGGCTTTTGGACGTTGACCGATCTGAAGCTCACTACGGGCTCTGCTTATAAAAATTTACAAGTGCACGCGTATCAGTCGGAATCGATGAAACTTGCCATGCAGAGCCTTGAATTACATACAAAAGAGCTTCGGGATATAAATGTGATCAATATGGCGCTCGATGCTGACGCTTTCCGCGATTGTCTTGCTATTTTAAGTACAGCAAGGGATGAAATCCGCGCCCGAGTGGAAAAGGTCGAAAATCCGGATCGTGTGATGCGGCTCGCTTCTGCTTTTTTCCCGGTGGCGTTTACAAAGGTTGCAAAGAAATGAAAAGTCTCGCTTGGACATCGATGCTTTGCGGCGCGCTTGGCGCGTTCGGTTTAAGCGCGTGCTCAAACGATTCGACTGCAGGGCGTGGCATTTGGGATGAAACCGAAAACGGTCTCGCCGTGGTGATTCAGGGCGAAGCTGGAATGCCGATTCCGAGCGCTCGAGTTCGCCTGGTGAGTGCGACTGCCGTGGTGCAGGACAGCGCGATTTCCGATTCCACGGGTACAGCTTATTTTGAAAAGCGTCCGGATTACGGCGGACATGTCGAAGTTTCTTCGGACGCAGGTGTTGCCCGTTCTGCGTTTGCTTCGGGCGATTCGAGTCTTGTGAATACGGTGCGCGCTCCCGCCAGGCTTTCGGGATCGTTGAATGCACAGAATGGGGAACTTCCTTCGGAAGTATACCTGTACGGCACTAGTTACAAGGCCCCGGTGGCGTCAGACGGCTCGTTTCGCTTTGAAGGAATTCCGGCTGGGGATTACGCAATCCTTTCCGCAGAAGAGACGTCTTACTTGTACTGGAACGAGTCCCGGCTTGTTTCGGACGAGGAAACGGTGGTCTTTTTGAGCGCGCCGTCTAAGGACAGCGTCTTGATTGACGACTTTGAAGACAATCGCGGCACGAACCTCTTTTACGCTCTGACCGGCAGTGGCTGGTGGTTCACCTACGGAGATTCGACGAGTGTCATTTCGCCGTCGTTTCCGGAACACGGCTTGACACGGGAAGATGCTTATGCGGGGAACAAGAGCTTGCACGAAACTTTCACGATGGATTCGACAGCCAAGAATCCGTATGCGCTTGTCGGCTTTAATATTGGAACGCCGCCTTCTGAAGACAGCCTGCACGGTTACGATCTTTCGAAGGTCGATAGTGTGACGTTCTACGTGAAAGGCTCGGGGCACGTTTTTATGCAGTTCGCCGGAATGGATGCGGATTTGGAATCCCTGATTTGGGAAATGGAGTTCGACATTCCTTCTGCAGAAGAATGGACGCAGGTCGCCGCTGTTCCAGGGGATGATGCGACCTGGGCAAGCATTGCCACAAATATCAAGACGATCAACTTCCTTGTGACGGAATCTGCGGACATTTGGCTCGATCAGGTCGTTTTCTACGGAACTTCCGCTTCGGACGTGTTTCGCGTGGAGCTTAAAAAGTAAAAGAGAATTCAATTTTTTGAAATTTTTTCCAAACAAAAATCCCGTCCATTCGAACGGGATTTTTGTTTGGAAAGTCGCTAAGGCTTATTCGCCGACGAACTTGAAGAAAACGGCTGCGAGCGGTGGAAGCTGAATGTTCGCGCTCCACGGACGACCCTGCCAGCCAATATCTTCGGAACGGATTTCACCCGCGTTGCCGATGTTACCACCGCCCCACATTTCGGAATCCGAGTTGAAGATTTCCTTCCAACGGCCACGTGCAGGAACGCCGATGCGATACGGAGTACGCGGAACCGGGGTGAAGTTGAAGGCGCAGAGAATCATCGCACCGTGTGCGTCACGGCGGACAAACGAAACGATGGAACTGTCGGCGTCATCGCAAGAAATCCATTCGAATCCTTCCGGTGCGTGGTCGACTTCCCACATGGCACTTTCGTCCTTGTAAATGTGCGAAAGCGTTTTGAACATTTCGTGCAACTTGCCGTGCGTTTCCCAAGAGAGCAAGTGCCAGTCGAGGGACTGCTTTTCGTTCCATTCGCGGTACTGACCAAAGTCGTTGCCCATGAAGTTGAGCTTTTTACCCGGATGGGCGAACTGGTAAGCGTAGGCGAGGCGGAGGTTGGCGAACTTCTGCCAGTTGTCGCCTGGCATCTTGTTCAACATGGAACCCTTGCCGTGAACGACTTCGTCGTGGCTCAGCACTAAAATGAAGTTTTCGGAATAGGCGTACACCATGCTGAAGGTGAGCAAGTTGTGGTGATACTTCCGGTGCACCGGTTCGTGGTGCATGTAAGAAAGGAAGTCGTTCATCCAGCCCATGTTCCACTTGTAATGGAAGCCGAGACCGCCGCGTTCTGGCGGACG